>CAIKKJ010000082.1 GCA_903827955.1 uncultured Verrucomicrobia subdivision 3 bacterium
CGGCGGCGACGCCAAACGCGGCGGTGAGGTCCAAATATTTTTTGCCTTCCGCATCCCAAACGTGAACGCCTTGGGCACGCTCCCAGACAATCGGCCACGAGCCGTCTGGATCGGTGAACAGCACGTTGCGCGATTCGTAGTCGCGCAGCGTCTGGAGAACTTTTTTGGTCTTGCTCATTTCAAACCCCGCGCTGTTCCGGCGGCCAGATGATTTTGTGCTGCTGGATTTGGAAGCGCACGGGCAACGCGTCGGCGATGATTTTTTCCGCCAAATCTTTCCGCGAAATGGGCGTGAGGCCGGCGGGAACTTTTTTTAGCACTTTGCTCTGCTGTTCCGGCGCGAGCGGGTGCACCCAGGAGCAGAGCAGGGGACAAATGGCATCCAGCTTGTGCGCGGCAATCTGCTGTTTGGCCCAGTCATAATCTTCCTGTGTGCCGATGACGAATTTGATTTCGTCCGTAGATTTGAGATGCGCGATGTTTGAAAACAAATTGCGTTCCACCTCACCGCTGGCCGGACATTTCAAATCCATGATGCGGTGGACGCGTGGATCAATTTTGGAAATGTCATGCGCGCCGCTCGTCTCGATCAAAACGGTGAAGCCGGCGTCGCAAAGCGACTGCATGAGCGGTTGGGAATTTTTTTGGAGCAACGGTTCGCCGCCGGTCAGTTCGACGAGTGGAAGTTTTGAATTTTGAACTTTTGATTTTGAATTCAAAAATGGCGCGGCCTGCCGTTTTACTTCCGCCAAAATTTCGTCGAGCGTTTTCTTTTTGCCCTCGGTGAAGGCGTAGGCTGTGTCGCAAAACGAACAGCGCAGGTCGCAGCCGGTGAGTCGGATGAAAATGCATGGCAGCCCGGCAAAGGTGCTTTCGCCTTGCAGACTCAAATAGATTTCGTTGACGACGAGCGATTCGGACACGCGCAAAAATTACCGCAACCACCGGAATTAAACAGGATTTTTCGCGGCGCGGCTGGAGTTTCTGCCCAAGCGGGATTATACTGTTGCCAGTCAGCTGATGAATTATTTCATGCGCACCGGATTTTTTTTGACAGCGGTAATGCTCTGTTGCCGCGCCGCACACGCGTATTTTTTGGATGACATCGGCATCACGGCGATGCGTGCGACGACGAATCTGGACGGCGCCGGCATCCGCGTGGCGCAGCCGGAAGGTTCGCTAACCTCGGACAATTTAACGTGGCAGGTAAACCCGGCTGCGGTCAACCAGCCCGCGACAAAATTCACCTACACTTCATCGCTCGGCACGACGACCAATTTTCCCAACGCCATCGGCGCGGAATCCAACCATGCGGACAACGATGTGGGGAATTATTTTTACGGCCTGTCCTACGGCGTGGCCACCAACGTGTCGCGCATTGATGGTTACGAGGCGAATTATTTCATCACCAACGTGGTAGAGGTGCTTTCGCCCATTACGGCGACCGTGGTGAACCAGAGTTTCACGGACACGGACACCAATTTTCAATCCGCTTACGACACGATTTACGACAACTACGCCGCGCAGTTCAAAACGCTTTTTATTTCCGGCGCGGGCAACGGCGGGCCGGTGCTGCCGCCCTCCACGTGCTACAACGGCATCAGCGTCGGTGCGTATTACAATTTCAACAACAGCGGCAGCATCGGCCCGACACCGTTCGGCGGTCGTTGCAAGCCGGACATCACCGGCATTTCCGTCTACACCAGCACTTCCACGGCGCTCGTGAGCGGCGCGGCGGCGATGCTCGAACAGGCGGCGTTGCGTGGCGATGGCGGCGGCGACACCAATGCTGCCTTTGACCTGCGCACAATCAAAGCCCTGCTGCTCAACGGTGCGGTCAAGCCAGCGGACTGGACGAACGCAAATTCCGCGCCGCTCGATGCACGTTACGGTGCGGGGGTGGTGAACATTTTCAATGCCTGGAAGCAACTCGCTGGCGGCAAGCGTGCCAGTATTTTTACCAACACCGTTTCCCTGAACGCCGCGCATCCGCCGACCGGTGCGACCGGCACGGTGGCTGTTTTGAGCGGCTGGGATTTTGCGACCAACACCAGCAGCGCCAGCAGCGACGCCATCCGGCATTATTATTTCAACGTGTCAAACAGCGTTGCCGCCGTGAAGTTCACTACCACCGCCACGCTTGTCTGGAACCGGCACTACAACAAAACTTCCATCAACAACCTGAACCTGTTCCTCTACAACTGTGCCAACAGCAATCTCGTCTTGTGCAGCACCAGCCTGGTGGACAACGTTGAGCACCTCTACACGACCAACCTCGCACAAGGCCGCTATGATTTGCAGGTCTGGAAAGCCGGCGGCTCAACGGTGACGACCAACGAAGCCTACGCACTGGCGTGGGAGTTTGCGCCGCCGCCGGTGCTGGCGATGGCCGGCGGCACGAATACGGTGTTGCAATGGCCGTTGTATCCGGCAGGTTTTTTTGTGGAAGCACGAACGAATCTTTTGTCCGGCGCGTGGAGCACGAATGGATTTTCCGTGCCCGCCATCACGAATGGTCTGAACAACATTTTCCTGAATGCGACAAATGCTGCGCAGCTTTTCCGGCTGCGGAAGCCGAACCTGTGAGCTGGCCCAGGGCGAAATGCCGGCCGATTTTGTAGCTTTCGGCAATCGCGTCCGTGATGAAATTTTTGCCGATCTCCACCGCGTGCGGCAAATCGTGGCCGAGCGCGAGCGCGGCGCAGATTGCCGCCGAGTAAGTGCAGCCCGTGCCGTGCGTGGAAACACCGCGCACGAATGGCGCAGTCAGCAGTAATTCCGTTTCGCCATCAAAGAAAACATCAATGGCCTCAAGGCAATTCTTCAGGTGGCCGCCCTTCAACAAAACCGCGCAGCCGAACTCCGAATGGATTTTCCGCGCGGCTTCGCGCATCTGTTCCGGCGAGGAAATTTTCTGTCCCGCCAGGATTTCCGCCTCATCCAGGTTTGGCGTGACGAGCGCGGCCAGTGGCAGAAGTTTTTCTTTCAGGATTTTTTCGGCGGAAAATTTCAGCAGTCGCGCGCCGCTGGTGGAGACCATCACCGGGTCAACCACCAGTTTTAACTTTTTGGTTTTGAGTTTTGAGTTCCCCAAAAACGCCGCGACGACCGAAATGTTTTCCGCCGTGAACAACATTCCCGTTTTCACCGCCGCTGGGTTTAGCTCGGCAAACACGGCTTCGATTTGTTGCCGCAACATTTTCGGCGAGCACGCTTCTGCGCCGAGCACGCGCTTTGGATTTTGCGCGGTGAGGCAGGCGATGGCGCTCGTGCCGTGAACGCCAAGCGCGGCAAAAGTTTTCAAATCCGCCTGGATGCCCGCGCCGCCGCCGCTGTCGGAACCGGCGATGGTCAGGGCGATGGGAAGGATTTTTCGTTTCGTCATGGCGGCGATGATTTCATTTCTGCGCGGAAAACTCCAGCAGCGGCCCGCGCGTCTTGCGCAGCAGAATTTCATTCTGGCCGGCGACAAGAAAATTTTCCAGTGCGCCGGTTTTCTGGTAGCCGAGCCGCTCATAAAATTTTTGCGCCCGAAAATTAAAATCCGACACGCACAGAAAAACATTTTTGCTGCGCTGGAAGATTTTGTCTTCCGCAAACCGCATGATTTTTTCTCCGAGCCGGCGGTTTTGAAATTCGGGAAACACAGCCAGCAGTTGAATGTAGCCATCGAACGAACCGCCAAGATGCAAAATGAGCACGCCGGAAATCATTTCATCCAATTCGGCAACGAACACCGTGCGTTGTGGATTCGTGAGATCGGCGAAAAGTTTTTCTGCCGGCACGCGTGCGCCACGGGCCGAATTCCATCAGCCGTGCGGTGCAAGCGTGCGCCTCGGCGGCGCCGCACAGCGGGCGGATGACCAGATTGTTCACGGCAAAAAATTAACGCAAAGGCGCGAGGTTGTCCGCAGATTTCGTAGATTTCGCAGATGGCCGCAGATTTTTAATCCGTGAAATCTTTGCCAGCTACGGATAAAATCACCGGCATGGACAAAGACAAAGTGGCCGAGATTTTGGTGGAGATTGGAACGCTCTTGGAATTGAAGGGCGAGAACCCGTTCAAGACGCGCGCTTACGGCAACGGCGCGCGGACGATTCAGGGTTTGACCGAACCGCTGGAAAAACTGGTCGCGGAAAAACGGCTGGGCGAAATCAAGGGCATCGGCGAGGCGTTGGAACAGAAAATCACGGAGCTGGTCGAGACGGGAAAATTAAAATACTACGACGAGCTGAAGGCTTCGATTCCGCCGGGGCTGATCCAGATGCTGGAAATTTCCGGTCTCGGCCCCAAAAAAATCCAGGCGATGCAGAAAAAACTGGGCGTGGATTCGATTGCAAAATTGGAGGCCGCGTGCAAGGCGGGCAAGGTCGCGGAACTCGACGGCTTCGGCGAAAAAACGCAGGCGAATATTTTGGAGGGCATCGAGCTCAAGCGCACTTACGCAAGCAAACACCGGCTCGGCGATGCGTTGGCGGTGGCGGAACCAATGCTGGAAATTTTGCGCGAGCATCCGGCGGTAATCCGGTGCAGCACGGCGGGGAGCTTGCGGCGGTTCAAGGAAATCATCGGCGACATTGATCTGCTGGCCTCGTCGAAAAAACCGACGGAGGTGATTAACTTTTTTGTGACGCAGCCGGGCATCGTGAAGGTGCTCGCAAAAGGCGAGACGAAGGCGAGCGTGATTTTGGAGGGTGGAATTCAATGCGATTTGCGCGTGGTGAGCGATGCGGAATTTCCGTTTGCGCTGGCGTATTTCACCGGCAGCAAGGAGCACAACATCGTGATGCGGCAGCGCGCGATTCAGCGTGGTTTGCGGCTGAATGAATACGGCTTGTTCAAGTCCACCGAGGAAACGCGCGATGCGAAGCTGCTGGTGAAGTGCGCGGACGAGGCGGAGATTTTCGCCAAGCTGGACTTGGTGTTTGTGCCGCCGGAGTTGCGGGAAGACCACGGGGAATTTTCCGCTGCCGAGAAAAATGATTTGCCCAAGCTCATCGAGTGGACGCAGCTCAAAGGCGCGTTGCACAATCACTCGACGTGGAGCGACGGCAAGAACACGTTGGAGGAAATTGCGGCGCACATGGAGGAGCTGGGTTTGGAATACTGGGCCATCACGGATCACTCGAAGGCGTCGTTTCAGGCGAACGGGCTGGATGCGAAACGGCTGCGGGAGCAAATCGTGGAGATAAAGAAGTTGAACGAGAAAATCGCGGCGCGCGGGAGTGATTTCAGGCTGTTGACCGGCAGCGAGGTGGACATTCTCAAGGATGGATTGGATTTTCCGGACGAGGTTTTGGCGGAACTCGATGTGGTGGTGGCGAGTTTGCACGTCGCGGGCAGCAACGAGGCGGAGAACACCAAACGGCTTATTCGCGCGGCGGAAAACCCGCACGTCCACATGCTTGGCCATCTGACGGGGCGGTTGTTGCTGGAGCGCGAGGCGTATCCGCTGAATGTCCATGCGGTGATTGACGCTTGCGCGGCGACGGGAACGTGGATCGAGCTGAATTGCAATCCTTGGCGGTTTGATTTGGACTGGCGGCACTGGTTTTACGCGAAGAGCAAGGGCGTGAAATGTGTCATCAATCCGGACGCGCACCGGAATGCGCATGCGGGATTTTTGCGGCTCGGTGCGGGCATGGCGCGGAAGGGTTGGCTGGAACGCGCGGACGTGGTGAACACGCTAAATTTAAAATTGCTGCAAAATGAATTGAAACGAAAAGTGACAGTCAAATGACGTAATGGCGTCATTTGCACGGTTTTCGACAGTTTTGGTGGTTAATAAATCCCGAAAAAACTTTTGACGCTGGGCTTGTCAGGCGATAGCCTTGAGATAGTTTTCGCTCCCCAGCATTTATTTTGAATGGCAAAAGGTGCGGGCAGTCTAAATCCAAAGTCCAGAAGACGTATCTATGAAGAAATTTTTTGTCTCTACGGGGCTGGTGGCCATGAGTGCCACCGCGCTGCAACCGGTTTTTGCGGCAGGTTTGGAATCCGTTTCACCGAAGGCGTGGAGTATTTCTGGGACTTTGCGGGGTTTTTACGACGACAATTACAACATCAGCAATACCAAAAAAGGTAGCTGGGGTGCTGAAGTTGCTCCGACCGTTTCTTTCAACCTGCCGTTGCAACAGACAGACATGGGCATCCGTTACAACTACGGACTGTATTATTACAATGACCGTGATTCTCTGGGTTTAAATCCGTTTGACCAGACGCATCAGGTGGAAGTCTGGCTGGAACACGCAATCAATGAGCATTGGCATGTGAAGGTGACGGACACCTTGTCTGTCGGTCAGGAACCGGATTTGCTGCAGGGCACTGGAGCGCACGCGGTCGAGTATCGCATCAACGGTAATAATCTGGCCAACCACGCGACAGTTTCGCTCGACACGCAGTGGACGAAAATGTTCGGCACGTCACTGCACTACGGCAATGATTTTTATAGCTATGACAATAGTGGAGGCAGCGTATCTGCGCCAATTGGAGTGATTAATCCGACCAACACCGTTGGTTATGCCATTAATCCTGGTCAGCCGGGTTATCGGCAGTTGAATGGAACTGGCGCGAGCTTGGCAGGTTTATTGGATCGTATTGAGCAGAGTGTCGGTCTGGATTTGAACTGGACATTGAATCCAGAGACCGTCATCAGCCTTGGCTATGATTTAAGTTGGGTTAATTATATTGGCAATGAGCCGGTGGCTGTTTTCAATTATTACTATCAGGGCGCGCCCACCATTGTTCAATCCTACGTCTACCAAAGCAGCTCACGCGACGGCATGTCGCACGAGGTGCATATCGGTTTGGATCGCAAAATCACCTCAAACTTGAGTTTGTTGATGACGGTCGGTGCGTCTTTCTCTGATAATTCCAATGATCCGTTCAACAGTTCCCAGACGATTGCCCCCAGCGCCAATGCGTCGTTGAGCTACACCTATTCGCCCGGCAGCTATGTGCAACTCGGTGTCACGCATTCGCAAAACGCCACGGACGCAATCCAACCCGGCGCAAAAGGTGGAATCACGCAATACCAGCACGCCACCACGGTGTATGCCGATTTAAATCATCGCATCACGGACAAATTGGTTGCAACGGTCATCGGCCGCTTCCAATACTCCACTTTTGAGAACGGTCTGGCAGCTTCGGCGGATGAGGAAGATTTCAACCTTGGACTCAATTTGAACTACATCATCAATCGTCATTTCTCCGCCGACGTGGGTTACAACTTTGATGACCTGATTTCCGGACTGACGGCGCGCGGCTACATTCGCAACCGTGTCTACATGGGATTGACAGCCAACTTCTGAACTTTCCCGTCATTCACCGCATGATTTGAACGCAAAGTAGGGAGCCTTGTCCAAACATGGCTCCTGTTTATTTTTACAAGTATGGAACCAATTAAACCGCCAGCACCCGCACCCGCCGCGCCCCCCGAGGCGCGGCTGCATTTTCTGGATTACTGGCGTGTCATTCGCATCCGCAAGGCGATCATCATCACTGTATTTCTCATCACCGCCATCATCGCCACGGCGGTGACGTTCATCCTGCCGGAATCTTATTCCAGCACGGCTAAAATCAAGGTTGAAAACGATGGCGGCATCATCCAGGGCATGAGCACGCCAGCCTCCACCCAGTTTGGTTACGACCCGTTTTTCATCCAGACCACCTTTGAAATCATGCAGTCACAGCTCGTGTTGAGCAATGTGATCAGCACGATGAACCTGAACGATGTTTGGGGTAAAAAATATTTCAACGGCGAAACCCTCAAGACCACGGAGACGCTGGAAATTCTCAAGGGCCGCATGGCACTGGCGCCCGTGCGCAACACCAAGCTCATCGCCATCACCGTTTACAGCGATGACAAAAACGAGGCTGCGGCGCTCGCCAATCAGATTGCCACCGCTTACCAGAATTACCGGGTAAGCAACCTGCGCAAGACAGTCGAAAGCGGCTTGAACGCGCTCATGGCAAAGTATCTGGAAGAGTCCAACATTTTGGAGACCATCCAGACCAACGTGGATTACATGCGCAGCAGCATGAAGATCATTGACGACGCCACCAGTATGTCGCCGACGCCCTCGCTGGAAAAAGACGAGTTGCGCCGCATCAATGAAACCATGTTGGAGGACCGGAAACGATACATGGAGCAACAGGAAAAGCTCAATTCATTGAAAGCCATCAACGAGAGCAATCCAAACAAACTGCGCGACGTCCTGCCCAATCTCGTGGCCGACTCGGAACTTTCCAGCATGTTGTCGCAATTGCACGAGGCGCAGCGCAACATGGCCGGCAAAGTCGTTGACTACAACGCCACGAACAACCTGAATGTTGTTCGCATCCAGAAACTGATTGATACGCTCGACCAGCAGATCAACGACCGGATTGCCGGGATTCTGGCCGGGTTGGAAACGGAACTGGGCACCACCCGTGCCTCGTTGAATTCACTTTCCAATCAGGTTGCTACCGCCAAAACCATGGATTTTGAAAATGCTACCAAGTTTCAGCCTTACTACGCAGAGAAGCGCAAGTTACTCGAATTAGGTGATTCCCATAAAATGTTGGGACTCAAGATTACCGCCTTGATCACTGACATGGAAATCCCCACCACTTCCATGGTGCAGTTGACCGATGCTGCCGAACCCGGCAAGGTTCCGGTCAAACCAAACAAACCGGTGAACATCATCCTCGGTTTGATTTTCGGTCTCGTTATGGGCATTGGTCTGGCGTTCTTCATTGAATACCTCGACACGAGCGTGAAGACCATTGACGATGTCGAACGCACCTTCCAAGCCCCGGTGCTTGGCGTCATCCCGCAGAACATCGGCTACCTGCTTGAAGAAGGCGCGGAAAGCAAACACGCCGAAGCCTACCGCGTGCTGCGCACCAACCTGCTGTTCTCACGCCAGGACGAAAAACTCAACACCATCGTCATCGTCAGCGCCGGTGCTGGCGAAGGCAAGTCCACCACGACCATCAACCTCGCCACCGTGTTTTCCCAGGCCGGCAACCGCGTGCTTATCGTGGACTCCGACTTGCGTCGTCCTACGTTGCATAAATTGTTCAAGGTTGCGAACAACCTTGGTCTTACCAATTATCTCCTCAAGCAAAACACCCTCGTGGAAATCGTTCAGACCACGCAGGTGCCCAACCTTGACTTCATGGCCAGCGGCAAATTGCCGAACAGCGCCATGGGTATTCTCGGTTCTGCGCAGATGAAGGAAATGATCACCGAACTGAAGCAGCGCTACGACTTCATCTTCTTTGATTCACCCCCGATTCTTGGTGTGAGCGACGCCTCCATTCTCGCGAGCGAAGTGGATCTCGTCATGCAAGTCATCCAATACCGCCGTTATCCGCAGCCCATGACCATCCGCGCCAAGCAGATGATCGAAAAAGTCGGCGGCAACTTCGTCGGCATGGTGCTCAACAACATCAACATGTCGCAGGACGAGGGCTACTACTACTACAGCGGCTACTACCACGACTACTATTATTCCCGCACTCCGTCCGAACAGGAGGCCGACGCCAAGGCCGGTAAAGGTGATACTGATATATCACCATAAAACCCAAGTAATTGATTCCGCTGATGAAATTGACCAACATCCAGTCAC
Organism: uncultured Verrucomicrobia subdivision 3 bacterium; assembly: GCA_903827955.1. Taxonomy (GTDB): domain Bacteria; phylum Verrucomicrobiota; class Verrucomicrobiia; order Limisphaerales; family UBA11358; genus UBA11358. The sequence goes on from CAIKKJ010000082.1 coordinate 9,616, forward strand.
CTGAAAAATTTCCGTTGAAGTCATTGTTCTTGCTCCCAATGCTGGCGCTCGCGCTGGCTGGTTGCGCCACGCCAGATTATTCCGGTGTCATGGCCGCTCCCGACGGAAGCGATACCAATGCCCCTTCTGCTGCCCGTCTGCATGTCGGCGACAGCATCACCATCTCGTTCGACGGCTTGCCTGACCCGCTTCCAGCGCAGGAAAAAACCATCAATGATGACGGAACTATCACCCTATCCGACATCGGCACAGTCAAAGCCGGCGGCAAAACCACCGGTGAACTTGAAAAATCCATTCACGACCTTTACGTCCCTACGATTTATACGCACCTCACCGTTACCGTCAAGGCCGGCGACCGCGTCTATTACGTTCGCGGCGAAGTGAAAAGCCCTGGCCGCCAGATTTACGTCGGCCAGATTACCGTTACCAAGGCCATCACCTCCGCTGGCGACTTCGCCGACTTTGCCAATCACAAAAACGTCATGCTCATCCGTTCCAACGGCCAGCGGTTCAAACTCAATTGCGACGCCATCCTGAATGGTGAGGCGCCCGACCCGCCGGTCTATCCAGGCGACCAGATTCAGGTCAAGAAACGCTCGTTCTGATGGTTCAACTCCGCATCCTTTCCGGCAAACTGGCGGGCGAAATTATTTTCGTCCGCCAGTTTCCTTTTGGCATCGGCCGCGCGCCGCATAACGACCTGTGTCTCGATGACGACGGTGTTTGGGACGAACATCTCAACCTAAAATTTCACAAGCGCGAAGGCTTCATCCTCAAGGCCGCCCCAGAAACTTTTTGCGCCGTCAACGACCAGCCGCAAAATTCCGTGCGCCTCCGCAACGGCGATGTCCTCTCCTTCGGCTCCGCCAAAATCCAGTTCTGGCTCGCGCCCGCTGAACTGCGCGGTCTGACGCTGCGCGAACTTTTTTTCTGGGTCCTCCTTGCCGGTCTTACCGCAGCGCAGATCGTCATGCTGCTGAAATTGCGGAAATAAAAATTGCCGGCCGCACCGGGGTGCCAACCTGCAACCTTCAATCTGAAATTTTTTCAGTGCCGGAAATGCCGCGCGCCGGTGAACGCCATCGCCAGGCCGCGCGCATCCGCCGCCGCGATGACTTCCGCGTCCTTCACCGAGCCGCCGGGCTGAATCGCGGCCGTCGCTCCCGCCTCGGCGGCGGCGATGAGTCCGTCGGGAAACGGAAAAAATGCATCGCTGCAAACCACGCTGCCCGCGAGCGGCAATTTCGCCTCGCCCGCCTTCCACACGGCGATGCGGCTGCTGTCCACGCGGCTCATCTGGCCCGCGCCAGTGCCGAGCGTGCGGCCTTCGCCGACGTAGAGAATCGCGTTTGATTTCAAGTGTTTTACGATGCGCCAGCCGAACAGCATCGCCTTCAATTCCGCTTCCGTCGGCTGACGTTTGGTGACAATTTTCAACTCCGCCGCCGTCGTCACTTTCAAATCGCGCTGCTGCAACAAAAACGAATCCGCGCCCACGCTGCGCACATCCCACGGCGTCGCCGCAAGCGGACATTTCTGGATGACGAGCAGGCGCAGATTTTTTTTCTTCTGCAAAATCGCCAGCGCGTCCGGCGTGAATTCCGGTGCGACAATGACCTCGCTAAAAATTTCCGCAATCGCCTCCGCGCACGCCGCGTCGAGCGTCTGGTTCACCGCGATGATGCCACCGAACGGCGCCTGCTTGTCCGTGGCGAACGCCTTGTCCCACGCCTCGCGCAAGTTCGCGCCCTGGCCGACGCCGCACGGATTGGTGTGCTTGAGAATCGCGAGCGTCGGCACATCCGTCTTGAATTCCGCGATGAGCGCGGCGGCGGCAGTGAGGTCCAAAATATTGTTATAAGAAAGTTCCTTGCCGTGGAGCTGTTTGAAATACTCGGAAAATTTTCCGTAAAGCGCCGCCGTCTGGTGCGGGTTTTCGCCGTAGCGCAATGGCTGCGCGAGCGGCGCGGAAATGGTGAGCGACGCGGGCAATATACTTTTGTCCGCTGAAAATTCCTTTTGCAAATGCGCGGCAATCGCGGCGTCGTAGGCGGCGGTGCGCGCATAAACTTTCGCGCAGAGTTTGCGGCGCAGTTCCAGCGTGGTCTCGCCTTTTGCTTTGATCTGCTCGGCGACTTCCGCGTAGTCCGTCGGATCCACAATGACGGTCACACTGTCGTGGTTTTTTGCCGCGCTGCGGAGCATCGAAGGGCCGCCGATGTCGATATTTTCAATGGCATCATGCAGTTTCACGTCCGGCTTCGCGACGGTGGCCTCGAACGGATAAAGATTTACGACCACCAAATCAATGGACTTAATGCCGTGCTGCTTGACCGCCGCTTCGTGCATGGCGTTGCCGCGAACGTAGAGCAGGCCGCCGTGGACGAGCGGGTGGAGTGTCTTAACGCGGCCGTCGAGCATTTCGGGAAAGCCGGTGTGCTCGGAAATATCTTTCACGGGCAGGCCGGCATCGCGCAGTGTCTTGGCCGTGCCGCCGGTGGAGATGAGTTCGTAATTGGACTGCACCAGAGCCAGGGCAAAAGAGACGAGGCCGGTCTTGTCGGAAACGGAGAGCAAAGCGCGTTTGGTTTTCACGCGCGTTAAAATCTGAAAAATCCGCCTGCGCCGCAACCGGCAAATGGTTTTTCCTGCGACAATTTTTGGCATACATGGCTAACTGACTTACAACCGAACCTTGAACTTTCGCCGCGTCTGCATAAAATGTCCGCTTTATGCACCAATTTCATTACGTCGGAAATAAACTCACTTGCGAAGGTGTCGGCCTGGACACGCTCGTGAAAAAATTCGGCACGCCGCTCTACGTTTATTCGCAGGCCACGCTGGAAGACCATTTTCACAAGCTGGATCGGGCGATGAAGCCGGTGAACCACATGGTCTGCTTCGCGGTGAAATCCAACTCGAACCTTTCTGTGCTGCGCACGCTCGCCAACTGCGGCAGCGGTTTCGACATCGTGAGCGTGGGCGAACTCATGCGCGTCATCAAGGCGGGCGGCGACCCGGCGAAGTGCGTGTTCGCCGGCGCGGCGAAGACGGAAGCGGAGATTGAATTTGCGCTGAAGCAGTGTGTTTATTGTTTCAACGCCGAGAGCGAGCCGGAGCTCGTGCGCATCAACAAGGTCGCGGCGCGCTTGAAAAAAATCGCGTCGGTGGCTGTGCGCGTGAACCCGAACGTGGCCGCCAAGACGCACGCAAAAATCACGACGGGCACTTACGAAGATAAATTCGGCATCGCATTCGAGTCCATCGAGGGCGTGTATGCCCGCGCATCAAAATTGAAAAATCTCCGGTTGCGCGGCGTGCAGATGCACATCGGCTCGCAGATCACGGAGGCGACGCCCTTCGAAGTAGCCGTAAAAAAAATGCTGCCGCTCGTGGCGAAGTTGAAGGCGAAGCACGGCATCGAATTTTTCAGCATCGGCGGCGGACTGGGCATCGTTTACAAGCCCGCGCTGGAAAGCGGTTCGGCCAAGTGGTGGAAGTCCACCGCCGCCAAAAACATTTTGACGCCGCAAAAATACGCAGATCGTTTGCTGCCGCTTTTGAAGACTCTGGGTTTGAAAATTTTGATGGAGCCGGGCCGCTTCATCTCCGGCAACGCGGGTGTGCTGGTCACGCACGTCGAATATGTGAAGCGCACGGGACGGAAAAATTTCGTCATCGTGGACGCCGCCATGAATGATTTGATCCGTCCGGCGTTCTACGAGGCGTATCACCAAATCTTGCCGGTGGAGAAAAAAACGCGCCCGACGATGTCGAGCGACGTGGTCGGCGGCGTGTGTGAGTCCGGCGATTATTTTTGCAAAGACCGGCCGCTGCCGAAGTTCGCCGAGGGCGAGCATCTGGCGCTGATGAGCGCGGGTGCCTACGGCTTCGTGATGGCGAGCACTTACAACACGCGGCCGCTGACGGCGGAAATTTTGGTGAGCGGCAAAAAATACGCCGCCGTGCGCACGCGGCAGAAAGTGGAGCAGACGTGGGCGGGCGAAAGCGTCGCCGCGTGGCTGGGCCGCTGAACGGCTGTAAAAAATTCACCCCGTTCTTCCAAGTTGGAGGAACGGGGTTTTGTTTTTTAGGCGTGAAATTTATTTGACCTTAAGCGGGTAGCCGGATTCGCCGGGTGATTTGCCGTCCACCTTGAGAGTTTTCACAGAGTCGTCCGTATCGCTGCCGCGCACGTAGCTGATGGCGCCGGGGGTCACGGAGACGAATTGCTTGGACGTGGCCGAACCGTTTAGCGGCCGTGGTGCGGATTGCACGAGCCCGACGAAAGTGGCCTGCAGAAAATATTTCGAGTAGGCGTCCACGTCCATTTTGTAGATTTGCGAAAGCGCGGCCGCACGTTCGGCGGAGCCAGCTTCACGCGTTGTGACGGCGAAGCGAACTCCATCCGGACCTTTAGCTTTTTCCGCGCGGAAAATTTTCACCAGTTCTTCGCTGGTGACATTGTCGAGCGCGCTGTTTTTGTTAACGATGATGGCGAGGTCGGATGCCTTGTCCTGGGCGCTGGCGCGGCCGAGGTTCAGACTGAGGCCGATGGTGAGGATGAAAATTTTCTTAAACACATTTCCTCCATTTCTTAAAAGGCAAAGGACGCTTGGAAGGTAAGTTCGCTGGCGTTGACGTTGCCGGTGTCAATGGCGTAGTCGTATTGCAGCTTGAAGGCGACGTAGGTCGAGAGGTCGTAGCGCAGGCCGATGCTGGGGCCGTAGTGCAATCCGCCCTGGTTGAGAATCGTCGTGTAAATCGCATCGTTGGCCGAGGCGTTGGCGTAGGTGAAGCGGGCATACGGCGTGTATTTGCCGAACTTCCGTGCCGCTTGCACATAGAACATCGGCGTGTAGTGCGAGTCGTCGCCGGTCACGTGGTGGCGCAGCAAAAATCCTTCCGCCATCAATTCCCAGACCGCGCTGTGCCAGGCGACATGCGCGTTCCAGATCCATTCGTCCGTGCGCGGCAACCCTTCCGGATTCAGCGTGTCGTGATACGCGCCGACGCCGAATTGGCCGCCGGGGAACCAGTCGGGCTTGGCAACGAGCGCGAGGTTGATGGCCTTGTCGTTGTTGTTGTCAGCGACGTTTTGCGTCTGGCCGCTGGAGGTGGTGTAGTTGCGGCCGTTCGCGACTTCGAGATAGTAGGTGAGATTCAGCCCACCGCTCGGAACTGTTCCGTGGATGGAGAGGCCCACGCTATGCACCGGCAGCAGCCCGCCGGAGTCTTCATATTCCAAAAAGTCCGGGCGGCCGACGGCATTTTGGAACCACGTTCCATGATGATAGGCGGTATTGTAATAGCCCATCTGCGTGTGGAAGCGCCCCATGTCCACGTTGAAATATTCACTCGGTGACCATTGCAGTTCGAGTCGCTCCACATCGAGCCCCCACTCGTTTTCCGTGCTGGAGGCGATGACTGTCTCACC
>CAIKKJ010000083.1 GCA_903827955.1 uncultured Verrucomicrobia subdivision 3 bacterium
GCGCGCCGCCGACGTAGCCGAAATCCGCGTCGGCCATTTCGCCGGGACCGTTCACAATACAGCCCATGATGGCGATCTTCACGCCTTTGAGATGTTCGGTGCGCGCCTTGATGCGCGCGGTGACGGTCTGCAAATTGAACAGCGTGCGGCCGCAGCTCGGACACGCAACGTAATCCGTCTTGAAGCTGCGACAACCGGCGGCTTGCAAAATATTATAAGCGAGCCGCAGCGACATTCCCGCGCCAGATTCGCCGCGCACGAGAATCGCATCGCCGATGCCGTCCGCCAGCAGCGAGCCGATGACGACGGACGCGCGGAGCAAGGCGATCTTCGGCTCCAGCGGCACGGGTTCAAAGTTAATGCAGTCCTTGAGCAGGATGGGATTGTTGCGTCCGAGTTGTTTTAATTTTGCCGCGAGCAAACGGAACGCGGTGATGGCCGGAAGATTCACGCCATCTTTCACGGTCACAAGCTGCGTCTCGCAGTTGATTTCAAAATCCTGCGTCGGATCAATTTCAAAAATGTTGAGATCTTCGTAAACCGCTTCCGGCTTCACGTCGTCTTTCGGACGGATCTTCGGAGCGACTTTGTCGAACGTCGAGCGCGTGACAACGACACGAATCAATTGTTCGCCGCCGCACTTTACGGTTTCATTGAGTTCAATCTCCGGCGTGACGCGGCGTTCAAAATGAAACGGGTCGAAGGGAAAATTCGCTTCCGCTATTTTGATTTTGGAATTCGAGAGAAGCGGAATCTGCGCGAGCAAGTCCGTGCAGACTTCAATCTCGCGCGGTGAGTCTTCCGTGAGCGAAACACGAATCGTGTCGCCCAGTCCATCGCACAGGAGCGAGCCGATGCCGATGGCGCTTTTGATGCGACCGTCTTCGCCTTCGCCAGCTTCCGTGACGCCGAGATGAATCGGATAATTCCAATCCGCGCCTTCCTGCTCCAGCCGCGCGACGAGCAGGCGGTAGCACTCGATCATCACCTTCGGGTTGCTCGACTTCATCGAGAACTTGAAGTTGTGGAAATCATGCTTGCGGCAGATGCGGGCGAATTCCAGCGCACTCTCCACCATGCCGAGCGGCGTGTCGCCGAAGCGGTTCATGATGCGGTCGCTCAACGAGCCATGGTTCGTGCCGATCCGCATCGCCCGCTTGAGGCGCTTGCATTCCAGCACGAGCGGGGAAAATTTTTCATCAATGCGCTTCAACTCTTCCTGATACTGCTCGTCGGAGTATTCCTTGATGGCGAATTTTTTTGAATCGGCGTAGTTACCGGGATTGACGCGGATGACTTCCACCCATTTCACCGCTTCCATCGCGGCGTCGGGCTTGAAATGGATGTCGGCCACAATCGGCACGTTGCAACCCTGCTTGCGGAGTTCAGCGACGATGTTCTGCAAGTTTGCCGCGTCCTTCACCGTCGGCGCCGTGATGCGGACAATCTGGCAGCCGACGGCAACGAGTTCGAGCGTCTGCTTGATGGAGAGCGCGGTGTCCATTGTATCGCACGTGAGCATGGACTGCTTCACGACGGGATGGTTGCCGCCCATGATGACGCCGCCGTTCGCTGGATCACCGATGACAATCTCGCGGGTCTGGCGGCGATGATGAAAATAGGGAGATTCGCAGTAGCGCATGGGAAATTATTTCAACGGAAAAAGAGTTTTGGTCTGCCCCGGCTCGACATCAACGTGAGCGCCCGTCGCGGCTTGGTTTGAAAAAACCACCGGCACATCATGACCGGTGTGCGCGCTGCGGAACCAGTCGCCAGCGTCGAAAAATGCGATGTAAATCATGAAGACGATGAGCAGCGCGGCGAACCCGCTCTGGATGAAATTCAAAAGCTTCGCGCTGACCGGGCGGCGGCGGATGCGTTCGATGAGCGAGAGCAAAATGTGTCCGCCGTCGAGCACGGGCAACGGCAGCATGTTCAGCAGCGCGAGGTTCACGTTGAGAATGACGCTAAACCAGAGCACGCGCCGCCAGCCGTCTTCATCCTGAAACAAGTTACTGTAAACGCGGATAATCATCACTGCACCGCCAAGTTGTTGCACGCCGATGTCGCCTTTGGGCGAAAAGAGGGCGCCGAAGGTGTTAAAAATCTGTCCGGCGCTGGCTTTGACCTGATCCCACGGCTGCGGATGCACGAGCATAACATTGGTTTCGCCCTGCCACGCGGTGATGCCAAAGGACACGCTGGCATTCGTCGGTTGAATGGGTTTGACCGCCAGAATGCTTTTCTCAAACTGCTCGCTGCCGCGTTTCACAGTGAAGTTGACGGGCACGTTCGGTTTGTTGGTCAAAGCGTCCTCGCCAAAGATGATGGCGAGCGGGCTGTAAATTTTTTGGCCGTCGAGCGCGAGAATTTCGTCCCCCGGTTTCAAACCGGCCACGGCGGCGGGACTGTTGCTGGCGAGGTCGCCAATGATGGATTTCTCGGCGTAGTTCACGAAGATTTGCCGGAGCGATTTGCGCTCATACCACTTGGACGGCAGGTTGGTCGGGATAACGTAAACCACAGGCATTACCTGACCATCGCGGGTGTATTTGATGGCGATGTTCGTGCCGGTGCTGGTGACGATACGCCACTTCACACTGTCAGCAGACGTCGGGGAGAAGTGATGCACGGGATTGCCATCCACTTCCAGCACCGTGTCGCCGGCGCGCAAACCCGCGTGGCCAGCGGGACCGTCCGGGTCAACCCAGCCCAGCGTCGTGGTGTTGTCCGCTTCTGTCGTGGGCTTGCCGACCTGCCAGACGATGACGGCAAAAACGAGCGCGAGTAAAAAACTGAACAGCGGCCCGGCGAATGCCACGATGATTTTGTCGAGCGGCGAGACGTTGGGAAGTTTTTCGGCATCAGCTTCGACCTTGCCTTCGATGGCCTCCATCGTGGCCATCTGCGGCAGCGAGACGTAGCCGCCAAACGGAATCGTGCCGAGGGCATATTCCACATCGCCGATTTTCTTTTTCCAAATCGGCTTGCCGAACCAGATGGCAAAGCGCTCCACCTTCAGCCCGCGCCAGCGTGCCGCGAGGAAATGTCCCAGCTCATGCACGCCGATGATGAGGTTGAAAATCAAGATCACTTCCAGCGCGATAAGAATGTAATGCAAAATGGTCATGTCGAATCAGGAAAATTATATCAGTGAAGCGAATTACCGCAAACCTTACCGCGCCGCCTCAACCCGCGCCCACGCATCGGCGGCCAGAATTTGTTCGAGCGTCGGCTGCGCCACGATTCGGTGCGCGTCCATCGTGCGGCGAACGGTCGCGGTGATTTGTGGGAAGTTGATTTTACGATTCACGAACGCTTCGACCGCGACTTCGTTCGCGGCGTTCAAAACGGCCGGCAAGGTTCCGCCAATCTCCCCTGCCCGCCGCGCGAGTTCGATGGCGGGAAATCTTTCCACATCCGGCTCCTCGAACGTGAGCGTGCTGAGCTTGGGAAAATTCGTCTGCACCCGGTCGCTCGCGGCGCGGGCGGGATAGGTCAGCGCGTATTGAATCGGCAAACACATATCCGGCGTGGAAAGTTGCGCGATGATGGAGCCATCCACGAATTCCACCATCGAATGCACGATGCTCTGCGGATGCACCACCACGCCGACGCGCGCCATCTCGATGTCGAACAGCCAGCGCGCCTCGATCATCTCCAGCCCCTTGTTGAAGAGCGTGGCGGAATCAATGGTGATCTTGCGCCCCATGACCCACGACGGATGCTTGAGCGCGCGTTCGACGGTGATCTCGGAAAACTTTTCTTTCGGCCAGTCGGTCTGGCTGCGGAACGGCCCGCCGCTCGCGGTCAAAATTAATTTGCGGACAGAATCTGTGGGCTTGCCGTCGAGGCATTGGAAAATGGCGGAGTGTTCGCTGTCCACCGCGAGCACTTTCACGCCATGCTTGCGAGCCTCGCTCATCACAATTTCGCCGGCCATCACGAGAATTTCCTTCGACGCCACGGCGATGTCTTTGCCAGCGCGAATCGCCGCGAGCGCCGGCTGCAAGCCCGCCGTGCCGACGATGGCGATCAAAACAATGTCCGCTTCCGGCAAAGTCGCGAGCGTGAGCAAACCTTCGTTGCCGCAGAGAACTTTCGTGGCCCCGCCGAGTTTGGCCTGAAGTTCCTTCGCCTTCGCGGGATCATTGATGGACACCACGTCGGGCTGATGCTGGCGCGTTTGTTCGAGCAACAAGTCTGCGTTCCCGCCAGCCGCGAGGCCGATGAGCCGGATTTGACCCGCCAAATCTTCCGCCACCTTCACGGTGCTTGTGCCAATGCTGCCGGTTGAACCTAGCAAAACTACGTTTTTCATTTCAAAAAAATTTCCGCCGCCACCAAAACCGCAACTGGTCAAAACGCGGTGCGCGAAAATTATCAGAGCCGCGTCAGCAAGGCCATGCGGATTCTTGGCGGCAGGTGCGCGCAGCTATTTTCTTTTCCACGCGCGATAAAAATTGTCTGCATGAAACTCCACGTTTCGCGCCAGAAATTTTTTCAGCAGCCATGCCAGCGGAAACGCCAGCACCGCCGAGGCCAGCACGTCGGACAGATGATGCCATTGCAGCGCCACGCGCGACCACATCACCGCCAGCGCGTAAATCCACGCCACCGCGCCCCAGCCGCGATGCACCAGACAGGCCGTCACCGCCAGCCCCGCCGCCAACGCGGCGTGGCCGGAAGGAAACGCGCTGAACGCCGCCTGCCCGATAATCCAATGGCCGTCGTGCCACACGCCGTAAACTCCCGGCGCCACGCCGTCCGGCCCGTGCGGCCCCATGGGACGCGTCCGGCCAACCAGCACGCGCAAAATTGTTCCGGCCAGACCAATCAACAACGCCGAACACGCCACAAAAAAAATCTGCGCCGCGACGCGTGGCCGATTCAAGAAAAAATAAACCACGGCAAAAAAGATTCCCGCGCCGCCGACAATTTCGCCTTCGCCCATTTTGGAACACCACCACGCGAAGTTTTTTAACTCGGAATTTTTCGTCGCGTCCAGCGCAACACCAACGCGGTCATCCAGCAAAAAGCCCGCACCAATCGCCACCGCCCCGGCGATGAGCCAGAGCAGCCAGGGGAAACGGGTTTCAGACGGACGATGCACGGCCTGAATGTAGGCACAGCCAAGTTAAATAAAAATCCAAATCGCTGGCGTCAGCGGAATTGTTGCGCTTAAACTTTGTGCGATGTCATCCTGGTTCGACAAGCTCGCCGCCAAGCCGCAGCGCACGATTTTATTTTTGGGACTCGTGCTGCTACTCGCCGGCAACGGGCTTTTGCCGCTGACCGACCGCGACGAAGCGCGTTTTGCCGAGGCCTCGCGCGAGATGATTCAACGCGGCGATTATATCGTTCCGTGGTTCAACGGCGCGTGGCGCTTCGACAAACCGGTGCTGATTTATTGGTGCCAGATTGCGAGCTACAATATTTTTGGCGTGAATGAATTTGCCGCGCGGCTGCCATCGGCTTTGTTCTGCATCGGCACGGCGCTGCTGCTCGCGCGCTGGGCGAAGAAGCGTTCTAACAACCAAACCGCGCTGATTGCGGGTCTGATGTTTCTCACCGCGCTGCACGTCGCCGTGGTCATCGGACGCGTGGCGACGGCGGACATGGCGATGATTTTTTTCTGCACGCTCGCCGCGTGGAGCGGCTGGGAACTGACGCGCCCGGAAAATTCCGAACGCAAAAAATGGTGGTGGATTTTTTACGGCGCGTTGGCGCTCGGCTTTCTGGCGAAAGGCCCGGTCGCGTGGCTACCGCTGCTCGGAATGATTTTAGGCCGCGCGTTCCGCAAAGATTCTTTTCGCCTGCCGCTGAATGAAACCGTCGTCGGGCTGTGCATCGCCGTCGCACTCGTCGCCTTGTGGGGCGGGCCAGCACTCGCGCAAACCGGCGGAAAATTTTGGTCCGTCGGCATGGGCGAACACGTCATCAACCGTTCGCTCGATGTCATCAACGGCCACGGCTCGTCCGGCGCGCTGCAATTCATCGCGCTGCTGCCGCTGTATTTTTTGACGTTCTTCGCGAGTTTTTTTCCGTGGTCGCTGCGTGTGCCCGGCGCGCTGAAAAGATGGTGGCCGGAACGCCAGCGCGATGACCTCGGCTGGTTTCTGCTGGTGAATGCGCTCATCATTTTTACCTTGTTTTCACTGGTGAAAACCAAGCTGCCGCATTACACGATGCCCGCTTTTCCGCTCATCGCGCTGTGGCTTGCGCGGCAAATCTCCGGCGAGGCGAAAATCGCTTTGTGGTTCACGCGTCGGCTCGCGTTTACGGCTGGAATCATTCTCGCGGTCACGGTTGGCGGCTTCGGTTTTGCGCGCAGCCATTTCCTGACACAAAATCTTTGGAACGCCACGCAGGCTTATGTGAAACCGGAAACTAAAATCGGCTGCTTTGGTTTCAGCGAGCCGAGCCTCGTGTGGAAATTTCGCGCGGTGACGACGAATTATCTCACGCTCGGCGAGCTGGCGCAGGCGAAAGATTTCCTGACGAACATGCCGCCGTTCATCCTCATCGTGCCGACGGACGCGTTGGCGACATTGCCGGACACGAACGGCCTGCTTATTTCCGTGCGCGGACTCGACGTGGTGAAGTTCAAGCACCGTGAACTCACGGCGATTGTGCGTTAAAACTTCGCGCAACAATTCTGCTGGTGCGGCGTTAAACTTGGGAACACACTCGCACCATGAAACGCTGGGCCATCCTCACTGTCTTTCTCTACGCCATCGCCTTGATTCTCCTGACCGTGCCAGTCGCGCTCGCCGCGTTTGGCAACTGGGGCTTGAAAAACAACAGCAACAGCATCGCCGACGCGGCGAAAATTTTTGCGCAATGGGGCTACTGGGTCTGGCTCGCCGTGCTGGCCGGCGGACAATTTCTCTTGCTGCTGCTGCCGATCAACATCGCCGAACGCCGGCTGCCGGCACGACGACCCCTGAAAATTCCGGTCATCGTCACCGCGTTTTTTCTGGCGAACCTATTGTTCGCGGGAATTTTTTCAATTCTCTGCGCCATCTTCACCGACGGTGCGTTCGAGTATTTTGATGTGAGTTTGCTTTTCCGTCACAGCGCTGACCCAAACACTCGTTCCGGCGACAGCGCGGGATTCACGATGATTGCCACGGCGCTGTTTTTCTGGTTCGTCTGGGCTTTTATTTTTCGCCGCGCCACAAAAAATGACGAACCCGATGCGCTGCTCAAACGTGCCACGCGCTGGCTGCTGCGCGGCAGCATTTTGGAACTCATCATCGCCGTGCCCAGCCATGTAATCGTGCGGCGACGCGATGATTGCTGCGCCCCGGCGGGAACTTTTTGGGGCATCGCCACGGGGATTTCGGTGATGCTGCTCTGCTTCGGACCGGGAGTTTTTTATCTATTCGCCGAGCGGATGGGAAAAATGAAACCGAAGCCGCGCGAGCCGAATGAGGTTTCTAAAAATTAAATAAAACGGCGCGAACTTTCGTTCGCGCCGCTGTTCCCCAGTCCTCCTGGACTTGTTAATTATTTCTTGGACTTCTTGCCGGTGGGAACCGTGGCAATGGTCTGCAAGATGCGGCTGGCAATCTTGTAAGGGTCGCCCTGCGAATTCGGGCGGCGGTCTTCGAGATAACCTTTATAGCCGTTGTTGACGAAGCTGTGCGGGACGCGGATGGACGCGCCACGGTTCGCAACGCCGTAGTTAAACTTATCAATGGATTGCGTTTCATGCAGGCCGGTGAGGCGCAGATGATTGTCCGGACCGTAAACGGCGATGTGCTCGTTCTTGTATTTATCGAACGCAGCCATGAGCGCTTCGAAGTATTCCTTGCCGCCAACTTCACGCAGGTGGGTGGTCGAAAAATTGGAGTGCATGCCGGAACCGTTCCAGTCCACATCCACGCCGAGCGGCTTGCAATGGTAGTTCACATCCACGCCGTAGCTTTCGCAGAGACGGTTAAGGAGATAGCGGGCGACCCACATCTGGTCGGCGGCGTGCTTGGAGCCTTTGCCAAAGATCTGGAATTCCCACTGGCCTTTCGCCACTTCGGCGTTGATGCCTTCGTGATTGATGCCGGCGTCGAGGCAGAGGTCGAGATGTTTCTCGACGATTTCGCGGGCGATGTCACCCACGGCGGCGTAGCCGACACCGGTGTAGTAAAGACCTTGCGGATACGGATAGCCGCCGCCGCACGGGAAGCCGAGGGGCTTGCCGTCCTTGTAGAGAAAGTATTCCTGCTCGAAACCGAACCATGCACCGGGATCGTCGAGAATAGTCGCGCGAGCATTGGACGGATGCGGCGTCTTGCCGTCCGGCATCATGACTTCGCACATCACGAGCACGCCGTTTTTGCGGGTGGTGTCGGGATAGACGGCCACGGGCTTAAGCATGCAATCGGACGTGCGGCCTTCGGCCTGACGTGTCGAACTGCCGTCGAAGCCCCACATTGGGAGCTCTTCGAGTTTCGGAAATTTGGCGAACTCCTTGATTTGAGTTTTGCCGCGGAGGTTGGCGACGGGTTCGTAGCCGTCGAGCCAGAGGTATTCTAATTTATATTTGGCCATTGTCGTGATGGTTGTGGTTTTCGTCGGTAAAACAGAAATCCAATCCAATTGCGATTGAACCTGTGATGCGCGGTTTTTTAGCAGGGCAAGTGCCATGCCGCAAGAATTTTGCGCGATGAATTATGCACAACGAGCTTTTCCTTGTGATGACTGGGGTTTATTTGTCCAAAAAAATTACCCGGACGGCAATTTATAAAATTTTTCTGTCGTTTTTTAACCGCGCTGTGCAAATGTAGAACCGTGCTGAAGGTCAAAGACACTTTGCGCGCGACCGTCCACCTCGCGTTTGATGGCCGCGTCTTCAAGACTTACCACGGCGCGGATGCGATGCGACGGTTTGAAAACGAGGTCCGCGTGCTGCGGCATCTGGAGGCGCGCGGCTGCCCGTTTGTGCCGCGCCTGCTCGAAGCGGATGAAAACCTCCCGCGTATCGTCACCACCAACTGCGGCCAGCGCGTAGAGCAACTCGACGAAAAACGCCGCGCGGAAATTTTTTCAGAGCTGGAAAATTTTGGCGTGCGCCACGACGACCCGGACGTGCGAAACGTGACCTATCGTTTTTCTGACGGACGCTTTTGTTTGATTGATTTTGAGTTCGCCACCATCCTGCCGCCGAAGTAGAAATGAAACCTTCGTCCAAAAATCCCGTTCCCCGCCTCGGTTGGTCCGGCTGCACAGACATCGGACGCGTGCGCAAGAATAATGAGGATGCGTTTCTCGGCCTGATGTTTGATGAGCGCGAGGTGCAGCGGTTGGGAAAATTTGGCGAAGCCGCTACCGCCGAACACGCCTTCGCCTTCGCCGTGTGCGACGGCATGGGCGGTGCCAAGGCCGGCGAATACGCCAGCAACATCGCCGTGGAAAAAATCACACGGCTGCTCCCGCGTTTCACCCAGCCGACCGGTGACGACGCTAAATCGCGCTGCGCGGAAACGCTTGCTGAACTTTTTCTGCAAGTTCACCGCGCCCTCGTTTATGTCGGCGGCAGCTACGAGGAAACGGAAGGGATGCAGACCACGATGAGCCTCGCATGGTTCACGCCGGGCTGGATGTATTTCGGACACATCGGCGACAGCCGGATTTATCATTTGCCGCACGGCGAAATGGAAATCAAACAACTGACGCCCGATGATACCTACGTCGGCTGGTTGCTGCGTCAGGGGCAGATCAGTGAGCATGAGGCCCGCACGCATCCGCGCCGCAACGTGCTGCAACGGGCACTCGGCGGACAGAACCAATTTGTCACGCCGCACACCGGCGTGGTAAAGTGCGAGCGTGGCGATATTTTTCTACTCTGCTCGGACGGCCTGACGGAAGGATTGTTTGACCACAAGCTGGTGGAATTGTTACGGACAGACACAAAAAATATCGGCACGACACCCGCCAACCTGCTCGTCGAGGCATCCGTCGCCAATTCTGGCCGGGACAACACCACGGCGGTGGTAGTGCAGGTGGTTTAATTTTCACCCTTTTTCTGTCCCGGTTGACGCAGGTGGAAATGTGGAAACTTTAAAAATAAAAACGGCGGGCAACTTGCGTTGCCCGCCGTGTGTTATTCCCCACTTAATCTGTTTCAGCCGTGATAGCCGACTTCGCCGTGCTCGGATTCGTCGAGACCGACTTCTTCGACTTCTTCGCTCACGCGCAGGCCGACGAGCAACTTGGTGATGAAGGCGATGACTAATGTGCCAATGACGCTCAACACAATCGTGATGGCAACGGCTTTAATCTGTTCTTTCACGAGCGGCTGGAACCAGCTGTCCGTGACGTAGGCCTTGAGGTTCGTCGCGAGGTTGGCGTTGACGGCATTACGCGCCAACATGCCGGTCATGATGGCACCAACAGTGCCGCCGATGGCGTGCACGCCGAAGGTGTCGAGCGCGTCATCGTAACCGAACCAGCCTTTGACTTTGTAGCACATGAACCAGCAGATCGTGCCGGCAGCGAGGCCGATGTAGATCGAGCCTTGGGGCGTCACGAAACCGCAAGCGGGCGTGATAACCACGAGACCGGCAACGGCACCGGAGCAGAAACCGAGCACGCTCGGCTTGCCTTTGGCGATCCACTCCCACATCGGCCAGACGAAGGACGCAACGGCCGTCGCAATGGTCGTGGTCGTGAAGGCGTTCGCCGCCACCACGTCCGCCGCGCAGGCGGAACCGGAGTTGAAACCATACCAACCGACCCACAGCATGCCGGTGCCGATGTAAGTCAGCACGAGGCTGTGCGGCGCGAAGTTCACTTTGCCAAAGCCTTTACGTTTGCCGAGGATGAGGCAGAGCACGAGCGCCGACCAACCAGAGGTCATGTGCACCACCGTGCCGCCGGCGAAGTCAATCGCGTGAATTCCCGCCTTGGCGTTCCACACGCCGTTCATG
Source organism: uncultured Verrucomicrobia subdivision 3 bacterium (assembly GCA_903827955.1). Classification (GTDB taxonomy): domain Bacteria; phylum Verrucomicrobiota; class Verrucomicrobiia; order Limisphaerales; family UBA11358; genus UBA11358. Next base: position 10,932 of record CAIKKJ010000083.1, read on the forward strand.
TAGCCGTTGATGCCCCAGACCGCGTGGCCCTGCGTGAAATACACGATGAGCATCCACAGCGTCATGAACACCAGAATGGCCTTGAACTTCATGCGTTCCGCGATGGAGCCGATGATGAGCGCCGGGGTGATGATGGCGAACATCAATTGGAACATGGCGAACACGTTTTCCGAAACCCAGTAGGAGTAATTGCTGTTCGGCGCAGACGTAACCGCACCCAGCATGAAGTCGGCACCAGGCTTGCCGACCCAGCCGGCGATGGCGTCTTCCTTGCCGATGTTGTCGCCGCCGCTGCCACCGAAGACCATGCCGTAGCCCACAAACACCCAGAGGATGGTCACGAGGCCGGTGATCAGGAAGCATTGCGCGAGGACAGACAGCACGTTCTTTTTGCGAACCATGCCGCCGTAGAACAACGCGAGGCCGGGCAGTGTCATGAACAACACGAACGCCGTGCTGGTGAGCAGCCACGCGTTGTGGCCGGGGCCGGGGTTGCCGATGATTGGATTAGCGAAAGCAACGGTGCCATTCGTATCCTTCAACGCCGTCGTCGGGTCGGTGTTTGCCAGGTAAGCTTCGAGCGCAGCGACGCGTTGGTCGAGCGAAGCCGCCGGCAAGGGGGGCGGCGTGGCCGGTGCCGCCGCAGCCGCCACAGCGTTCGTGACCGCCGCGACAATGTTTGTATCATCCGCACGAACCGTGATTGTGCTGACCGCAGCCGCGCCAATCAGAGCCAGAGTTAGAATAAATTTTTTCATTTTGTTTATCGAGTAAGGTTCGGTTGGTTTTGGTTAAACGGCGGCGTCACCTTTTTCTTCAGTGCGGATGCGAATGACTTCTTCGACGGTGGCAACGAAGACTTTGCCGTCACCGATTTTACCGGTCTTGGCAGCCTTGATGATCGCCCCCACGGCGGCGTCCTTCTGGCCGTCGGCGATGACGAGTTCGATTTTGATCTTGGGCAGGAAGTCCACGGTGTATTCACTGCCACGGTAGATTTCGGTGTGCCCCTTCTGGCGACCGAATCCCTTGACCTCACTGACGGTCATGCCTTCGATGCCGATTTCGGCGAGGGCATCCTTGACCTCTTCGAGCTTGAACGGTTTGATGATTGCTTCGATTTTTTTCATTTTGGTTGTTGGTTGAACTGTGCGCGTCCGGCCAAATACAAATTGGCTATGCGGCTTTAGCAGCAGCGATGCCAGCCGGAAATTTTTCTGAACTGGCCACATAATCCCCTTGTTTTTCAATGGTATTATCCAACTGATTTTTTTTGAGCAACCGCCAACGCCACGACGGGTGCGGCTTTTTATCCATGCA
>CAIKKJ010000084.1 GCA_903827955.1 uncultured Verrucomicrobia subdivision 3 bacterium
GAACTCGCGCGCGGCGTCGGCCTCGGCATCAAGGAATTCAAGAAGGCGAGCAAGGAAGTCGTGGACGAAATCAACACCGCCAGCACGGAAACTACGCCGCCCGCCAATCCCGCCGCCCCGGCCAACACCACCGCACAAGCGCAAGTCAAGCCGACGGAAACGAAAGTCTCCTGACCGGCGGACGGTTTTTGCATCCGCCGTTTTTTCATGGCCGAATTTTCCCCAGAACCGCCGGATGATGGCGGCGGCCCGGTTAAAACTTTTCTCGAACACCTCGAAGATTTTCGCTGGCTGCTCGTCAAATGCTCCGTCGCCGTCGGACTGGGCATGCTCATCTGCCTCTTCGCGGCAAACTACGTCATCGCCATCATCAAATGGCCGCTGACCCGCGCGCCGATGAGCTATCCCGGCACGAACCAGATTGCCACCGTCAACTTCGGCACGAATCATCTTGGCAATTTTGAAATTTCCCCGGAGCAAAGCACCGCGCTGAACCTCGGAACCAATCGTTTCGTTGCCGTCGCCGTGGAACCGCTCACGCTGGGCACCAATCAAATCCTCGGCTGGCGCGTGGACGACAACCCGCGCGCCATCGCGGAATTGCAGCAGATGCACATTGAGCTGGTGAACTTGAGTCCGGCGGGCGGATTTTTCGTGGCGTTTCAGGCGGGCATTTACGGTGGACTCGTTTTGGCCTCGCCATTTCTGATGTATTTTATCGCGTCGTTTGTTTTTCCCGCCTTGCGGATGCGCGAGCGGAAATACATTTACCGTGCAATCTTCATCGGCGGCGGCCTGTTCCTCGCCGGCGTGTCGTTCTGCTATTTCATTCTCATGCCCGTCGCGCTCGCGGCGTCGCAGATGTATTCGGGCTGGCTCGGTTTCGGCGCGACGCAATGGCGCGCGGAGGATTACATCAGCTTCGTCTGTCGCTTCATGCTCGGCATGGGCTTGGGTTTTGAAATGCCCGTGGTGATTCTGACACTCGTGAAAATCGGCGTGCTGAACTACGGCATCCTCTCGAAGGCGCGCCGCTACATGATCGTCATCAACCTCACGCTCGGCGCGCTGCTCACCACGCCGGAAGTGCTGACGCAGGTGATGATGTTCATCCCGTTGCAGGGCCTGTTTGAATTGAGCGTTTGGATTGCGTGGTATTGGGAACAGCCCAACCGGGCGCGGGCGCGGCGGAAAATCCTACTCGTGCTGTTGCTGGTCGCGCTCGCGGCGGCGGCGTTGTGGCAGGGCTGGGTTCATGCCTGGCCGTGGCTGCAACGGCACTGGCATTGAATAAACACACTTTACAAGCGGGCGATTCGCGGTAAATTCACGCCACCAATCTGACCAACGTATGCGCCAAATAATTTTTCCCCTCATCGCGGTTTGCGCCGCCCTCGTCTTCACCGGCTGCGCCGGCCCGGAACGCAAGCTCGGCCGCGGCATGAGCAATTCCTACGAGCTCATCCGCTGGGGCGATATGCGTCGTTCCATCGAGCAGAATGCCATTCTCGACACACCGGATGTCGGCTACACCTACGGCGCTTACAGCGGCTTTCACAAATCCATTGTCCGCGCTGGCCTGGGCATCTACGAAGTCGTCACCTTCCCGCTGCCGCCGTATCGCCCGTTGCTAACGAACTACATCCCGGCGCGGCCGCAAAGCCCCGAGAGCTACAAGCCCGGCCTGATTTCCGATCCATTGTTTGACACCGACACCTTCACCGGCTTCAGCGGCGGCGACGGCGCGCCGTTCATCCCCGGCAGCCGGTTCAAAGTGTTCGACAACTAAAAAATGATTTTTCCTGACGCGCCGAAGTGATTCGGCGCGTTTTTTATTTCGCCCCTATGAATAAAAATCTTTTTCGTGTGTTTCGTGTGTTTCGTGGTTAAAAATAAGTTCCGATGCGTCTCGAAAAACAATCACCCTGCAAGGTCAACCTCATCCTGAACATCCTCGGCAAGCGCGCTGATGGCTTTCACGAACTGGAAACCGTCATGCAGCCGGTGAACCTCTGCGACGCGATGACCTTCGAACGTGCCGGCGGCAGCCTGCAACTCACTTGCAGCCATCCCGAACTGCCGTGCGATTCCAAAAATCTCGTCCACCGCGCGGCCACATCCTTTCTCGCCGCCGCAAACATTTCTGACGGCGTAAAAATCCATCTGCAAAAAAACCTCCCGCTCGCCGGCGGCATCGGCGGCGGCAGCGCGAATGCGGCAGTGACGTTCTCCGCGCTGAATGAATTGTTCGGCGCACCATTGCCGGTGGAAAAGCTGCATGAACTTTCTGCCGCGCTTGGCTCGGACGTTCCGTTCTTTCTCTACGACAAGCCCGCGCTCGCGACTGGCCGCGGTGAAAAGGTGCGGACGCTGGAAAATTTCCTGGCGCTGAAGGGCAGGGCGTTCTTCCTCGTGCATCCCGGCTTTGGCATTTCCACGCCGTGGTCGTATCAAACCCTCGCGCGCTTTCCGAAAGACCAGAACGGCACACCCGGTCGCGCGGAAAAATTGGTCGCGGCGTTGCAAATTTCCGACTCCCTCGCCCCCATCGGGGGAGAGGGCCGGGGTGAGGGGGCGGCGCTCGACCATTTCTATAATTCCCTCGAAGCTCCGGCGTTCGACAAGTTTCCCGTGCTGCAACTCTACAAGGAATTCCTCCGCGAGAACGGTGCGCTGGTATCGCTCATGTCTGGCAGCGGTTCGACGACCTTTGCCATCGCAGAAAATCTGAAGGCAGCGGAAACCATGGCGGAAAAATTCAAATCGCAGTTCGGCGACAAGGGCTGGATCGCTACGGTGGCGATTTGAAAATTGTGGCTGAGCAGGAACAAATTCCGCGTTGAACGCCGCTCAAATAAATGTCAGACAATAATTTTGGCGCAACTATGAAAATTCAAGCTGGTGTCAAATTGTTGAAAGAGATCGCGGGTTACGGAGAACCGATTAAGGACTGTGACCGGTTCAATGCAGTCTTGAAATTCTACCGCAACAAGGGAGACCCATTGGAGTTTAATACGGTTTTACAAGACCCCGTGCCATATATAGATGAATCTGGTGACGTGGCACGCATCTCTTGGAGTAAACCAACGATGCATAGATCACATGTGGTTTTTGAGCGCGACAGAATTCTTGCGAGACAGGCTGATATACTTCCCGGTATCTACTATACCATTTTAGGAATGAAAACGATGGGATACAGGTTTGTAGCGATTCCTCCGCACCTCTATGCTCATTCTATGCATACGGTTCACGGTATTGAACGCGAGTCCGTTATAAAGTTAGAGGTCTTTTTGCAAAAGATATCTGTCAGCTCAACCGTTTGATTAAGCCCAAGCCGCTCTTTAGCTCTATTTCCGCCGCTTAAACTTCGCCAGCGCAAACTCCGTCATCTCCTTCGCCGCTGGAATTTTGCAGAGAAGCGCCAGCAGCCAGTAGATTCCCCCCGCGATTCCCGCGGGCACAAACACCGCGCCGATCTTCAGCGCGAGTGTCTCGTGGCCGAACCATTCTTCCCAGTGCATCCAACCGCACCACGCGGCGACGCACGCGAGCAATGCGCCGAGGGTGAGCGGGCGGAAGGTGTTCCGCAACGACTCCATCTCCAGCTTGCCCAGTTTTTTCCGTAACGCGAAGAGCAGCAGCGCAACGTTGATGACTGAGGTCGCGGTGTTCGCGATGCCGAGCCCGCCTTGCTTCAACGGGCCGATGAGAATTGCCGCCAGCATCAGGTTCAGCGCGAGGCAGACGAGACTGATTTTCATCGGCGTCTGCGTGTCGCCCAACGCGAAAAAGGCGCGTGCCAGAACATTCACCGCCGAGAACGCCACGAGTCCCGGCGCGAGGCACACGAGTGCGAATGCGGCGCGGTCGGTCGAGGCAGCAGTGAAGAGTCCGCGCTCGAACAGCAGTCGCATGATAGGCGTGGCCAGCGCCACCAGCAGCGCGGCGGCGACGAGATTCACGAACAGCAGCGAGGCGAGGCCGTGGCCAAGCTGCGCGCGGAACTCGGTATAATTTTTATCAATCGCCAGGCTGCTCAACGACGTGAGCAAAAATGTGGCGAGCGAGATGCCGAACATTCCCTGCGGCAGCTCCATCAGGCGCACGGCGTATTCGAACGAGGCGTTGATCTGCGGGTCAATCCAGAACGCAAGACTTTGGACGAGCAGCACGTTAAGTTGGAATGCCGCGACGCCGATTGTGCCGGGAATCATCCGCGTGGCGACGAGGCGCACGGTTTCATTTTTCCACGGCGAAACCCAGCGGTAGCGGAAGCCCTCGCGCCAAAGCGTCGGCACTTGAAACGCCGCCTGCGCCATGCCCGCCACCAGCACGCCGTAAGCGAGCGCAAAAATCTGCACGGGCAAACGCCCTTCCTTCGGCAGTTCCAATCCCAGCTTCGGTGCAAAAAACAAAACGGAAGAAATCATCACGAGGTTCAGCATTGTCGCGCCCATCGCGGGGATGAAGAAATGGCCGCGCGCATTGAGCATGCCCATCAGCGCCGCTGCGATGCAGACCAGCACCATGTAGGGAAACATCACGAACAGCAGCCGCAGCATCAAATCTGTGCTAGGGCTGAATTGATGCACCGACAGGGCAACGGCGATTCCGAGCATCACGAGCGCGATCAAGACGCTCGCCACGACGACGAGGCCGGAGATGACGGCGTTGGCGGCTTTCCACATTTCCGCTTCACCGTGATTTTTTTCCTTCTCCTTGAAGATGGGGATGAATGCCGCCGTCAGCGCGCCTTCGCCGAGCAGCCGGCGGAATAGATTCGGGATTTGAAAGGCGAACGTAAAAGCGCCTGCCACCCAGCCGTCGCCCATGAAGCGCGCATAGACCATCACGCGCACCATGCCGAGCACGCGGCTCAAGAGAGTCGCGGCGGCCATGGCGCCGGAGGCTTTCAGCATTTTTGACACGCGCGCAGGTTAAAGTCCCAAGGCTAAAGTCCAAAGTCCAAAGTTAGACGGCAATTGGAAATTGGCATTTCGCTCGCGGCGATTTAACCTGCCTGCGTGAGCATCATTGATGAACTGAAATGGCGCGGCCTCGTCGCCGACTGCACGGACGCGGCGGAATTGGAAAAGAAAATCGCCGCGCCCATCACGCTTTACTGCGGATTCGACCCGACGGCGGATTCTTTACACGTCGGCAATCTCGTGCCGCTGCTCGCGTTGCGCCGGTTTCAATTGCTCGGCCACCATCCCATCGCTGTCGCAGGCGGCGCGACCGGC
>CAIKKJ010000085.1 GCA_903827955.1 uncultured Verrucomicrobia subdivision 3 bacterium
CACCGTGGACTTCCTGCCCAAAATCAAAATCGAAACCGTCATTCCCGACAACCAAGTGAAGGCCGCCGTGGAAGCCATTATCAAGGCCGCGAAGACCGGCAAGATTGGCGACGGAAAAATTTTTGTCTCCGCGATTGAGGAGGCCGTGCGCATCCGCACCGACGAGCGCGGTGACGAGGCGGTGTGATTTTTTTTAACCGCTTATCGGCGCTGATTAGCGCTAATCAAAAAACGGACAGGCAAGGTTGCCTGTCCGTTTTTGATTTATCCGCTTGGTGGTTCTCCATCGAGTTCAGTTTCTACATTCCGGTATTCTCCACAATCAACGCGCCGCTCATATTCTCCATCCGACAAAGCCAGAACTTCGTGATTCAGATGTCGCGCGATAAAATGCATTGTTTTCACACCGGTCTGCTCTGGGGTTTGTCCGCCGCGCCAAAATCCAAGACCGATACCCTTGTCACTCCGCAACCATTTTCCCAGACAGACGCGCTCTTTGCATTGAACGCACAAAAGGTGAGCAAGTATTGCCATGTCTTAAAAGCGCTAAAAATTTCACTGCGTCTTCATCTGTGCCTTCGCCTCGGGCAGCCAGCTTTTCAGTTGTTGGATGCGCGTTTCATCCGTCGGATGCGTGCGCAAAAATGACGGCGTGTTGCCGCTGCCGTTCTGCTTGTTGAAATCGGAAAAGCGCTGCCAGAATTGCACCGCCGCCTCGGGGTCGTAGCCCGCCCGCGCCATGTAAATCAGCCCGATATGATCCGCCTCGGATTCCTGCTTGCGGCTGTGCGCCGGCAGCACAAAATCTTGCGCACCGATACCGTAGGCGCTGTTCAGCAATGCCTGCCAGCGCGGGTCGGCGCTCGAGGCCGCCACGCCGAGAAGTTCCCCGCCAAACTGCGCCATCATGCCTTCACTCATACGTTCCGCGCCGTGCTTGGCCACCGCGTGCGAAACTTCGTGGCCGATAACTGTGGCCAGCCCGGCCTCGTCCTTCGTGATCGGCAGAATGCCGGTATAAACGCCGACCTTGCCGCCGGGCAGGCAGAACGCGTTCGCCTCCTTGCTCTCGAACACGACGAATTCCCATTGCGCGTTCGGCATGTCCTTGCCGGTGACGGCGGCGATACGGTGGCCTACCTTTTGCACCAACGCGTTCGCGGCGGCGTCCTTGCTGATGGGTGTGGATTTTTTCAGCGTTTCAAAGCTGGAAAGGCCAAGCGTCATCTCCTGGTCGGCGGGAATGAAATTAATCTGCGAACGGCCGGTGATGGGAACCGTGTCACAGCCAGTGACTAAAATTATTGTGGCGGTGAATAAAACCGAGAGAATTAGGTGCCTTAGATATTTTATTTTCATGCCCGCATGAGAAACCGGGGCGCGGATTTTTTCAAGCCGGATTAACCGCACCCGGAAGTTTTGTTTTGTGACTGGCCATTCCGTTTTCTACTGTGGTGACGTGCCGCGCACGATTTACTTTGATTACAATGCCACCACGCCGCCGGATGCGGAGGTGCGGACGGCCATGCTGCCGTTTCTCGCGGAGAACTGGGGCAATCCCTCGTCCGTGCATCACATCGGCCGCAAAGCGCGGGCGTTGCTCGACGATGCGCGTGATCGCGCGGCAAAATTTCTGGGTGCGAAGCCGAGTGAAATCATCTTCACCAGCGGCGGCACGGAGGCGAACAATCTCGCCATCTTCGGCACGGCGCGCGCGCTGAAAGCCAGAGGCAAACATCTCATCACCTCTGCCATCGAACATCACGCGGTGCTGCAATGCTTTGATTATCTCGAAAAAAATGAAGGTTTTTCCGTCACGCGGCTGCCGGTCAATTCCGAAGGGCGCATAGCGTTGGCTGATTTTGAAATGGCCATTCGCCCCGACACGATTTTCGCCTCGGTGATGGCGGCGAACAATGAAATCGGCACGCTCCAACCCGTCGCCCAAATCGGTGCGCTGTGCCGCGAGCGGAAAATTATTTTTCACACCGACGCCGTGCAATGGTTCGGCAAGCTGCCGTTTGAAAACCTGGGCCAGTTCAACGCCGATCTGGTTTCCGTTTGCGCCCACAAATTTCACGGCCCGAAAGGCGCGGGCTTGCTCTACATCAAATCGCCGTTGCATCCCAATCCGATTTTGTTTGGCGGCGGGCACGAAAACGAGCGACGCGCGGGCACGGAAAATCTTCCGGCCATCATCGGCCTGGTTGCGGCGCTGGAAAAATTTGTCAAAACGCCGGTGTTTAATTCCGAAAAATTAAGACCGCTTGTGGAAAAACTGAAGGCCTGCGTGGCAACCATTCCCGGCTGCGAACTGGTTTCACCGCTTGATAATTCCCTTGGTAACACAGTCGCTTTCTCCGTTAGCGGTTCGGACGGCATCGCGCTGATGGCGGGGCTGGACGTGGAAGGCATCTGCGCCTCGAGCGGTTCGGCGTGCTCGGCCGGTTCGCTGGAGCCAAGCCATGTGATTTTGGCAATTGGTAAAAAAGAGTCGGCGAATTCGCTGGTGCGTTTTTCGCTCGGCCGCGATTCGACCATTGCAGATGTGGATTTTGTTTGCTCGGTTTTGCCGGAAATCATCCGCCGCGCACAACTACGCCGATAAACTGCCAGCGGATTGTGAATGACTTGTGCATAGTGCCAACAACTTTGACTTTTCTATTTTGCTGGTGTCGCTACCTTAAAGTTGTCGGTGCTGACGAAAACAAAATTCGCAGCCGGCCATTACAGATTTGAAGTTGTTAGGCTTGTTCACCGGCCTTAATACGGATAGTTTTTTTAAAGAAAAGAATTCTATTATAGACAGCGCGCATGAAAATCATCATCACCAAAGACCAGATTATCGCCGGACTCCAGGCCGTGCAAAACGTCGTCAGCACCCGCACCACGCTGCCGATTTTGTCCAACGTCCTGTTGCGCGCCGACGGCAGCAAGCTGGAGTTCACCGCGACCGACCTCGACGTGACCGTGGCTTGCTCCGTTGAAGCAAAGGTGGAAAAAGCCGGCGCTACCACCGTGCCGGTAAAAAAACTTTTTGGCATCGTGCGCGAACTCACCGGCGAAATCGAAATAGAGACGGACGAAAAAAATATCACCAGCATCCGCAGCGGTGGGTCGTTCTTCAAGATTCACGGTTTGGGCGCGGATGAATTTCCGCCGTTGCCGCAGTTCAAGGACGACAAGAAAGTTGCCATCTCGCAGGAAACCATTCGCTCGATGCTCAAGAAAACTTCGTTCGCCGTTTCCACGGACGAATCGCGCTACGTGCTCAATGGCATTTTCATCAGTCTCAAGGACGGCAAAATGACGCTCGTGGCCACCGATGGCCGACGGCTCGCGCTAGTGGACGAGGAAGTGGACATCTCCGAAAAGAGCGCGGGCGAATTCATCGTGCCTGCCAAGGCCGTGAACGAACTGAACCGTCTGCTGCAGGAAAAAGGCGACGTGGAATTGAAGTTCGGTGAAAATCAGGCCTCATTTTCGCTCAAGGATGACAAGGGTTTTTCCGTGCTGCTCATCACAAAATTGATTGAGGGTAATTATCCGAATTACCGCCAGGTCATCCCCGGCGAACCCAAGGAACGCGTTCCGCTTCACCGCGAAGAACTGCTCTCCGCCTTGCGCCGCGCCGAAATCATGACCAGCGAAAAGGCCAACTCTGTGAAGCTCACGTTCGGCCGCAACACGCTCTCAATCACCGCCAACTCGCCGGAAGTCGGCGAGGCGCGCGAAACGCTCGCCGTGAATTACAAGGGCAAGGAAATGGCCATCGCCTTCAATCCGCGTTACCTCATTGACCCGCTCGCGGCGCTGGCCGAGGACGAAGTTTTCATCGAGCTGATTGATGAATTAAGCCCCGGCGTTTTGAAAATTAACGGCGCGTTTCTCTACGTGGTGATGCCGATGCGCTTGAGCTAAAATTTAAAAACACCAAAAAAGGCGCGGAGCAATCCGCGCCTTTATTTTTTACAGAACCGCCGCGCCAGTTCCGTGCGGCATTGCTCTGGGTGCGACTGGATCACGGGCAATAATTCTGCGAGCAGATGATTCGCCGCCGCTTAAAAATTTTCCTCGCCGCTCAACCATGCCTCGGGAACCGGCTGATGCAGTTGCAGGCGAAAATTCCAGCCGCCTTCGTCCACCAGCGAAAACGGAATCAACACCGCCCGCCGCCGCACCGCCATGCGGATCGGGCCGGTGGGCATCTCAAAATTCCAACCGTCCACAGCGGAGATGATGACATTTTTTTCAGCGGGTGAATCAATCGCGATCAGCAACGCGTTGCCTTTGTCGAGGAAAACCAGCGACTGGCGCAATTCATCCATATAAAAAAAATTAGGCACGCCTGCCACAGGCGAGTGGGCGTCCTTGAGTTTTGCGAGCCGTCCGCGCAGAAAATTTTTACCGCCGGAAAAGGCGGCAACCGGCAAACCAAAGGCGCGCAGCCAATAGCCCATCAGGAAAATCGGGCCGAAGTGAAAAAACGCCAGCACCACCGGCCGCCCGGCGGCCTGCGCCGCGTGCCAGTGTTCCAGGCCGTCTATCCGACAACGCCCGCGCCATTTTTCATCGGCGAGACGATCGGGAAAATTTTCCAGCAGGCGGTTCAGATAATCCGCGCGGCGTTGCCCGCGGATGGCTGGCACGCCGGCCCAGCCGTGCAAAAATTCCGGCAGCCTCGCGGCCGGCCGGGGTTTTCTGAACAGCAGGTTCAACGCGGTGCGTCCGGCGGCCACCGGACTCACCAGCGTCCACAATGCGGCCGGGGAAAGCCGGTGTTCCAGCCGGCGCACGCAGAAAAAAACGCCGCCACCAACGGCGTCCAAAAACTTCAATTTCAAGACGAAAAAAAATTTCTGCATCGCCGAAAGGATAAAGGCTGTCGGAGAAAACAAAAGTGTTCGTCCGGCATTTTTTCTGCGAGACTGCCCACGGTTATTTCATCGTGCAAATTTCATCCGCCAAATTTCTATGCAGCGCGCCGGATCTGGACGCGTGTCCGGTCGGGTCGTTGCCGGAGTTCGCCTTCATCGGCCGTTCGAACGTCGGCAAGTCTTCGTTGCTGAACCTGCTGGCCGGCGAACACGGCCTGGCGCGCGTGTCGCCCACGCCGGGGTTCACGAAGATGATCAATATTTTCGACATCAACAAAACCTGGCGGCTGGTGGATCTGCCCGGCTACGGTTTTGCGGAAGGCGCGAAGAAGGACAGCGCGCGGTTCAACAAGGCGGTGGCGAATTACCTGAAGTGCCGGGAAAGTTTGTCGCTGGTGTTTGCGCTGGTGGATTCAGGCCTGCCGCCGCAGGACATGGATTTGGAATTCATCGAGTGGCTGGTGCGACACGGCGTGCCGTTTGTGCTGGTGTTCACCAAGGCGGACAAGGCGGCGGCGGCGGCAGTGCAGGCGAACATCGCCGCGTTCATGGAACGCATCGCCGCGTGGTTTGTGCAGCCACCGACCGCCTTCACCTGCTCCGCGCAGAGCGGACAGGGACGGCAGGAACTACTGGGTGTGATTGATGAAACGCTCACCGCCATTCGCGCGCAGGCGGGTGATGAATTCGCGCCCGCGCCCGCGCCCAAAAAACGCCCCGACCGTCAGCGGCCGTGGTGATATGCGGACAATTTCTTCAAGGAATCTGGCAGTTTGCGGCGGCGACCGCGATTGACAATGGGCGGCGGAAGAATTGTCATGGGGCGATGAAACCCCTTGTGCTGATTGTGTTTTTAACCGGCCTGCTTTTTTCCGCGACCATCCACGCCGACGCGCAGACGAACAATGCCGGCGAAAGAGAAAACGCCACGCTCGAAAAGCATCTAAAACCCATTCTCGCTGCGCTCGGCGATATGGACGTTGCAAAGGAAAAAACCGTCCGCGAAATTCTCATCGCGCAGTTTGCCGCGCTGCGAACGTGGCATGCGACGAACGACGCGCTGATCAAGCCGTTATGGAACGAGTTCAACGACGCGCGCTCAAAACAAAGCCCCGTCGCCGCCAATGCCGCGCTCGAAAAAATTCACGGCGTGTATGCCACGTTCCAGCCGCAGCATGAAAAATTTCTGGCCGAGTTGTCCGCCGTGCTCACACCGGCGCAGGTGGAAGCGGCGAAGGACGCGTTGACCGTCAAAAAGGTCAAGGTGACCTACGACGTGTATCGGCAAATTTTTCCGAAGCTGACCGAAGCGCAGTCGGCCGTGGTGCTGCAAAATCTCCAGGCCGCGCGCGAGGAGGCGATTGACTGCGAGGCGATGACGGAAAAATCCGCGTTCTTCAAAAAGTATAAAATCAAGATCGAGGACGAATATCTCACCGCGCAAGGTTATGACCCAAAACAGGCGCGCAAAGATTTTGCCGCGAATCAGAAGGCGAAGAAGACCAGCGCAGAAGAAGGAAAATAAAATTTTGCGGAGCGCGTGGTAGGGATGCGCGCGCTGCGCCGTCCCCGTCGCCGAGCGCAGCGTCAGGCGACGGAAGCGAACGGGCAAAGAGTGAATGAGGTTTCTTCGATTTTGTGGACACAAGTAAACGGAGTGGTAAATAGAAAGCGAAAGACCTATGCCACGAACACACAAACCATATGATGCAAACTTCCGCCAGCAGGCGGTTGAGTTGCTCTTAACCAGCGGCAAAAACC
>CAIKKJ010000086.1 GCA_903827955.1 uncultured Verrucomicrobia subdivision 3 bacterium
CATCGCCTGCCTTGAGGTTCTTCGTGCCCCACGATGCGGCGACGAGGTTGATGGCTTCGGTGGTGCCGCGCGTCCAGATGATTTCATCAGCGCTCTTGGCGTTGATGAATTTGGCCGTGCGCGTGCGCGCAGCTTCAAACGCATTCGTCGAGCGGTTGCTCAACTCATGGATGCCACGATGGACATTGGCATTGTCGCGTTCGTAGTAATTCACGAGCGATTGAATCACGGAGCGCGGTTTCTGCGAGGTGGCGGCGTTGTCGAAATAAACCAGCGGCTTCCCGTGGACTTTCTGATCGAGAATCGGAAAGTCAGCGCGCAATTTTGCCCAGTCAATGTTGGCACTCATTGAAAAATAAACGCAGAGTTTAGACAGGATTTACAAGATTAACCGGATAGAAATTAAATCCTGTAAATTCTGTTAATCCTGTCTCACAGCAGACCCAGTTGCAGCTTGGCCGCTTCAGTCATCATGCCTTGGTTCCACGGCGGATCCCAGACGAGCTCGACGTTTGCCTCGTCAATCGGTTCGAGTGAGATGAGTTTGTTCTGCACGTCCTGCGCGAGCACCGGGCCCATGCCGCAACCGGGTGCGGTCAAGGTCATCTTCACATCAGCCTTGTAATTATCCGCGCCGATGGGCGTGAGGTGACAGTCGTAAATCAATCCGAGGTCAACGATGTTAACGGGGATTTCCGGGTCGTAACAGGTTTTTAGTGACTCCCAGACTTTTTTCTCTAGCTGTTCCAACGTCATCGGCCCGCTCGCGGTGGCGGTCACGGGTGCGGCGACAACTTCAATGCCCAACGCATCGGCGTCCTTCGACTCGATGCGGAACATGTTGCCATTCACGATGACGGTGTAAGTGCCGCCGAGCGATTGCGTGATGTGCGCGGTCTCACCCTTTTGCAACGTGACTTTCGTGCCGATGGGAACGACGGATGCCTCGACATCGCGCGTCAGAATTTTTTGTTCGGAACTCATAATGGAAATATCATCGCTGTTACCGCGGTTAAAATCAAATCACGTCTGATCGTTTTCCGTGCTGACCGGCGCCGCCTCGCCGCGCAATGCGCCCATCAGTGCGTGCCACGAAAGGATCGCGCACTTCACGCGCGCGGGATATTTGTAAACACCCGCGAATACCGCGAGCTTGCCGACATCGCCGTTCACCTTGCCCGTCGTGATCATGCCGCGGACTTGCTCAAAGGTTTTTTCCGCCTCGGCCTTGGTTTTGCCTTTGACGTTGTCTGTCAGGAGTGAAGCCGACGCTTTCGAGATGCAGCAACCGGAACCTACAAAACTCGCGTCCTTGATGACCTCACCGTCCAGCGTGAGAAATAATTTGAGGTTGTCGCCGCACAGCGGGTTGTGACCTTGCGCCATGCGGGTGGCATCCGGCATCTCGTGGAAATTGCGCGGCTGCTTGCAGTGGTCAAGGATGACCTGCTGATAAAGATCGTTTACGTCGTCAAACATGTTGTTTTAGCCACAGAGACACAGAGTTGAAAATTGGTCTTTCTGGTGTCCTCTGTGACTCTGCGGCAAATTATTATTTCCCCAACAAATGCGGGTTCGCTTCGAGGCGATCCCACACGAGCTTGTCAATCACCGCTCGCGCCGGCTCGCATTGGATGCGTTCGATGATTTCGCCGGCGAAGGCGTGAATCAACATCTGCTTCGCCGTGTCCAAGCTCATGCCGCGCGAACGCAGGTAGAAAATACTTTCGTGATTCAACTGCCCGATGGTCGCGCCGTGCGTGCACTTCACGTCATCAGCGTAAATTTCCAGCTGCGGCTTCGTGTCCGCCGTTGCGTCGTCGGAGAGCAAAAGGTTTTTGTTCGTCTGCTTGGCGTCCGTCTTCTGCGCGATTTCGCGGACGAGAATGCGCCCGTGAAAAACTCCCTTCGATTTGTCATCAAGGATGCCGTTGAAATACTCGTGGCTGGCGCAATGCGGCTGCGCGTGCTCGACAATCATGTGATGGTCGGCGAGTTGCTCGTCTTTCGTCAGGTAAAGGCCGTTGAGAATACATTCAAGGCCTTTGCCCGCGAGGTTCGTGCGGATGTTATTGCGGGAAATTTTTGCGCCGAGCGCGATGGAGTGAACGCTCACATTGCTGGCGCGTCCAAATTCGCCCGCGATGGTGGCAATGTGATACGCGTCCGCCGCTTCGTCCTGAAGTTTGACATGCTCGACGTTCGCATTGTCGCCCGCGAGAATTTCCGTCACTGCATTGGTGAAGTAAGCGACGTTGCCCGTGGCGAGGTAGCTTTCCACCACGGTCAGTTTGCTGTTCGCCTCGGTGATGACGAGGTTGCGCGGCAAAATGGTTTCGCCGGATTTTTTTGCGGAGGAAATGTAAATCAACTGGACCGGTTCGGCGACTTCGACGCCTTTCGGCACGAAGATAAACGCGCCGTCCGTGAACAGTGCTTGATTCAGCGCGGCGAACGCGTTGCTCGCCGTGTGCGCGTATTTACCGAGATGTTTTTCGATGAGCGCGGAATCCTTTGCCAGCGCGGCAGAAAGATTTTCAATCCGCACGCCGCCAGTGACGGACTTGATGCTCGAAAGTTTCGCGCAGAAAAATCCGTTCACGAACACGAGGCGATGCCCCGGCAGTTTGGTGAACGCGGCTTCGTCCAACAACTTGCTCTCCGCGCCGTTGACAGCGACCTGTTCGGCAAGTTGGAAATTTAATTTGGCAATCGGCGCGACGTTGGTGAAACGCCAGTCCTCGTCGCTCAACTGCGGAAACCCTTGGTCGGCGAAGCTGGCGATGCCGGCCTTGCGCACAGGCGCGAGCCATTGGGGCTCCACTGCCGATTCCAACTGGGAAAATTTTCCAACCAATAATTCCGTTCCGTTGCTTGCTTTTTGCGTCATAGTCAAAGTTCTAACGAACGCATAGTTTTCCATGCAATCGTGTGCCGTGCAAGCCTGCGGTTTTGGTGCACGGTCAAAGAAAAATGGCGCGGTGAAATTTACCGCGCCATTTCGCTTGTCCCCACAAATCCATCAGCCGGCGACGATGCCGATCTCCACCGGCTCCACATTCACGCCTTGCTTCACCAGCCATTTGATGGCTTTGGCGACTTCGCCGTGCGCGCCGTCGAGTTCCAGACAGACGATGCCGATTTCATCGGTCACCGTGGCCTGACGGATGTTCGTCACGACTTTGAACTTGTGGCCGACTTCGTAGATGAAGGGCTTCTTGATCAACTTCGGCGGATACATCAGCCACAGGCGCTGCTGCGTTGGCGAATTTGGTTTGGTGGCAGAGATTTTCTTTTTTGCAGGCATAAATTTATTCCGTTTAACGCTCACCCTCACCCCGGCCCTCTCCCTGAGGTAGAGGGTGAAACGCTCCAAGTTTCATGGTAAATCCACGACTGGCCTCTGCTGAACGACCTTTGGAATTACCGGACGTAACCAGAGGCTGTTCCCTCTCCCAGCGGGAGAGGGTCAGGGTGAGGGAGAAGCGAGAATTCATTTCAAATCGGCCTAGCCTCCCGCGATGGCGGGGATGATGCTGATTTCGTCTCCGTCTTTGAGCGGCGTCGCGCGGTTTTGGAGGAAGCGGATGTCTTCCTCGTTCACATAGACATTCACGAAACGGCGGACTTCGCCTTTATCGTCCACCAGACGTTCGGCGATGCCGGGGAACCGCGCTTGCAGTTCATCAATGGCGGCACCGATGTTGGCGGCGTTGACTTCGACCAGCTCCTCGTTGTTGGTCAACTTGCGGAGCGGCGTGGGGATGCGGACTTTCTTTGACATAAATTTTTATTTCAATTTGGGAAATTGTTGAATTGAACACTAATGTTTTTTGTCTCGCCGTTTCTAACAATTTCTAGATTTACTTTTTGCCCGGCAAGCTGAGCAATCTTATTCGAAAAGTCATCTACAGTAGGAACCTCTTCACCATTCATTTTTAATATGATATCACCCTCCAAAATATTTGCATTAAAAGCAGGGGATTTGTTTATTACGATCCAAACAAAAACACCTGCGTTCCGCTGCAATTTTGCTCTGATTTCTCCCGATAGCGGATGCGTTAACACTCCAAGGATAGGTGGCTTTGCTTTTCTGAAAAAAGCAGTCTCATACTGATATAATTGCGCTGTCACAGGAACCATTTCTGTGCTGTATGTTCCGGGGGTAGTTGTGGTTGAACTTCCATGATAATTTCCGGTTCCGTATGCGTATCCACCATTGCCCCACGCGTTCGCATTAACAGTCCCAGAGCTTGTTGTCCTAAATGTTTGCCCGGAATGATACTGAATGTATGGAGTTGCTGTTTGTTGACTTCCTACGTATCCGCAGGAATACAGGACAACATCGGCCCCGACTTTTGTTGCTTGTGACTTCAAGGCATCATCGGTTTGGTTGGGGCCTTGAAACTCGGAAATACCCATTAACCGATAGCCATTTCGAAGTAACTCCTCTGAATCGTGCATCGGATCAGTTGATGCCGGTTGGAATTGCGTGGTTCCCGAATAAGGGAATAACGTGGAAATGTCAGTTCCGGGTAGTTCTTTGTAATACTGGCTGTAAGCGTTTGTCCCGGTCGCACAGCCGGAAATAAAAACCGTCAATACTGAACAGATTACCAATAACAATGATTTACTCACTGACTGTAATTTTGTTTTCGATGTGTGTTCAGTAAACATTTTTGTTCTACGCACTCACTTTTTCTTCATGCGCCAGCAGTGCTTCGAACTCGCGCAGGCTCGGCTTAATTTCGCGCGGTTTGCCGCAGTAACCGTTGACGGCATCCAAGGTCTTGAGGCCGTTGCCGGTGACGCAGATGACGGCGGAAGAATCCTTCGGAATCTTGCCGGACGCAATGAGTTTCTTGGCCACGCCCACGGTCACGCCGCCAGCGGTCTCGGCAAAAATGCCTTCCGTTTCAGCGAGCAGCTTGATCGCGTCGCGGATTTCGTCGTCGGTCACGTCGTCGGCTGCGGCGTTGGTTTCGCGCATCACCTTGAGCGCATAGAAACCGTCAGCCGGCGTGCCGATGGCGAGCGATTTCGCAATCGTGTCGGGCTTCACGGGCTTGAAGAAATCCAGACCGGCGCGTTGCGCGGTGGAAATCGGCGAGCAGCCGGTGGCTTGTGCGCCGTAAATCTTCGGCGACGATTCGGCGATGAGGCCGACCTTCGCGAGTTCCTGATAGCCTTTGTGGATCTTGGTGAGCAGCGAACCGGAGGCCATCGGGACGATGGTGTGATCGGGCGCGCGCCAGCCGAGTTGTTCGGCGATTTCATACGCCATGCTCTTGGAGCCTTCGGCGTAGTAGGGGCGCATATTGACGTTCACAAACGCCCAGCC
>CAIKKJ010000087.1 GCA_903827955.1 uncultured Verrucomicrobia subdivision 3 bacterium
ATTGATAACTGCGCCAGCGGCGGGCGGCGGATCGACATCGAACTGCTGCGCCTGAGCGTTCCACTCTGGGCCAGCGACATGCAATGCCAAGAATTCAATCCGGATTACAACCAGACACAGGTCTCCGGGCTCTCGCATTGGATTCCGTTCTTCGCATTTGGAACCCAGAACGAAAAAGGGGCAGACATCTACACTTTCCGCAGCGCCATGGCCGCCGGGATTACCGTGCCGTCCGGCGGACTCGCCGCCGCAACTACTCCGGGTAGTTGGCCGGTTCCCGGTGTCGATTATCCGGATGAATGGTTAAGAGAATGTCTGGAAGAATTTCACAAGGTCAAAGATTGCATGTCCGGTGATTTCTACCAACTGTCCGGGGAAGTCTCTCTTTCTCCAAAGGTCTGGAGCAGTTCGGAATATTACCGACCGGATATCGGTCGGGGTGTCGTGTTTGTCTTTCGCCGGCCGGAAGCAGATTATTTGTCTGCCTCCATCAGGCTGCAGGGTCTGGAGCCGGGGGCGAGTTACACAATCCAAGACTTCGACTCCAAGCGCAGTTGGAGCGAAACTGGGAATACTCTCATGCAGCGAGGAATCCGCGTCGAACTGCCGGAACCCCGCTCCAGCAGGCTCTTTTTTCTGCAAAAGGCCGGTGAACCAAAAGATCGCATCTTAGAAAAAAAATGAATTCAAAAACAAAAGTAAAAAAATCGCTGACGCGCTATTTGCACCTTGGTGGGCTGGATGTCAGCCTGCAATTCTTTGCGAATATTCTATGTCGGACACTTCGCTTTGGTTGGGCGTGGGCCATCTCCGCCGCCATATTGTGCGGCATACTTTTCGCCCCGCCTGTATTCGCTACCGAACAGGCAACTGGCTGGGGTGCTCTCGTTGCGCCGGACAATTCGCTGTCCTTTATGTTTTTGCGCGGAGGGGAAAAAGTGTTCACGACCGCCCTGGGCGGTTGGGGCCCAAACTGGGGCTGGACGGATTTTCGTTCCACTGAAAAGGCTACCGGCGATGAGTTGGTGCTCACCGCTCCGTTCGTGGCCAGCCAAGCGTCCGGTCAGGTCATCCAACTCAAACAGCGCGTTTGGAAAAGCGGTGACCAGGATGTTTCCATGGTGTTCGAGCTTTCCGCCACCAACGATGTCCCGCTGACCATGCTCATCGCGGGCGTCGGCTTTGAGGAAAAGTTTCAGGATGGTGACATTCTTTTCAAGCACGCGGACGGCAGCGAGGGCAAGCTGCCCTTGAGTATTGGCGGTCCGGGCCAGCAGCCCGCAACCAAAACGCTGGTCTTTCGTTCCAAGACGCTCGGCGATTTCACCGCGACGCTCAGCCCGCCGCTGCCGGTGGCCTATCACGAAACGCTGCGCATCCAGCTTGCGGCGGAGTTGTTCAAGGCCGGCAAGAAATCCGTTACCATCACTTTTCATTTGCCCGGCGCGGTGAAGTTGCTGGCAAAGCAATCGGACATTGATCAGCTCGCCAAAGTGTTGCCGGGCGCAGACTGGTTTCCCGTGACGGCCACCAGCGATGTGAGGCCGAGCGTGATTGGGTTCGAAGACTGGCTGGACCAGCCGGCCGGCAAACACGGCGGGGTGCGGATGGTGGGCGACCACTTCGAATTCGCCGACCAAACGCCGGTGAAATTCTGGGGTGTCAATTTGGCCAACGCCCTCTGCGCTCCCGAGAAGCCGCAGGCCGAATTCACCGCCGCGCGTTTCGCCAAATTTGGCGTCAACGCCGTTCGCCTCCACAAGTTCACCGGCGTCGGCTGGGAAGGCATCGGCGACGAGAACGACGCGACCAAAATGACTGCGGCGGGTTTGGATCGGCTAGATTACTTCGCCAATGAGCTTGCGAAGCGTGGCGTTTATTACGGCTGGTCGCACACGTATCACTTCCGGCCCAAACCCGCGAACAAAGACCGGCTGCTGGCGTATGACGAAATCATGAAGAATGACGGCAGCGACACCTATGGCCTTATCAACTGGGCTGAGGACTGCCAGGATTTGCTGATTGAGACGGTGGTGAAACTCCTCCAGCACAAGAATCCTTATACTGGAAAAACCTACGCGGAAGATCCGGCGCTGGCCTACATCGAGTTGCAAAACGAGGATGACATTTTTTTCTACACGACCGGCAACCTCTTTGACAAATTTCCCACTTACAAAAAGAACTTGATGGAACGCTACGCCGTCTGGTTGCAGAATAAATATCAGAGCCAGGCCGGCCTCAAAGCAGCTTGGGGCGACGCGTTGCAGCCGGACGAGACGCTCGCGGCGCGGAACATCGGCATTCATTCGCAGGTTTGGGAAATGAGCGAAGACGGTTTGAAGGACAAATCGGGCGGTATCCGGCAGCGTTTGCTCGACAACGCCGCGTTTTTCCATGCGGTGCAAAACGCTTTTTACACCAAGTTCGTCAAAGCCATCCGCGCGACGGGTTACGCCGGGCCGCTGTGCGGTTCGCCGTGGCAAGCGCCTTCGGGATTGCCGCATTACTACAATCTCAAGTCGGATTACGAAGTCGGCTACATTGACCGCCATAATTATTTCGGCGGAAAACTCAATGACACGATGATGAACCAGCCCGGCGGCGGCAATTTGTCCACCGGCTTGCAACAGGTGGAAGGCCGGCCGTTCGGGATTTCCGAGTGGATTCATGAATATCCGTCACTTTACAGCACGGAAGGCCCGGCCATCTTTGCGGCCTATGGCATGGGCTTGCAGGGCTGGAGTTCTTCCTATGAGTTCCAGTCGGCGCTGATTCCGGGCACCTTCAGTGACCTCGTGGGCAAACTGCCGTGGGGCGTGTGGAACACCGATGTGCCGACCCAAATCGGCCAATATCCCGCCTTGGCGCGGATGATCATGCGCGGCGATGTGAAGGAGGGCGAAGTCATCGGCGTGCGGAAAATCAGCCCGTCAAATTTGGCTCAGGGCAAATTCAATTTTTCGGACAAGGTCGTGCAGCAGGGCGATGTGAAAACCTTCACCGGCAACACTCCGCCCACCGCGCTGGCTGCCGGACGACTGCTGGTGAAATTCACGGACAAAGATGAAGCGTCGGTGTTCCCGGACATGACAAAATTCGACCGGAACAAAACCATCGTCTCCAGCACAAAGCAGTTGGCGTGGGATTATTCGGGGAAAGGCTACTTCACGGTGAATACCGAAGGCACGAAAGCCGTGGTGGGGTTTGCGCAGGACAAGCAGCTCGGATTGGGCGGCTATAAATTCACCGTGCGCAGTCCGTATGTTTCACTCTTCCTCACCAGTCTGGAGAAGAGGAAAAATCTTTCCGAAACAAAAACCGCGTTGCTCACCGCCGTGGCGCGCAATAGCAACAGCGGCTATAAAATTCTCAGCGTGGACAACCGGATGCTGGACAACGGCACAGCACCGATCCTGCTTGAACCGGTGAAGGCCGCCATCACCTGCGGTCGCGCCGTCGCCGCCGTGAACATCCTCGACCACGACGGCCAGCGCACAGGCCGGACGCTGCCGGTGGACCACAACCGTTTTGAAATAGATAGCGGCAAGGAGAAGACCATTTACTACGAGGTGGTTTTCCAATGATTCCACCAAGGCAAACCCATGACTGAAACATTTTCCACCCCGCCGCTGCCGATCCTAACCCAGGAAAAGCACATCCGCCGGTGGTGGATTGTGCTGATTAACGTGTCGTGGTTCATCAGCCTCTACACGATGTTCGTGTTGGGCGCTGTTCTTCCATTCACCCTGCGGCGTTTCACGGACGACACGCGGGTGATCGCGTTGGTGACGAGCGTCGGACTTTGGTTCGGCATCGTGCTCGGACCGATTGTCAACTACACCAGCGACCGCATCTGGACGCGGCTGGGCCGGCGGCGGCCGTTCATGATGGTGGCCGCATGCGGTTCGTTGCTGGCGACGCTTTGCATTCCGTTTGCGCCGGCGTTGACGCCCTTGATTCTCCTCGTGGTTGTCAGTTCCATCCTCGGCGATGTCGGCAGCACGATTGAACCGCTCTGGCTCGAAGTCGTCCCGCCCAATCAGCGCGGCCAGGGCATGTCGATCCGGATTCTGGCCATCAACATGGCGTCGTTGTTGTTTTTCCAGGTGATGTTCGCACAAATGGATCATGTCTTTCATCTGCCGGGCGGGCTGCAAATCAGCGGCGAACAGTGCTGCTATCTGAGCGCGGCCCTGCTGCAAATGATTTGGCTGGCCATTCTTGCTTTTCTTATTCGCGAGGTTCGTCCGGAAGGCATTCATTTACGTCGCCGGGGCGAGATCCGTTCGGAACATTTGATTGGCTACATCAAAAACACGCTCGGTGAAACGCGCTGGTGGCATTACCTGCTGATTAGTCCGCTGCCCGCGCCGTGGTTGCTGCGTTGGAGTTTGCGTCCGGGTTTTGCCTGGTTGAGCCTGTTGCTATTTCCGTGCGCTTATCTGGTGCGCTTCTTTCAGGATGTCTTCACCGATAAACGCTGGTGGTGGGTCTATCTGTTTTATGTCACCGGCACTTTTGTGCAGCCCATCGGCACGTTCAGCAATCTCATGCTGGTCGAACAATTTCACTACACCAAACCCAGCATCGCCCTCACCGGTCTGCCCATCATGATTCTGGCCAACGCGATGGTGATGCCGTTCATGGCGTGGTATGCCGACCGGTTAAAACGCTTCAATCCATGGCTGCTGCTCGGCGTCATTCTCGGCAGCGCCGGGGCGATCGTCAAAGTCATTGGGCTGTGGCCGAATCTGGCGAAGGTGGATTTGCCACCGTTCTGGGCGATGATGGCGCTCGCAATTCTGGCTACGCTCGGCAGTGGGGCGGGGATCATCCTCTGCTTCCAGTTGCTGCGCGCATTGCGACCGCAGGCCAATCCACGCGTCTGGGCTTGGGTGATGTATAACACCGGCCTGCTACTGCTCGCCGCCGTCTATCTGACCACCATCAAGATTTTCTGCGGCGGCGTGCCAAGCATCACGACTTGGTTTCTGCTGATGTGCATTTCGCAGGTGGTTAGTTGTTTGCCCGCCATTGCCGGCCCGCTGCTGTATGACCTGATTCCGAAGGACAAAATCGGCACTTTGAGTTCCGGCTTCGGCCTCATCAACACCATCATCCAAGCCGTGCTGACGAC
>CAIKKJ010000088.1 GCA_903827955.1 uncultured Verrucomicrobia subdivision 3 bacterium
ATTACATTCTCGGCACGGCTTACGGCGCGCATCCGTATCCCGTGATGGTCCGCAATTTCCAGCGCGTCATCGGCGACGAGGCCCGCGCGCAGATTTTGGAAAAGGAAGGCCGTTTGCCGGACATGCTCTGCGCCTGCGTCGGCGGTGGCTCGAATGCCATCGGTTTGTTCTATCCGTTCCTCGACGACAAATCCGTGCGCATGATCGGTGTGGAAGCCGGCGGCTTTGGCATCATTCCGGAGAAACACGCGGCGCGGTTCCACGGCGGTTCGCTCGGCGTGTTGCAAGGCACGCGCAGCTATATTTTGCAGGATGAAGTCGGACAGATCCAATCCACCCACAGCGTCAGCGCCGGCTTGGACTACGCCGCCGTCGGGCCGGAACACGCGTTCCTGCACGACGCCAAGCGCGTGGAATACACCTACGCCACCGACGACAAAGCGCTCGAAGCGTTCATGAAACTCGCGCGGCTCGAAGGCATCATCCCCGCGCTCGAAAGCTCGCACGCCATCGCCGAAGTCATCCACCGCGCGCCGACGATGAGCAAAGACCAAATCATCATCGTGAACCTCTCCGGCCGCGGCGACAAAGACGTGGCGCAAGTGGCGGCAAAGGTGAAGTTGGAAATGCCGAAGTGAAATTTCGAGAGAACAATAAAGCGCTGCGAAATCCAACTCTCCCATTTTATGAAGCTAATTGGGCAAATAAGAACTTTGGGATTCGCCTTTACAATAATTCTTTGTAGCGCAACCAAGGTTTGCGCCCAGACAAAACAGCCAGCCGCCCCGCAATCGATTGTTTTTGAAAGTTTGATTGCCACAAACAACATGATCCTCATGACGAATGCGGAGTTTAGACAGGTATGGGGACGGAGGTTGGTTTTCAAGAATGAGTCCCAAGCAAAGAGCTTTGACGCGAGCGAACTGCAAGCATCGGTGTTGGAGCGATTGAATCTTAATCTGCAAGAGATGCTGGCGAGGCAAAGAAAAATGGACGAGGCAAAAACAGCTTACAACGCACAACAACGGAAACTTCAGCAAGAAGTTCAAAACAACCAGAACTCACGGTATAAATACGGTGGTTACAGCAAAAACCAACGCGCGCTTAATGCGACGGATAGACCATCTGCTCGTCCCGCCGTTCCACCGCCGGCCACCACCGAGCCGCAGCCGCCGACAAAGGCCGAGTATGAAGCGGAAATAACGCCTGACATTTACACAACGCCTCAGCCGCAGAGGCCTGCTCGTCCGTTGGTCAAATTGTCAGATACGCGTGCCTGCCTATATGAATTGGCGGATTTGGCTACGTTCCCGATGTTCTTGAATAAAGCAGCCGAGCGCAGGGGGCCGGTCTGTTGGAGCGTTGACCCGGCAGATTGCCTGGCCACGGCGGAAATGCTAGACCTCACGGTGAGGTTTGATTATCTCGCAAAAAGTCCTGACGCCGAAATCCGCGAGCTTGCCCGTCAGTTGCGAGAAATCCGCACGGAAATATGGCGCGTGTTCCGTGCGGAACAGGATTATGGCTTTGGGGCGAGAGAGCGCTACGCTAAAAACGGTGAGAAAAAAGCCATGTGGTCAACAGCTATAGGGATTGCAACCGCCTTGTCGCCAACGCCCGAAAGCGTTATGGATCCCAACGCACCCGGAGGATCCAGGGTTGTGTGGAGAGAAAACGATGGTTCCGCATACTTCCAGAATGCAGGTTCGTTGCTGGAGCAGGCCGAGTCTTCTCACTATGACATCTGGAAATACCGGATACTAATCTCTTTGCAGTTCGGGGCTGCCTTTGATGAATTGGGCGTTTTTTGGCAGGAAAAACTATTGCCCCGCTTGAAGCTTCTGGCTCCGGCAGGCGATTCGCAGCAACTGCTGGCCACAGCCAGTCACTCACGACAGTATCCGCATGATCTGAAATACGGTGGCGACATTGGCGCAGTATCGCTGTGCAATGTTTCGGGTCAGACCCTGAGCAATGTGGTCATTGAACTCAAACTGGACGCCCCGCACTGGGGTGTTATGCCTTGGTATGGTTTTTTGCGGGAATTTCCTGCCACCAATTTTCTGCAAACCATGCCGGTGGGAAAGCGGTCACAAATGATGGTCGAGACGGAACTGGACGGGTTCTCGCATGTCCAGATTAGGCGGTCTGACAAAAAAATTGCCCTCTCGGTTTATTCGGCGAATGGCAGGCAGGTGGATTTACACGGGCTAGACGACGATACTTTCTACGAGAAAGAAAGAGCTGCTCAATTGAAAGAGTCGAACTTGCCGCCGCTCGTCTACCGAGACGACGCACAAGCTTACGCCGCCGCCTCAAAAAAAATAGAGGAGGTTTTTGCGAAGTTTCTCCCAGAAGCGATTGAGCTAGGAAAAGAATTGACGACCGATTATAAGCCTCCGGTGAATCCGATCCCCGTGCGGGCAAAGTTAAAAGCGGCCATTGTTCCAGGTAAGAAGTATCGTTGCATCAACACTGAACCTGACTTCGCCTCCGAAGTCATTACATTCGGCCCACTCGACGATCCGTCCGGTCTAGTTCGCGCCGATTTAACTGTAATAGCAAAAACAAATGCACTCAGGTGGCTACCGGTATTTACCCACCACCTTAGAGGGCGCCTCGAAGAGGAGTGCGAAAGGGGATGCGTGTTGGCCTTCGTTTCAGAGCGAACCAGAAACTGGCAATCCCTTCCGAATCGAGGTATTTGGATGCTCACATCACCGGCCAACATCCAAAACACAAGACTGGACCAAAGCATCTCCGGTTGGTATGGCGACGGAGCCGACAGGAACTATCAGAGGTCAGCGTTTCACTTTCGCGCCTTTACAGCAATGCAAAGTCAGCAGCGGCGCACGGAAATTGCCCCCTATGTGATTTATCTCAATCAGAAAGGTGAACTCTCCATTCAAATCGCGACGGAGGAAATCGACGGAATTATATTTTCCAAGCTAGAATAGGTTCGAGCCGGGTTTTCATAACGGTAATAAAAACACTAGGGAGAAAATGGGAATGCCTGGACTCGGCCACCGGCGAAGCTTTGGCGGAAGAAGTCCGCAAATATCACATCCCCGATTTCTCGAACTGGAAGTCCTTGCGGACGGCCACCAGCGCCGCCTTTGCCCGCGCCTTCGCCCGGCTGGAAAAAGATTTGCGCGCTTCGGTTGGTGGATGAAAAGCGGTGGAGGACCACCGCACTCCAGGACGCTGACGCGCGGTTCGTAAACTTCAGACAACGCGAAGCGTCCTAGACTGCGCCAGCCCTGTGGCGCTTTCAGTGCGGCCCGGCAAAACCATGAGGCACATCGCGGCGGCGGCCAGAATGATGCACACGTGAAAGATTGAAAAAAAAATTACAACCGCCAGAATCTTGGCGCTCATGAGCCACGCCGCCCCGAACCCGCCCGACCACGCCGCGCACGCCCGTTCGCTATGCGAACAGGGACGCTGGGCGGAGGTGCTGGCGCTCGCGCAAAAATGGGAGACGGAAATTCCCGGCGACGCGAAGGCGTTTTTTTATCAGGGCGTGGCGTGCGCGGCGACGGGCAAATTTGCGGAGGCGGAGACGGCGTATTATCACGCGCTGGCATTGGACGAAAAAGATTTCAAGATCTGGAACAACCTGGCCGCGCTACTGTTCGACGCGCTCGACCAGCCGGCGGAAGGCGCGAAGTGTCTGGCGCGCGCGTTGCAGATCGAGCCACAGAACAAACTCGGCTGGTCGAATCTCGCAAGCATGAACGGCCAGCTCAACCGTCACGCCGATGCGTTGCTCTGCGCCGAGCGCGCGCTGGCGATAGACCCGCATTTCGTCGAGGCGCAACTGCATCGCGGGCGCGCGGCGCTGGCGCTGGGAAAAAAGGACATCGTCCGCGCCGCCACTGCGGCGCTGGCGCAGATACCGCCGGAAAAATTCAAGCGGGCGCGCTGAACTTCGATTTGTTCATCTACGAAATCTGCGATTTGATTCGAGTTTTTAAATTGGTTAAGCTTCGTCCGTGATTTACGACGCATCACTCGACGACTTGTTGCAAAAAGTTTGGGATGGCAAACGCATTGACAGCGCGGAGGCCAAGCGCCTTTACGCGCTGCCGCTCGAAGAACTCGGCGCGCTCGCCGACCATCGCCGACAACTCGCTAAGGCCAAGGCTTACAACGGTCGCGGCAACGAAATCGTGTCGTTCAACATTGACCGCAATGTGAATTATACCAACGTCTGCAATGTCTATTGCAAGTTCTGCGCGTTTTACCGCACGGAGAAGGATGACGATTCTTACGTCATCACGCTGCCGGAGATTGACCAAAAAATCGAGGAGACCATCGCGCTCGGCGGCTCGCAGATGCTGATGCAGGGCGGCCATCATCCCAAGCTAACGAAGCAGTGGTATCTGGATTTGCTCGCCCACGTCAAAAATAAATTTCCAAATTTTAACATTCACGGCTTCAGCCCGAGCGAGTTCATCCATTTCCGCGACGTTTTCAACGAGCCGCTGGAAAAAATTATCGGCGATTTCAAGGCGGCGGGCCTCGGCTCAATTCCCGGCGGTGGCGGCGAAATTCTCGTGGACAGCGTGCGCAAGCGCGTCGCACCGCTCAAGGCGATGAGCGATGACTGGCTCGAAGTCATGGACGTGGCGCATCGCCTCGGACTTTATTCCAGCGCGACGATGATGTTTGGTCACGTTGAGACGGTGGATGATCGCATCGCGCATCTCGACCGATTGCGCGTGCAGCAGGATTTTTCTTTGGCGCGCAAAAGGGAAAATCCGCTGCTGGGAAATTTCACCGCGTTCATCGCTTGGACGTTTCAAGCCGAGCACACGAAGCTCCGCGCGCCAACGGTTGGTGCGCATGAGTATCTTCGCACGCAAGCGCTTGGCCGAATCTACCTCGACAACTTCGAGAACATCCAAAGCTCGTGGGTCACGCAGGGATTGGAGATCGGTCAGGTCGCGCTCAAATACGGCGCGAACGATCTGGGCAGCATCATGATTGAGGAGAACGTCGTCTCGCAGGCGGGCACGACGTTTCAGATGACTGTGCCGGACATGCACCGGCTAATCAAAGACCTCGGCTACGAACCGCACCAGCGGGATAATTGGTATCGGCTGGTGAATTGAGCTGGTGGTTCATCCAAACAAATCCATCTGCGGCGCGGGCGTGAGATTTTTTAATTTCTCACGGTCGTGCGCGCGGCGCGGCTGACGCACGTTGCCTTCCGGCGTGAGTTCAGATTCTTCCAGATTGGACAAAATCTGTTTTGCGCGTTCCAAAACTTCCTTCGGCACGCCGGCGAGTCGTGCCACCTGGATGCCGTAACTTTTATCCGTGCCGCCTTCGACGATTTTGCGGAGAAACACGATGGAGTCTTTCCACTCGCGCACGGCGACGTTGAAATTTTTGATGCGCGACAACCGCGCGGCCAGTTCGGTCAATTCGTGATAGTGCGTGGCAAAAAGAGTTTTCGCGCCAACGATGTTGTGCAGATGCTCGACGATGCTCCAAGCGAGCGAAAGGCCGTCGAATGTGCTCGTGCCACGGCCGATCTCGTCCAGCACGATTAGGCTGCGCGGCGTGGCGTTGTTCAAAATATTCGCCGTCTCCGTCATCTCAACCATGAAGGTGGATTGTCCGCGCGCCAGATCATCGCTCGCGCCGATGCGCGTGAAAATGCGGTCCACCAGATCAATGCGCGCCTCAGCGGCGGGAACAAAACTCCCGGTGTGTGCCAGCAGCGTGAGCAACGCGACCTGCCGGATGTAAGTGGATTTCCCCGCCATGTTCGGCCCGGTGATGAGCGCGATTTGCGTCTCACGATTCAACACAGTGTCGTTCGGCACGAAGCGTTCCTCGACGAGCTGTTGTTCCAACACCGGATGCCGTCCATCACGGATTTGCAGCACCGCTTCGTCAGCGACATGCGGGCGGACGTAGCTATGCAACCGTGCGGTTTCAGCAAACGAAGACAACACATCCAGCTGTGCCAGTGCGGAAGCACTCTGCTGGATGCGCGCCATCTGCGACAAGACTTCTTCTCGCACGCGCTGGAACAGTTCGTATTCCAGCTTCACGCTGCGTTCTTCCGCGCCGAGGATTTTGCCCTCCATGTCTTTCAACTCGGGCGTGATGTAGCGCTCACCATTCGCGACGGTCTGCTTGCGGATGTAATGCGCAGGAACTTTGTCGAGGTTCGACTTGGTGACTTCGATGTAATAGCCGAACACGGAATTAAATCGCACTTTCAGCGAGCCGATGCCGGTCGCGGCAATTTCATCGGCCTGCAATTTGGCGATCCAATCTTTGCCGCCGCGCTGGGCATTCCGCAGCTCGTCGAGATTCGTATCGAAGCCGTCACGGATGAGGCCGCCTTCCTTGATGGCCAGCGGCGGCTCGTCCACGATGGCGCGGGCGACCAGTTCGATGAGGTCGGGTGATTCAGTGAGCTGCGAATTTAATTCGTCAAACAAGGTCGGGCGAGCGTCCTCGCGAGCCGCGAAAACATTTTGGCCCAAGTCGGCTCGCGAGGACGCTCGCCCCACCAACGAAAGTGTGTTTTTCAGTCCCGGAATTTGCTCCAACGCGATGCGCAGCGCGACCAGATCGCGCGCATTCCCGCTCCCGCTACTCAAGCGACCAAGTGTGCGCTCGAGGTCGCGCACGCTCGTGAGCTGTTGCCGGAAACTTTCCAGCGGTCCGGAATTTTCGATGAACGTCGCGACGGCTTCCTGCCGGCGTGCAATCGGTTCGACGGCGGCGAGCGGTTGCGAGAGCCAGCTGCGCAAGAGCCGCGCGCCCATCGGCGTGACGGTTTTGTTCAACGCGCCGAGGAGCGAGGAATTGCGCGGCGCATCCCAGTGGAGGGGCTCAAGGATTTCCAGATGCCGCAAGGTCGTGTAGTCGAGCGCGAGAAAATCCGTGCGGCGATAAAACGAAATGCGCGTGAGATGTTTCACGTCGCGGCGCAAATGCTGCATGAGATAATGCAGCGCCGCGCCGGCGGCGCCCACCGCCGCATGGCGGTCCTTGAGCCCGAAACCATCCAGCGTAGCCACGTTGAAATGTTCACGCACAGTGAACACCGCGGTTTCCGGCGCGAAGGTCCAATCGTCGTAGCAGATGGCCACCCAGCCGAAGCTTGATTTCGTTGCAGCCGCCCCCTCACCCGGCCTTCGGCCACCCTCTCCCCCAGTGGGGGAGAGGGACGGGGTGAGGGGGTTGCTCGCTGGCACGGAAGCTTGACGAATACCATCGCGTAATAAATCGCGCAGCCAGGTTGCTTCGCTCGGCAAGATGATTTCCGCCGGACGCAGCCGCTCTAGCTCGGTCTGGAGGGCGGCATCGGATTCCAGTTCCGTCGTAAGAAAGTCGCCGGTGGTCAAATCCACGAGCGCGAGGCCGAAGATTTTTCCCGTGGGAAAAACGGACGCGAGAAAATTATTCCGTTCGGCGACGAGCATGCGTTCATCGAAATGCGTGCCGGGCGAGAGGATTTGGGTGACCTCACGGTTGACAAGTTTGCCGGGCTTGGCGTCCTCGGTTTGCTCGCAGATGGCGACCTTGCGTCCGGCCTTCAGCACGCGAGAGATGTAATTGTTCGCCGCGTGATAGGGCAGGCCGCACATAGGAATGCCGTTGCGCGCGGTGAGCGAGAGGTTGAGCAGTTGCGCGCCGTCCTTGGCGTCGTCGAAAAACATCTCGTAGAAATCGCCGAGACGGAAGAGCAGCAGCGCATCCTTCGGCAGTTCGCCTTTGATGCGGCGATACTGCGCCATCATGGGAGTGAGTTGCGCTTCGGCGGACATGGGCGGGAAAATTAAACGCGAACGCGGGCGAAGGCGAACAAGATTTTTCCCAGGGATGAATTCATTTTTAATTCTGCGCGCCAAAAATTGGCCGGTTTCCAACTCCGCTGGCGTTGACAGCCGCGCCGGCTTTTGGTGAACTTCGCGGCCATGAACCCAATTCATTTGATTGGCAGAATATATCCGCTGCGCTCATGTCTGATTATTTTGGCAACACTGTTCGCCAGTTCATTGCCCGCGGCAGAAGCCGTGGCACCTGCGCTCAAGGTTGACTCCGGCGACAACGCCTGGCTCCTTGCCAGTTCCGCGCTGGTGCTGATGATGACCGCGCCGGGATTGATCCTTTTTTATGGCGGCCTCGTGCGGAACAAAAATGTTTTGTCCACGATGATGCATAGCCTGGTGTTGATGGGCTTGATCTCCGCGCTGTGGATGGTGTTCGGCTACAGCCTGGCATTCGCGGAAGGAAATTCCTTTTTCGGCAATCCGCTGACATATCTCTTTTTGAAAGGCGTGGGCGCCGCGCCAAATGGCGATTATGCGCCGACGATTCCGCACCAGACATTCATGCTGTTTCAATTGATGTTCGCCATCATCACGCCCGCACTCATCAGCGGCGCGATCGCGGAACGTGTGAAATTCAGCGGCTACATCTGGTTCATGCTGCTGTGGGTGACACTGATTTATCTGCCGTTATGCCACATGGTCTGGGGCAAGGGCGGCTTGTTCAGCTGGGCGCTCGGCGGAAAAATTCCCGTGCTCGATTTCGCGGGCGGAACGGTCGTTCACATCAGTTCCGGCGCGTCGGCGCTTGTGCTGGCGCTGCTGCTTGGCAAACGCGCCGGTTATCCGCGCGAACCGATGGTGCCGCACAACGTCGTCCTCTCACTCATCGGCACGGGCTTGCTGTGGGTCGGCTGGTTTGGTTTCAATGCCGGCAGCGCACTGAACGCGGGCGGACTCGCAACGAGCGCGTTTGCAGCCACGCATTTTTCCGCTGCGGCGGCAGCGTTGAGCTGGATGTTTGTGGAATGGTTGCTCAAAGGCAAACCGAGCGTGCTCGGCGCGGCGTCCGGCATGGTCGCGGGACTGGCTACCATTACACCCGCGTCTGGCTTCGTCACGATTCCGGCGGCGTTCGCCATCGGGGCGGCGGGCGGGGTGGCCTGTTATTTCGCGGTCTCGAAATTGAAAGCCGCGTTGGGCTACGATGATTCGCTCGATGTTTTTGGCGTTCACTGCGTCGGCAGCATCACCGGGATGTTGCTGCTCGGTTTTCTGGCGAGCGCGGATGTGAATTCCGCCATCGCCACCACGTTCATGAAAAACGGCGCGCTGGTTTCGCTGGTCGGCGGTTCGGCGCAATTCATCAACCAACTCATCGGCGTGGCGTTCACGGCGGCGCTCGGCGTCATCGGCACCATTATTATTTTCAAAATCGTGGACAAACTCGTCGGCATGCGCGTGGATCAGGAAGAAGAAAGCATGGGACTCGACTTGTCACAACATGGCGAGCACGCCTACAATGAATGAGTTTTCCAAAATTATTTTATGAAAAAAATCGAAGCCATCATCAAGCCGTTCAAACTCTCGGAAGTCAAAGACGCGTTGAACGAACTCGGCATCCAAGGCATGACCGTGAGTGAGGTCAAAGGCTTTGGCCGGCAGAAGGGCCACACGGAAATTTATCGCGGCAGCGAATACACCGTGGACTTCCTGCCCAAAATCAAAATCGAAACCGTCATTCCCGACAACCAAGTGAAGGCCGCCGTGGAAGCCATTATCAAGGCCGCGAAGACCGGCAAGATTGGCGACGGAAAAATTTTTGTCTCCGCGATTGAGGA
>CAIKKJ010000089.1 GCA_903827955.1 uncultured Verrucomicrobia subdivision 3 bacterium
TGCCGCCGTTGAGCGTGATTGTGTTTCAGGCGGAATGAAGTCACAGAGTGACGACCGAAAATAGCCCGCCGTTTCAACGGCGGGACTCGTCGCAAAAATTGGAAAAGCCCCGGAGTGGTGGCAGAATCGGTTGCCCCTCCGGGGCTTGATTTTTTGATGGGCAAACCCGCCGTTGAAACGGTGGGATATTTTCGGTCGTGCCTACGGCACTCGGTTTGCTCAAAACGAAAGCTGAACCACGCGTTCCTGAATCTGGTTGTTCCAGCGGTTGAAATAGCCGAACAGCCGGTAAAGCTCCTCCAGCTTCGGCAAAATTTTCCGGCGCACGGCGGCGTCCGCTGAAACCCATTGCGCGTCGAGTGATTTTAATTCGCCATTCAGCTTCTCGCGCAACTCGTTCAGTTTTCGTTGCAGGCCATTCAGCTTTTCCACCCAGTCCTGCCCGCGCTCAAACAACTGCACTTGCACCAGCGGTGAAGTGGCTTTGGATTTTTCTGCTAGAAAGCCATCGGCACTGCGGCAATTATTCGCCACTTCGGCAAACAAATCTGCGAGCGCGGCGGGAATCTGCTGGATGTCCTTCGGCTTCGCGCCGAGTTCCAGTTCGAGCAGATGCAGCAGGCGTAATTTGGGTTCGGCGAGACAGTTGAAAGCGGCATTCAACTGCGTGTATCGCTGCGTGACTTCGGCTTTTTCGGATTCACTCGCGCCGTGAACGCGGTCAGGATGAGCGTCCGACGCCAGCGCGAGAAATTTCTGCTTGAGCAAATCCGCATCCAGCCACGGACGGCGCGGTTCGTTTAGGAGGGCGAAGTAATCCATCAGTTTTGAATTCTAAATTTTTAGTTTTTAATTACCGGAATGTGGTCGCCTCAACTCAAAACTTAAAACTCAAAATTAAAAACTGGCTTGTCACGCGCTAAAGCTTTCGCCGCAGGAACAGCTCGTCGCGGCGTTGGGGTTTTTCACCTTGAAGCCGCCGTCTTGCAGTGCCTCAATGTAATCCAGTTCGCTGCCGGTTACGTAGAGCGCACTTTTGGGGTCCACCACCACGCGCACGCCGCCGCTCTCGACGAGGATGTCGCGGCTGGCCGGGCCATCCTGCAAATCCATTTTGTATTGCAACCCGGAGCAGCCGCCGCCCACGACCGCCACCCGCAAGACGCCGGCGGGTCGTCCTTGTTTGGTGAGCAGCGTGGAAACTTTATTCGCCGCGCTGGTCGTCAGCTTGACGAGGCGTTCGTCTCCCGTGCGGAAATTCGGCGCGGAGGTTGGTTTGCTGGCGAGGTTGGCAATCATTTTTAACTGGCAGCAAGGTAGCCGTGTTTGCCAGCAGCGTCAACGCGACACCATGCTTCAAAATCCGTGTTTACCCATGTTTCATCTGTTATCAAGTCATCAAACTCAGAATAAATGCAGGGTTGGTTGGTCGGATGAATGCCACTGGTATTATAGCGGCAGGCGGAATTACTATTCGCACTAGCGCCGTTAACGAAGCCATGAGCCGAAACTAAATTGAACTTTAGCTTCGGCTGAGCATATCTTAAGTTAATCGGAACGGTAAGTGATTAATATGTTAATCTCCCGACCTGACCCAAGCGCGCAACGCGAACGAGACACGTTGCTGCAAAAAATTTCCGAGCTGGTTCCCGGGGTCATCTACCAATTTCAGCAATTCCCGGATGGCCGGAGCTGTTTTCCTTACGCGAGCGATGGAATTCAAACGGTCTATGAAGTAACACCTGAACAAGTGCGCGAATCCGCCGAGGCCGTTTTCCGGGTGCTGCATCCTGATGATTTTGATGACATTGTTGCCAGCATTCAAAAATCGGCCTCGACCTTGGAACCTTGGCATTGCATTTATCGCGTCAACCTGCCGGTGCGCGGCCTGCGCTGGTTGGAAGGCGATGCGGTGCCCGAACGGCTGCCTGATGCCAGCATCATCTGGCACGGCTACATTCGTGACATTACCAAGCGCAAGGAAGACGAACTGTCCTTGCTGAAACAGGAACGACATTTCCGTTCGCTGATTGAAAATTCCACGGACATCATCGCTTTGCTTTCCCCGGCGGGCGGTTTGAAATACTTAAGCCCGGCGTTTGGCAAGGTGCTGGGCATGGCACCGGCTGACTGGCAGGAACGCAGCATGTTTGAAATCGTCTGGCCCGATGACTTGGCGGCGGCTGAAACCTTATTCAAAAAGAGCCTGATGACGCCGGGCGAA
>CAIKKJ010000090.1 GCA_903827955.1 uncultured Verrucomicrobia subdivision 3 bacterium
ACTGGTGGAGGAATCGCAAATGACCGAACGTGAAAAA
Source organism: uncultured Verrucomicrobia subdivision 3 bacterium (assembly GCA_903827955.1). Classification (GTDB taxonomy): domain Bacteria; phylum Verrucomicrobiota; class Verrucomicrobiia; order Limisphaerales; family UBA11358; genus UBA11358. The sequence continues at coordinate 38 of CAIKKJ010000090.1, forward strand.
ATTCTTGGCCGCATCCGTGAAGCGCTGAAAATTGAGGCGCATGCTCCCGGCGCGCACGGTCAAACTTCGAGTCAGCACGTATTTGATCCGAAAATTTCTGCGCCACGCAAATGGTTGCCGCTCGTCGGCCAAACAGTGGACGAACAGCTCGCGTTGTTCGCCAAAAATTCCGCCGAGCTGAAGACGGATTTTCAGTTACTCAATTCAGCGGACGAGGCGCGGGCGGCCATTGTCGCGTTGCGTGACAAGGAAAATTGGAAGCGCATTGCCGGCCACTCCGGTGATCTGACGAATCCGATTTGTCCGCCATTGAACCTGCCGTTCTTGCGCACCGACAGGGCTTACGATGTAACTGAATTGGAAAAGTGCGACGCCGGCATCAGCGAATGCGACGCGCTCATCGCGCAGACCGGCTCGGTGCTCGTGACCAACCGCAGCGCTGGTGGACGCGCCCTGTCCGTATTGCCTCCGCATCATGTCGTGCTGGCCCGGCGCGACCAGCTTATCGCCGATTTACCGGCGGCGTTTGAACTGCTGAAGAAAAAATACACGGACAATTATCCCAGCATGATTTCCCTCATCACCGGACCAAGCCGCACAGGAGACATTGAGCGGATTTTGGTGCTCGGCGCGCACGGACCGAAAAAACTGACCATTCTTTGCTTTTGATTTGTTGCTCGTGCTGCACTCCATTCCGGCCGATAAGCATGATGGCCGGATTAAAAATGGACGCACAACTCCTCAACGACGCTTTTGGCAAGGTGTTGGTGATTGATGACAACCCGATCATCCAGCGCGCCGTTTATTTTGCCCTGCGCGGAAACATCCGCAAAGTGCTGATGTGTGGCGATGTCAGCGAAGCGTTGCACATCATCCGCGAAGAACGCCCCGATCTCATCGTGCTGGACATCCATTTCCCACCGGATGATCTGATGGGTGGTGAACGCGACGGTTTCTGGGCACTCGACTGGCTGCACCGGGTTGAGGAAGCGAAAAGCACTCCGGTGATCATGATTTCGAGTGACGATGCCAGCACCGCCCGCTCACGGGCGCTAGCCGCCGGTGCCGATGCCTTTCTGCAAAAGCCGCTCAACAAAACCGAACTCGCCGCGCTGGTCGCCAATCTGATTGCTCAAAATCAGGCGCCGCATCCGGCTTGAATTTACTGATTTGAACCGGCGTTGATTCGCGCTAAAATGCCGCGAGTGAAAAGCCAGTTCCTCCTGCCCGTCATTTTCGTCACCGTGCTCGCGCTGTCGCGTGTGCCGGGCGTGATGCCGTTGAATTTCAGCGTGGTGTATGCCTTCATGTTTTGCGCTGGAGTTTTTTTTCCTCGCCGGCTCGTCTGGTGGTTGCCGCTGGCCGCGATTTTCGTCACCGACATCGGGCTAAATTTCTACTACCAGTTTTCCGGCATTGATGAAAACGTTTGGAGCACGGCCAACCTCGCCAACCTCGCCTTCAATTACGCCGCCTACGCCGTGCTCCTGCTGCTCGGACGCGGATTCAAATCGGAAAAATCCATCCTCAAGCTCGTCGGTGGCGGACTGCTCGGCGCGGTTTTGTTTTACGTCATTACTAACACCGCGTCGTGGCTGTTCAATCCGTTTCACAATGCAGAATACACCAAGACCTTCGCCAGTTGGGTCATCGCGCTGACCAAAGGCATCGGCGGCTACCCGACCACGCTGGAATTTTTCCGCAACACGCTCTTGAGCGGCGGGATCTTCACTGCGCTGTTTGCCGCCGCGCAAAAAATTACCGCCGAATCGCCCGCCGAAAAATCCGCCGGCACCCGGGAGCCCAGTGCGCCCGCCGAAAATGAAGCCGAAGAGGTTGCTGGTTGAAGGCTGCAAGTTTTTGCAACCGTCGCGCTCCAAAAATACCTGCAACCTTCAACCCGCAACTTTCAACTAATGACAATAGGCATCATCTCGGACACCCACGGCTTTCTCGACCCGCGCGTGGAAAAAATTCTGGCCGGCGTGGATCATATCCTGCATGCCGGCGACATCGGCGACCCGATGATTGAACTGGAATTGAAATTCATCGCGCCCGTCACCATTTGCATCGGTAATACCGACCTAGGTCTCAGCTACAAGGAAACCGAAGTAGTCACGCTTGCGGAGAAAAAAATTCTCGTGCATCACATCGTCAATCCCTACGCGCCGTCAGACAGGCTGGCGGCACAACTCAAGCGGCATCAGCCAGACGCGGTCGTGTTCGGCCACACCCACAAGAAATTTGCGGAGACGGTGAACGGGATTTTTTATTTTAACCCCGGCTATGGCGGCAAGCCCAAGCTCGGCGCGGAACGCAGCGTCGCCCTGCTCCATCTGGACGGGAAAGAAATCCGGCATGAGTTTATTGCGCTCTGAAATTGACGCGGCGGCGTGCGCCCGTTCTCGGCGCAATAATTTCCAAAATTGCAAACACCTAGAAACCGTCAAAGCCGCCCGTCGCTGATTGAGATAGTCGGTGTAATTCCTCAAATCAGGCCGAAGCCAGCCGCGCCGCTGCCTCCTTCACTCCGCGCAGATCCAGTTTGCCCGTGCCGAGCATTGGAAAAGTTTCCACGCGGAAAAAATCTCCAGCCTTGGGCTTCCACAAGTTCGGCAGGTCGCTCGCGGAAAATTGTTCCAGCACCGCCAGCAGCTCCGCCTCCGCCAGCTTGTGCAGCACGATGAGGCGTTCGCCTTTCTTCTCATCAGGAACGGCGGTGACGACGAAGGCGGTCTCGGCCTTGACCGCCAGCTCCTGCAACTTCTCCTCAATCTTAAGATGCGGAACCATCTCGCCGCCGATCTTGCTGAACCGGCTCAAGCGGCCGGTAATCTGGAGAAAGCCGTCTTCGTCCATCGTGGCGATGTCGCCGGTGCAATACCAACCGTGGCGCAACACGTCCGCCGTTTTTTCCGGCTGGCCGAGGTAGCCTTGCATGATGTTCGGCCCGCGCACGAGCAACATTCCCGGCTCGCCGGGTGCAGCGCTTTTGCTGCTCCACGGGTCGTCGGCATCCACGATCCGCGCCATCATGCCGGGCAAGGCGCGGCCGATTTTCCCGCGCTTGCCACCGATCTGATGAAAGCCCGCCGCGCGGAAATCCATGATGTTCACGGCCACGGCCGGCGCGCACTCGGTCGTGCCATAACCTTCCAGCGGACGGATGCCGAACTGTTCCTGGAACGCATCGGCCAGGCGCTCGGAAAGTTTCTCCGCACCGGTCACGACGATTTGCAGGCTGCCGAAATCCGCCGAGGAAACACCGCGCATATAAAGTTGCAGAAACGTCGGCGTGGCGAGCAGTAACGTGACGGCATTCTCGCGCACGAGCGTGCCGATAGCGCGGGCATCCAGCGGGTTCGCATGATAGACCACACCGCCGCCGATCTCGCCCGGCAGACAGAGCGTAACGGTGAACCCGAACGAGTGGAAGAACGGCAGGATGCCAAGGAACCGGTCGCGATGCGTGAAGTTCAGGATGTGCCCGAACTGTTCCATGTTGGAGAGAATGTTGTAATGCGAGAGCATCACGCCCTTAGGTTCGCCCGTGCTGCCGCTGGAGAAAATCACGGTCGCCAAGTCGTCGAGCGCGATTTCCTTTTCCTGCCCGGCAAATTTCTTGAGCAGCGCATACGGCGCAAGCCGGGCGAAGAGGAAGGCGCCAAGTTTTTCCACCGCCTTGGGAGCGCCGGCGATGTCTTCCAGAAAAATCAATTTCCCCGGCGGCGTGAGTTTGAGCTTCTCCAAAAATTTCCGCGAGGTGATGACCGTGGTGATGCCGCATTGCTGCACGCAACTGGCGATGGCGGACTCCGCGAGCGTGTAGTTCAGATTGACCGGCACTTTGCCGCAGAGGAACGCGGCGTGGTTCACCAGCGCGCCCGGCACGCTCGGCGGGAGTAAAATCCCCACCATCCCCTGCCCTTGCCATACAAGACGCAAACGGCGCGCGAGGAAAAGCATTTTCACCAACGCCTCGCCGAAATTGATGCCGCCGTTGAGCGGGTCGGTCATCGCGAAACGCCGCGGATGCCGGCGCGCGCAGCGCACGAAGTTGCGCGGCATCGGCTCCATTTTTGCGCGCCGATATTGCCACGCGTCGGCGATGAGTTCCTGCACGGCCGCGCGGACTTCCGGCGGCGTGGCGGTCGGCGGCATCGCCCGGCCAAAGCTCACGGTCACCGGATGCGGCAGATGGCTCGGAAACCGGCGCACCATGCGGCCATGCTCAAAACTCGTGGGACTGCCGAGAACGCCGTCGAGGGAGATGGGGATGATCGGCGCGGCCACATCCTTCATGATGCGCTCGAAGCCGCGCTGGAACGGGAGCAGTTGGCCGATGCGCGTGATCTGGCCTTCGGCAAAGATGCAGACGACCTCGCCATTTTTGATGGCATCGCTGGCAGCTTGCAGCGAATGGATCAACTCGCGCGGGCGCTGGTCGGAGGCGACGGGAATGGCGCGGAGAATTTTGGCGAAGGGTTTGATCCAGCGCTGCTCGTAGATGCCCTTGAACATCAGGAAGCGGATGGGCCGGTCGGTCGCGGCGATGAGCAGGAGCGCGTCGGCGAAGGAAAGATGGTTGCACACGAGCAGCGCGCCGCCCTTCGCGGGAAAGTTGTCACGGCCGAGGATGCGGACTTTGTAAATCGTGTTCGTCACGCACCAGAGAACAAAACGCAACAACGCATCCGGCAGCAGAATTAAAACGTAAATCGCGCCCGCCAATGTGATCAGGCCACCCACGAGAAAAATTGCGCGCGGTGAAAGTTGCAGTTGTTGCGCAAGCAGCCAGTGCGCGCCGGACGCGGCGAATACCCCAATGAACGACAGCAGATTCGCCGTGGCCTGCACCTGCCCCTTGTTCTCAGGCGCCGGTTTGTGTTGCAACAGCGCTGCGATCGGCACGATGAAAAACCCGCCCGTGAATCCCAGCAACGCCAGCAGCACATACGAAACCCACAAGTCCGCGCCCGGCCACGCGAGCAGCGACGAGAACAGCGCCAGCCCGAACGCGCCAAGCGGCACGAGGCCGTATTCAATCTTGCCGCCGGACAAATAACCGGCCGCCACGCTGCCCAGCCCGATGCCGAGCGCGAGCGCGACGTTGAGCAGACCGATTTTCGTTTCTGTGACGTGCAACACGTCTGCGCCGAAGAAAAATAAATTCAGCAGGAGCAACGCACCGAAGAAACTGAAGTAGGTGTTGCCGATGACCGCGAGCCAGAGCGGACGGTCGCCGCGCATGGCGCGCAACTGCCGCCAGACTTCGAGCGGGAAGTTCGGATTAAATTTCTTCTGCGGATTCGCCGCCGGGATTTTTGTGATGTGCCGGCAGGCCATGAAGCCCGCCAACGCCAGCGCGACGAGCACTAGCCCGGAGATCCATTGCCGCCCGCGAAACTGTTCCGACATCACCGCCGCCGCCACCGTGCCGAGGATGATGGCGACGAACGTCCCGAGTTCGAGAATGCCATTGCCCCACGAAAGTTTCCGCTCCGGCAGCAGTTCCGGCAGCGAGCCGTATTTGCTCGGCCCAAAAAAAGCGCTGTGTGCGCCCATCAGAAACACGCAGACGAGCAAAAGATTTTTATTCATCGTCCACAGTCCGGCGATAACGAGCGTCATGATGAGCAACTCAAAAATCTTCACGCCGAGCATCACGGAACGCTTGCTGAAGCGGTCGGCCAGAAAACCGCCGGCCATCGAGAACAGGATGAACGGCAGCGAGAACAGCGCGCCGATGGATTCGCCGAAATGATTTTTCTCCGTGGCCGTCATCGTGGTGCCGAAGATGGCGGCGAGGACGACCAGGTTTTTCACCACGTTGTCGCTGAACGCACCTTGGAACTGCGTGATGATGAGGGCCCAAAAGCCGCGATGGGTTGCGGGTTGCAAGTTGCAGTTGGCTGGTTCGGCGGAATTCACGTGGCGACTCTAGCCGTTTGCCGAGTGAAGTGGGAATCGAAAAACTTTTGGCGGCATTGCCCAGGGCGATGCGGGCCGCTCACTTCCCCTGCTCCTTCATCGCCTGGATGTAGGGTTTGCCGTCCACAAAAACCGCCTTGATGTTCGCCCAGCCGGAGCCGGCCACGGCGGCCTGCACGGTCAGTTTGCCGCGCGGATTGCCGGTGCCCTCGGCGACGAAATATTGCTCGAGGCCGTATTCGACGTGGACGGAACCGGTGCTGTTCCGCCAGTTCTGCGCGGATTTGCCGCGCAGCAAAACTTCGCCCGCCGCCGGGGTGAAACTGTCCGTGCCGGCGCGCGTGGCCTCGTAAAACTGGTTTGTCCCCGCCGGGGCGAGCGCCACGAAAACGGTTGTACCGGGCGGCAGGCCGGTTTTGACCGGCGGCGAAAACAAGTTCGCGGGCACGTCGCTGATTTTGTAGTTCAGCCGCACAAAATCGCCGCGCAACAAATCGCGCGGGTCCACCGGCTGCGTTTCCAGCAGGATCAACTGCCCGACGTGCAGCACGCGTTCCTGCGTGAAGGCGGTGCCGAGAATCCAGGCGCTTTGCAACGCCAGCACGAGGATAAATAATTTTGTTTTCATGGCCGGGTCTCCTTGGTTGCCTTGATTTGTTTCATCAGCTTGCGCCGTTTTTTCTCCAGAATCACGGCGAACAAAATCAGAAAGACGCCCGAGATGACGAACATCAATCCCGTGAACACTATCGAACCGAACAGTCCGATGTAGGTGGCGATGATGTCCAGCGCGATGAACGTGACACCGAGGTTCACCAGGAACCGGGAACGTTCCTGCACGCCAACCTGCACTTGCAGCAGGCTGAAAATAAAAAAGGCGATGGCGGCGACGGTGTTGACCGGTGTCATGTTGCCGATCCAATGCCAGTCATGTTGCTGCGGCACAAAATTCGCCGCGACGAGCAAGGCCGCCGCGCCTGCGAGGGTCGCACCCCAGGTCACGCGCCATTGCTGCGGGAGCGCGGTGAGATTGCGGCAGCCGAGCGCGGGCAAGATCCATGGATTCAATTCCTCATGCCGCCAGCCCCAGCTTAAAAAACCCGCCCACGTCAGCGGGTAGGAAAAAATGGCGAAGGCCAGCAGGCCGAAGGTTTCGGCCACGATTGGAAAATCTTTGTAGGAACTGCGGCGCAGCAAAAAACCGAAGCCGGTGAACACCAGTCCCAGCAACGCGTAAACCAACACCTGATGTTCGTCATCGAACCGGATGTAGCTGGTGGAATCATTGATTTCGACGCCAAACCAGATGCCGATGCCCAAGAGCAGCAAGGCGAATTGCGCCGCCGAGCGCAGCAGCCACGGCAGCGCGGCGATGCCAAGCCACCAGAGCAGAAAGGCGTTGCCGGGTCGCGACGACAGGTGATAAATCTGGCCGACGAGCGCGATGTTGGCGAGGAACAGCAGCGAGCCGGCAAAGTGCAGCGCCTCGCCGGTTTTGGGATAATCTTTGCGTGCATCGCGCAGCCACCAGCCCATGCCATGCGCGCCGAGCATGAGCGCGAGTCCGACAAATAATTTCACGCCGCGCGGGATTTCGTTCCAATGCGCGCCGATGAGCAGCGCAATGCCTGACGCCACCAGAATTGCGCCGATGAAAGAGACGATGACGAGAAACTTGCCGCCTTCGTCCTTCAGGTTAAAGTGCGCGATGATTTGATCCCGTTGCTCGGCGGTGATGAGGCCGGCGTCGTGGATTTTTTCGATGTCGGTGGTTTTCATTTTTCCGGAATTAGTATGGTTGTGGACTGAATGGGTTTGCCAATCAATACAATTTTACACGGCCAAAAGTTGTTCGTCGCGCCTGACGTGCCGGCCAAAGTTGGGCGACGTGCGCAGCATCCGCTTGAAATTTGCGCGGCGAATTTTTGTTTCTTCGGCGGAATAAAGCTGTTTCGCCAGGCCGAGAAAACCGGATTGCAGTTCCGCGAAGCTCATGTTCTTGGGCTGAAAATTGATGTCGAACAGGGTGCAAAGCTCCCACGCGCGGTCACGGAGGATGCGGCCTTCGTTTTTCAAACGCGCGTAAAGCGGTGTGCCGGGGAACGCGGTCATGAAAGTGATCTGCACTTCGTAGAGCGCGGAGTCGTGCACAAAATCCAGCACGTCGCCGAACACGTCCGGTGTGTCGCCGTCGAGGCCAAGGATGAAACAGCCGTTCACCGTGATGCCGTAAGATTGAATCTTGGCGATGGCCTCCTTGTAAAAATCATGCTGTTGCGATTTCCAGTTTGATTTCATCTCGATGCCGGAAAGGCTCGCGCGGCGCGGGCTTTCGAGGCCGATAAGAATCTGCTGGCAGCCAGCATCGCGGATGAGCGCAACCAATTCATCGTCCCCGGCCACACGCACGTCAGCCTCGGTGAACCAGCGGACTTTTTCCTTCGCCAGTTCGCGCAGAAGTTTTTTGTAATGCTCGCGGTGGATGAAGCTGTTGTCGTCCGCGAATTCGATGAACGGCTTTGACCAAATCTTTTTTATCTCGCGGATCTCGGCGATGACTTTTTCCACCGGCTTTAGCTTGTAGCGCGACGTGAGCAGGATGGAACTCGCGCAGAACTCACATTTGTGCGGACAGCCACGGCTGGTCTGCACGGTGAGGCGGTTGTATTTCGCCGGGTCGAGCAAATCAAAGCGCGGCATCGGCGCGTCGGCCAGATCAAACTCGCGGTTGGTGACGTAAAACGGTTTCAGCGCGCCGCGCTCAAAATCGGCGAGGAGTTCCGGCCAAAGCAGTTCGCCTTCGCCGATGATGACGCTGGTGCAATGTTCCTTTGCCTCTTCACGCAGCGAGGAAACAGTGATGCCGCCCATGACGACGGGAATGCTTTTTGCGCGATAAAAGTCCGTCAGGCGGCGTCCAACTTTACTTGCGCCAGCGAAGTCGCTATTCTGCCCACCGTTGAAAACCGAAGTTGCCAACGCTGCCCCGGATGTTCCGCCGTGTCCCAGCCTGCCGGAATCGCACCGCACGATTCCCGTGCCGGCGTCGCTCGGCTTCTGGCGCAAGTTGCTCGCATTTTCTGGTCCCGGTTACCTTGTAGCGGTCGGCTATATGGATCCGGGCAACTGGGCCACCGACCTTGCCGGCGGTTCGGCCTTTGGTTATACGCTGCTCTCCGTCATCCTGCTTTCAAACCTGATGGCGATTTTGCTGCAAGCACTTTGCACACGACTCGGAATCGTCACCGGCCGCGACCTCGCGCAGGCGTGCCGCGACAATTTTCCAAAACCCGTTTCGATTACGCTATGGCTGATGTGTGAAATCACCATCTGCGCGTGCGACCTGGCGGAAGTCATCGGCTCAGCCATCGCGTTGAATTTGCTGTTCCACCTGCCGCTCGTCTGGGGCGTGTGCATTACTGCGCTGGATGTGTTGGTGCTGATGTTTCTTCAGAACAAAGGATTTCGTTATCTCGAAGCCCTCGTCATTTCGCTCATTCTGCTCATCGGCGGCTGCTTCCTGCTGGAAATTATTTTTTCCAACCCCTCCATCACCGGCGTGCTGAGCGGATTTGTGCCGCAGTTTGAAATCATCCAAAACCCGCAAATGCTCGTAGTGGCCGTCGGCATCCTTGGCGCGACCGTCATGCCGCATAACTTGTATCTGCATTCCTCCATCGTGCAGACACGCAAATACGAGCAGACGCCCGCCGGCAAACGCGAGGCCATCAAGTTCGCCACGATTGATTCTACCGTGGCGCTGATGTTCGCACTTTTCATCAACGCCGCCATTCTCATCGTCAGCGCTGCACAATTCCACACGCACGGTAAGACCGACGTCACGGAAATCCAGGATGCCTACCGCCTGTTGATCAGTCCCGCCATCGGTGCCGGCGTGGCCAGCGCCATCTTCGCCATCGCCTTGCTCGCCTCCGGACAGAATTCCTCCATCACCGGCACACTTGCCGGGCAGATTGTGATGGAAGGATTTTTGCAACTGCGCTTGCGCCCGTGGTTGCGCCGCCTGATCACGCGCGGCATCGCCATCATTCCCGCCGTCATCGTCACCGTCCTTTACGGCGAACACGGCACGGGAAAACTTTTGATTTTCAGCCAGGTCATCTTAAGCCTGCAACTTTCCTTTGCCGTCATTCCGCTCGTATGGTTCACCGGCAGCCGCCGGCTCATGGGCGAATTTGCCAGCCCGTTGTGGCTGAAATTCCTTGCGTGGTCCGTCGCCGCTGCCATCGTTGTGTTGAATGTGATCTTTCTCCGGGATTTTTTCCATCTCGCCGGTAAATAACCCAGCAACGCCATGTATCGTAAAATCCTCATCGCCCTCGACAACGGTCCGGCGGACGCCGCCGTCGTGCCACACGTCACGAAACTGGCGGCGCACTTTGGTTCGGAAATCTTGCTGCTGCACGTTGCCGATGGCTTCGCCGCGCGGTGTTTTGATTCATTGAAACTTACCGAGTCCGAGGAAATGAAAGCCGACCTCGCGTATCTGGAAAAAGTTGCCAATGAACTGCGTGCAAAAAAATTATCCGTCGCCATCAAGCTCGCCCTCGGCAATCCACCGACGGAAATATTGAAAGCCGCCAAAAGCGAAGGCTGTGATTTGATTGCGCTCGCCGGCCACGGACACCGTTTGTTTGGCGACATTTTCCATGGCAGCACCATCACCGAAGTGCGCCACAAGACCGAAATCCCCCTGCTCGTCGTCCGCGCGAAAAAGAAATAATGGTGGGCGACATATTGCCGCATTGCCCGCAAAGCCGCAGCTTTGCCCTACCCCAGCTTCGGCAGCGCGGAATCCTTCGCCCGCTCCACGAAGTGCAGCAAATTTCCCTCGCCATCTTCGAAGAACAAAACCCGCCCGCCGCCCGCCGCCGCGCGCTCGGCCTCGTTGAACTTCACGCCGCGCGTTTCCAGTTCCGCCTTCGCCGCGTCGAGCGAATCTACACGCAACGCGAGATGACGGAAACCTGAAAGCTTGTTGTTGCCTGGCTCGGATTGAAGTTTGTCCGCCGGATAAATTTCAAACCACACGTTGCCCAGCGCGACCAGGCACGTCGGCGGATTCTGACCGTTGTCCCAGACCGGCCTCGCACCCAGCACGCGCTCATACCATGATTTCAGGGTGGCAGGGTCTTTGGCGACGATGGCGATATGCTCAACGAAAATGTTCATGCCTGAATTAAAAGTTAAAAATTAAAAATTAAAAACTAAAATCGCGTTTTAATTTCCAGTTCACTCGGCGTGCAAAACTTGTATCATCCGTCCACCATTTTATGAACGCAGAATCTTTTCTCAAACAACGGCTCGTGTGCGTGGCGGTCATTGACAAAACCGACGACGCCGTGCCGCTCACCGAGGCGCTCATCGCGGGCGGCTTGAACTGCATCGAAGTCACTTTTCGCACGGCGGGCGCGGCGGAATCCATCGCGCGCATCCGTAAAGCGCTGCCGAACGCCATCGTCGGCGCAGGCACGTTGCTTACGGCGGACAATGTGAAAGCCGCTGTGGATGCCGGCGCACAATTCGGCGTCTCGCCCGGCTTGAGCGAGGCGGTTTCCAAGGCCGCGCACGACACGAAGCTGCCGCTGTTCCCCGGCGTCATCACGCCGACGGAAATCATGGCCGCGCTGGACTTGGGTTGGAAACACTTGAAGTTTTTTCCGTCCGAAACTTTCGGCGGCGTGAATGCGCTCAAGGCGCTCGCCGGGCCGTTTGGCCACACCGGCGTGAAATTTATTCCGACCGGTGGCATCACAGCGGCCACGTTGCCGAACTATCTGGCGATTCCGCAAGTCGCGGCAATCGGCGGCTCGTGGATGGCGGAGAAGAAACTTATCGCGGAAAAAAACTGGCAGCAAATCACCGCGCTAACGGCAGAGGCAATGAAGGTGATTGCGACGGCGAAAGGATAAAGTCTATCCGGTGGGGCGAGCGTCCCCGCGAGCCGCTTTGAAAGATAGACGCCCGGCTCGCGAGGACGCTCGCCGCACCAATCCAAATTTAATTCCCCACCGTCACCGTGAGCGGTTGGTCGCGACGTTCGGCGAAGCGCTTCAGATAATTTTCCCACTGGACGTGGTTGGTAAAATCGCCGCTGCGATCCCAGCACGCGCCGAAGTAGTAGCTGAAGGGCTGGCCGACTTGCATCTGCGTGACGGCGAGTTGCGTGCGGATGGGCGGATAACCCTCATGCGTCGGCTGCGGCACGTTCGCGTGCTGCACCGCGTCGGTCATGGCCGGATTGTCGTTGGTGAATTCTTTCACGGAACCTTTCGGCAAAAGGATCGCCACGGCCGTCGTGCCTTTCGGCTGATCTTCCGGTTGCCAGTAAGTCATCCAGCCTTCGGTCAAATCGTTCGCGATGAATTCCTCGCGATTCGTCGGACACGCGCGCTCGGCAAGTCCCACGCCGATGGTCAAAGGCGATTTGTCTTCGCTGGAAATCGTGCTGCTCACCTTTGTCAGCCACGAGCCGGCGTCAATGCTGAAGCGTTTCACTTCGCTCACCATGCGACCGTTGCCCGCGTCCCACGCATCGTAGGTCAGTTCAAATTCCGAACGGATCGGGCCGGTGGTGATGAGCATCTGCGTTTTCCAATTGCTGGAGACGAAAAGTTTTTTGCCGTCCCAGATGCCGAGACCGCCGCAGCCACGGCTTTTGCCGACGCGATAATCATCCATGAACGCGCCGTTGTCCTCGTGATAATGTTTCGTGGCATACATCGTGTCCACGATGAGGCCGCGATCTTTTTTGATCCACACATCCGCGCCGCTGCTGATGGTGCCCTCGGCCTTGATCAGCGCCTGACCATAGATGCGATGCGCGATGCGGTCGCTCTCCCACGCGAAATCATCGAAGCGTTCCGGCACAAAACGCGCCATCGTCTTCACGATGGGCGGCGGCACGGCGGGCAACGCAGTTGCATCCAAGATATAGAATGTCCGAGTCTCGCCCGGCGCGAAGTCGGCTTGGAAAAGGAACTTGTTAGATGTCACATTCGTCCCCCGTAGATTTTCCTCAACAGTATAAACTTGCGAATCAATTATTCGTGATGACTCTCCGTCCATGACAACAAAATTAAATGGAAACAAATCTTGGGTTGAGTTTGGCGCATGAGGAAGGAAGTCGCGATAGCTCACCTCGACGGTTTCAGACTCACGATAAAGTTTTGATGAATTCGTGACTCGGACAGATATAGGTGAAGATGCAAAGTGTTCAGATGTTCCTGCAACCTCTATATCATAAATATTTGTGTTAGCTCGTTTGGTCATTTTCAAACCACAATTTGCCAAAGCCATTTTAAGCGCACTATGAGCAGGAACCTGAGTCCAGCGAGCCGAGATTGTCGGCTTCCAATTTGTTACACTGTTCGCATTGATTTTTTCCAAGTTAAGTTGGCTGTCAAATTCACAATTGACACCGGCTATGCGAGCTAAATCGTCAATAGCATTCACCGCATTTGCTTCCACTATCAAAACACTTGGTAAAATTGTTTCTTCGCTTGATGTTGTATGCTTTTCAAATATTGGAAGTTGCATCACAGCCATCCGATAAATCTCACTCCCCGCCAGCAGAAACGCGCCGACGCCGTAAACTTCCGTGGAGTCTTCCGCGAACTTCTTCGGGTCCGCGCCAATGGGCTGGACGTGCGTCAGCTTGCCGTCGGCCTCCACGCAACTGACCAGCGCCGCCCATGCCTTGCGCACGGCGGGTTCAAATTGCGCCTTGTCGAGCAAACCTTGATTCACGCCCCACGCCAGCGCGTAGGTGTAAAAACCCGAGCCGCTGGTTTCCTTGAGCGGATAACTGTCCGGGTCGAGCAGGCTCGCGCGCCAGAGTCCGTCCGGCTGCTGGCACGTCAGGATTTTCGCCGCCATCTCCTTGAATTGATTTTCAAAACGTGCACGCTCCGGATGGTTCATCGGCAGGTATTGCAACGTGCGGACGAGTCCGCCCATCACCCAGCCGTTGCCACGGCCCCAGAAGACTTTTTTGCCATTCGCCTCGGTCTTTTTGAAATAGGTGCTGTCGCGGAAATAAAGATGCTCGTTGGTGTCATAGAGGTAGTCCGAGGTGCGCCACCATTCCTTGACGGCAAAGTTCAGATACTTCTCCTCACCCGTTGCCGCGTAAAGCCGCAACCAAGCGGGTGGGGCCATGAAAAGCGAATCGCACCACGACCAGTTTTCACCGGCGATGCCCTTGGGCTGGTTGAAGGCGAGGCTCTCGACCTTGGACGGCTCGGCGAGAATGGCATCAAACCGTTCGCGCGTCGGCGCAATCATCTTCGGGTCGCGATAGAGAAAATAAAGTTCCGCGTAGGTCTGGCCGACGGCGTGATCGTCCGCGTGAAATTTTCGCGGGCCGAGTTTCCATTCGTTCGTCGCGCCCATCGCGAGCATGGCGTCGCGGTATTTGGCATCGCCGGAAATTCCCGCCAGCGCCATGAAGCCGGCGTCGCCTGCGCCGCACGTCCAATCAGTCGACTTGTGCTTGGAAGGATTGGCGAGCTGCCAATCGGCTGCCCGCTGCATCACGTCGAGGACTGATTTCGGCGAGATGTCCGGCGTTTGCGCCGTGGCGGCTCTGCCGTTCAAAAAAAATACAACCACGGTGAGCGCGAAAAAATAATTCAAAGGTCTTTTCATGGTTACAAATTGGGATGACGGGTGAAATGGTAGAGGAAAACGGGGGTCAATGGTTACTATTTTTTATGATGCGTTGTCGGATAAAACGCCGACAACGCACAACCGGGTCATTTGCTTTTTGTGCGGTCAAGTTGCTGCACTTCGATGCCTGCGAGAATGAATGGCCCGATGCCTTTCAAATCATTGCTCACCACCGGCTCGCTGATGTAATAATCAAAACTACCGGAACGATAATGTCCATTGCTCGGCGAACCGCCTAGGCCGGCCACTGAACAGCATTTCGTGAGTGACCATTTGCCGCCGCCATCGTCGGTGATGAGATTTTCGATGATGCCCGCGTAGCCGCGTTCAATCGCGGGAATCAAATCGCGCGACAGGTAGCCGTGGTTCACGCCTTTCGCCAGCGCATAGACGAACATCGCGGAGGCCGTAGCTTCGAGATAATTTCCCTGGCGGCCGCCTTGATCCATGACCTGCCACCAGAGGCCGGTCTTGGCGTCCTGCCATTTCACAATGCCCTTCGCGGTCCTTTGCAACGTGGCGATAATCTGCGCACGCCCCGGATGATTCGTCGGCATGAAATCTAAAACGTCCACGAGCGCCATCGCATACCAACCCTCAGCGCGGCCCCAGAAATTAGAGGAGCAACCGTTCGCCGGATTTGCCCACGGCTGGATTTTTGCCGCGTCCCAACCGTGATAATTCAAACCGGTTTTCGCATCGTAAGTGTGTTCGTCAATCAGACGGATTTGTTTGGCGACCTCATCATAGGCTTTATTCGGCTTAATAAAATAGCGGCCCATGGCGGCGTAAAATGGCGAGGCCATGTAAATGCCGTCGAGCCACATTTGGTTGGTGTATCTTTGCTTGTGCCAGAAGCCGCCGTCGAACGTGCGCGGTTGGTCATCCAACTGGCTGACCAACTCGTCACACGCATGAAGATACCGCGCATCTTGATTGGTTACGGATTCGAAAAGCGCGAGCGCGGTCTTGCCGGGGTTCAGCGCGTCGAGCTGGTATTCGGATCGCTTGTAGCCCTGAACAAATCCATTCGAAGAAATCAACGAACCGACTTTCTCCTCGGAAAATTTCACGAACCGCGCGTCGGGAATTTGCTCGTTCAATTTTAGCAGCGACAGTGTGAACAAGCCCATCGTGTAATCCCATTTCGGCGCGTTCGTCTGACGCGCCATTTCCGAATGTGCCAACCGCTGCGACCATTCCAGCGGCGTCGCGCTGGAAAATTTTTGCGGCGCAGCGGTGGCGCACGAGGTCAAAAGCAAAGGCAGAAGTATGAATGATGAATGATGAAGTAAAAACTTCGCCCGCGTCCGCCACTTCATAATTCTACATTCATCATTCATAATTCACCTTCCGAGCCAGCCACCGTCAATGTTCAGCACCGCGCCGTTCAGATAATCCGAATCGCCGCTCGCCAGAAACACGCAGCCGCCTGCGATATCATCCGCCGCGCCCCAGCGGCCTTCGGGAATGCGATCGAGGATCGCCTTGTTGCGCACCGGGTCTTCGCGCAGCGCCTTGGTATTTTCCGTGGCGATGTAGCCGGGCGCGATGGCGTTGACGTTGATGCGTTCCTTCGCCCATTCGTTTGAGAGCGCTTTCGTGACGCCTGCGATGCCATGTTTGCTCGCCGCGTAAGCGGGAACCGTGATGCCACCTTGAAACGACAGCAGCGAAGCGATGTTCACCAGCTTGAGCCGAGAATCTTCTGGGGCTTGGGAGCGACCAGTTTCAATCCACCACTTGCCAACCGCTTGCATCAGAAAAAATGGCGAATTCAAATTCGTGGCGATGACGGCGTTCCAATCCGCTTCGGAAAAATCTTTCGCCGGCGCGCGGCGGATGATGCCGGCGTTATTGACCAGCACGTCAATCTGGCCAGCCTTGGCGAGAATCTGCGCGATGACATCGTGCGATTCCTTCTGCGTGCCCGTGCCGAGGTCGGCGTTGTGGGCCACGAACGTGCCGCCCGCCGCTTGCACCGCCGCGCCCGTGTCCGCCAGATCGCTCCGCGCCACCCCGACAACCGTCGCGCCTTCTTTGGCAAACGCCACGCAAACCGCCTGACCAATGCCCCGGCTCGCGCCGGTGACAACTACGACTTTATTTTTGAATTTCATTTAGCGCAAATCCTGAGGTTTCACCGCGTCCATGTCGTCAAACACCTGATTTTCACCAGCCATGCCCCAGATGAATTTGTAATTGCCGGTGCCGCAGCCGAAGTGCATGGACCAGTTCGGCGACAGCGCCACGTCTTCATTGTGCAAAAACAGATGCCGCGTCTCCTGCGGTTCGCCGTAGAAGTGCGAGACGATCTTGTCGCCGAGGTCGAAGTAGAAATAGATTTCCGTGCGCCGCCAGTGCGTATGCGACGGAAAAGAATTCCACACGCTGCCGGGTTCCAGCGCGGTGAGGCCCATGACGAGCTGACAGCTCTGGATGCCGCCTTGATGGATGAATTTGTAGATCGTGCGCTTGTTGCTAGTCTCGACTGCGCCGAGATTCACTGGCGCGGCTTCGGAGGACTTCATCATGCGCATTGGATGCGCGGCGTGCGCAGGACAGGAGAGCAGATAAAACTTCGCGGGATTTTTCGCATCATCGCTGGTGAAGGAAACCGACTTCGTTCCCATCGGCAGATAAACACAATCAAGCTTTTCCAGCGCGAACGTCTGCCCATCGGCAACCACCCGCCCTGCCCCGCCAACATTGATCGCGCCGAGTTCGCGGCGTTCGAGAAAGAATGCACGCCCCGTCTCTTTGTGGTTTGGCAACTCAACAGCTTTTGCCGTCGGCGTCACGCCTCCGACCACCAACCGGTCGAGATCGGTGAAATGCGCGACCAGTTCGCCGGCGACAAAAAGGTTGGAGATGGAAAACGTGTCGCGTTGTTCCTGCGTGGACATGCCCACGAGGTCTTGCGGACGCGGCGTGCGGCGGATGGTGTCGGAAATCATGCGCGCAGCTTGGCAAAAACCAAATCGCCCGACAAGATTTTGCGGATGCTTAGCCGGAATTTATTGTTTTACCGGTTGCGCGGCAGGATGCGCAGTAAAAAATCACGTCCGCTGGCCGGAGATCTGCCGGGTGATTTCAAAAGCCAAGTCCAGCGCGCGTTTCGCATCCTCGCCGGTGACGCGCGGCGTTTTTTTGTCGCGCACACATTCCACAAAACTTTGCAGTTCCAATTTCAATGGCTCGGCTTTCTCGATCGGCGCCACTTCGCGCAGAATTTTTTTTCCGGCAAACTCGCTGACAATGCTCGCGCCCGCCGCCAAAGTTGAATCCCCACCAACCAGGCGGCTGATGTGGCCTTCCTGCAAACGGAAATCGGCAGAGATGTAACAGGGATTTGCCGGGCCATTGTAGAGCCGGATTTTGCGGAGCCGGTCGGCGCTCGCGCGGCTGGCGGTAATGCTGGCGACGCAACCATTTGCAAAACGCAGGCGGACATTAGCAATATCTTCGCTTTGGCTCAAAACTGAAAGACCGACCGCATCCACGCTCGTCACCGGTGATTTGACGAGCGCCAGCACAATGTCGAGATCGTGAATCATCAGGTCGAGCACCACGCCAATGTCCATCGAGCGGGCCGGAAACGGCGAAAGCCGCTGGCACTCGATGTAGCGCGGATCGTTCGCCTGGCTGGCGACGTATTGAAAAACCGGATTGAAGCGCTCGACGTGGCCGACTTGCAACACGCAATTATTTTTCTTTGCCAGCTCAATAAGTTCGCCGGCGGATGCGGAATTATCTGTGATAGGTTTCTCGACGAGCACGTGTTTCCCCTGCGTCATCAGTTTTTTGGCGATCTCAAAATGCGTGACGGTGGGCGTGACGATGTTCAGCGCGTCGCTGGCGGCAACCGCTTCGTCAAGCGAGGCGAAAACGTGGAGCTTGTTTTTTTCGGCCACGGCGCGGGCGCTGGCGACGTTAGCGTCGAAAATGCCGGTCATCTCCAGCAGTCCGGCGGCGTGCAACTCCGAGTAGATACGGGCGTGATGCTGGCCGAGCGAACCCGTGCCAAGCACGGCGACTTTGACTTTCTTCATGCGCGGATGATGCCAGCAGAACCGCCGCCCGCCAAGCGCGCAAAGGGCGCGGTGAATTTCCTTAATTCACGAAAGAAGTCTCATTCGCCTGCAGCAGCGCCTGCGCGAATTCCTGCCACGCGGTCAGCGGCGCGGCTTTTTTGCCGTTGGCGGGCGGCTGGTGTTTAGCCAGTTTGCCGCGCGGATTTAGCTTCGGCGATTCGGCGGCCGGCGGCACGGGATTGGCGGAATCATCCAACAATTGCGTGGCGTTGACGAATTCCAGGCCGAGCTGGGTCTCTAACGGTTCCGGCAGACGTTGGTAGATGCGCTCATAAAGAAATTTTAGTTTCGCCTCATCGTTGTCCTGACTCAAAAATTCCTTCATCGCTACCAGCCGTTTGGCAAGACTGATGACGAGCGGATTATTCATCAGATACAGCGCCTGCTGCGGCACGGTGGTCTCGTAACGCTTACCGGTGACCATGGCGGGATCGGCAAAATCAAAATTCACCAGCACGTCGGCGATGTTCGCGCGATCCACAAAGTTGTAAATCGTGCGGCGGTTGGAATCGAGCGCGCGGTTCTGGACGGGGCGGCCGTAAAGATTTGTGTCCAGCGTGCCGCCGATGGCGAGCAGCGAATCGCGCAGCGGCTCGAACTCCAGCCGGTGCGTGTTCGCACGCCAAAGCAGACGGTTGCCGGGATCAATCTCGGCATAACGCGGATTGCCCGCGCTGCTTTGCTGGTAAACTTCCGAGAGCATGATGAGCCGGTGAAGTTTTTTGATGCTCCAGCCGTTGTCCATGAAACTCTGCGCGAGATAATCCAGCAACTCGGGATGGCTGGGCGGCTCGGACATCATGCCGAAATCGTCCGGCGTCGGCACAAAGCCCGCGCCGAAGTGATGTTCCCAGATGCGATTGACCATGACGCGCGCGGTGAGCGGATTGTTTTTGCTGGCGATGGCGAACGCGAGTTCGAGTCGGCCGCTGCCGTTGGTATAAATCGGACGATTGGGCGCGGACAATACTTGCAGGAAACGGCGCGGCACGGTTTCGCCCCGGTTGCCCGCCTCGCCGCGAATGAACAGCGGTGAATCATGTCCGCGCGCGGCGTCCTCCAAAACCATCGCGTGCATGGGCGCAACGGTATTGGTCAAATCGAGCATGGCAATCTGATGCTCGACATTTTGCAAAGTGCGCCGCGCTTCCTTGAACGCCTCCTGATCGCTCTTGCGCAGCTTGGGCAGCGAGTCTTTCAAGTTCGTTTCTTCAAATGCCAGCTTGTCGCGCTGACGATGATACGTCTCGAACGCGGGCGTGACATAAATCGGCGAGACGACCGGCTCCAGTTTCGGCTCCACGCAACTGTCAAAAATGCCACGCAATGAATAATAATCTTTTTGCGGAATCGGATCGAACTTGTGGTCATGGCAGCGCGCGCACGTCACGGTCAGCCCGAGAAAACCTTTGCACACCGCGTCAATGCGGTCGTTGATGACATCATTTTGCATCCCCATGAAATGGTCACCGACAGTGAGAAACCCCAGCGCGGTCAGGTTCGTCGGGTTCCGTTGCGATGTGGTCAACCGGTCGGCGGCGATCTGCTCCATGACAAACATGTTGTAAGGCTTGTCTTCGTTGAAGCTGCGGATGACGTAGTCGCGATACGTCCACGCAAACGGATTGATGCTGTCCTCAAAGAATCGGCGCGGCTGGCCTTTGGTATCGCTGTAACGCGCCACGTCGAGCCAGTGCCGCCCCCAGCGTTCGCCGTAGTGCGGCGAGGCGAGCAAGCGATCCACCACTTTCGCAAATGCTTCCGGGGAATTATCGTCCACGAATGCCTGCACCTCCTCCGGCGTCGGCGGCAGGCCGATGAGGTCAAAGGTTGCGCGGCGAATCAACGTGCGCTTGTCCGCCGGCGGATTCGGCTTCAGATTTTTTTCAGCGAGCTTGGCAAAAATAAAATTGTCCACCGGTGTCAGGCACCAGCCATTTTCCTCGACCGTCGGTGGCTGCACCCGCTTGACTGGCTGCCACGCCCAATGATTCGTTTTGTTGTCGTTAAATTTTTTCTGGTCGGCGGTGGCAAGGCGCGGGTCGGGCGCGCCCATGCGAACCCATTGTTCTAAGGCGGCAATTTGCTCGTCCGGCAATTTATTTTTCTTCGGCATCTGCAAGTCCGGGTCGATGTAGCGCACGGCTTTGATGAGCAGACTTTTTTCCGGGTCGCCGGGAACGATGACCGGACCGGAGTCTCCGCCTTTGAGCACGCCTTCTCGCGAATCAAGCAGCAGGCTGCCTTTGACTTTCTCCGCCTGTGCGCTGTGACACTTGTAACAATTGTCGGCCAAGATCGGGCGAATCTTGCTTTCAAAAAACTCCAGTTGTGACGGCGTCAAATCAGCAGCGAACGCGCCACGTGAAATGATCGCGCTGAACAGAAAAACTAGAATTCGCGATTTCATGCGAAGACCGGCTTGATGATTTCGCCGTAAGTTTCCGTCAGGCGGAAGTCGCGGCCGTTGTAGCGGTAGGTCAGTTTTTTATGGTCGAAGCCGAGCAGCGCCAAAATCGTCGCGTGCAGATCGTGGACATGAACCTTGTCCTTCACCGACGCGTTGCCAAATTCATCTGTCTCGCCGTAAGTCATGCCGCCGCGCACGCCGCCGCCCGCGAGAACCGTCGTGAACGCCTTCGCGTTGTGGTCGCGGCCGGGATTGTCGCCACCGTTACGATCACGCACCGGCTTGCGCCCAAACTCGCCGCCCCAAACGACGAGCGTTTCATCAAACAGCCCGCGCTGCTTCAAATCCTGGATGAACGCCGCGAGCGGCTGGTCGATGTCCTTTGCGCGGTCGGCCAACTTCTCCTCCAAATCCTGATGATGATCCCAGCCGCCCGCCCACACCTGCACGAAACGCACGCCGCGTTCGATGAGCCGCCGGGCGATGAGCAATTGATTTCCCTGCGAGGTGCGGCCGTAAGCCTCGCGCGTGGTCGCCGATTCCTTGTTCAAATCAAACGCATCCGTCGCCTCCGTCTGCATCTTGAACGCCATCTCAAACGCCTCCAGTCGCGCTTCGAGTTGCGCTTCCTTCTGCATGTTCTGGCTGTGCAGTTCGTTCAACTTGTGGACGAGATCCAACTGACGGCGCTGCTCCGGCAACGGCGTGTTCGGGTTGCGGATGTTTTCAATGAGCTGGTTGAGCGTGGGAACTTTCGTGTTGATGCTCACGCCTTGGTAAAGTCCCGGCAGAAAGGACGACTGCCAGTTCGCCGTGCCGCCGGGCGGCGGCCCGCCGGGGCGCAGCGAAACAAAGCCCGGCATGTTCTGATTTTCCGAACCCAGACCGTAAAGCACCCACGAGCCGAGGCTCGGTCGCACGAGGCGCGAACCGGTGTTCATCATGATCGTCGCCACTTCATGCGCCGGAATGTCCGTATACATGGACTTGATCACGCACAAATCATCCACCCGTTCGCCGATCTGCGGAAATACTTCGCTGACCTCAATGCCGGATTTTCCTTTTTTGGAAAACTTGAACGGCGACGCCATCGCCACCCCGTCCATGCCGGGAATGGGCTGGCCATCCAATTTTGCCAGCGACGGTTTGTAATCCCAGGTGTCGACGTGCGATGGTGCGCCCTGTGCAAAAATGTGGACGACATGCTTAGCCTTTGCCGGGAGCGGCGGCGTCTTCGGCAGCAGGTTGGCCTCGGCTTCCAGCGCGCGCGCGGCGGAAAAAAGTCCTTCGCCCAACAGTCCCGCTAGACTCAACGCGCCAAATCCCATGCCCGCGCGCTGCAAAAACTGGCGGCGCGTCAAAAAGTGATCCTCTAGGTCAACCATTCTGTGTTCGTCAGGATTCATAAATTGAATATGCTCTATTCGACGCTAAAAGCGAACCTGTGGTTTCAGATTGTTCAGAGTAATTGTTCCGGCGACAATCTTCCGCGATGCAGCCAACTGAATTTTCCAAGTGCGCGTGCCGTCATTGCCAGGGGCATATTGAATTCCCCGACGGCGCGGGCGGCCAGACCATCGCCTGCCCGCATTGCGGCCAACTGACGGATTTGCCAGCAGTGATACCGGCGGCGGGAAAATTCCCGTGGCGGCGCGGTGCAATCGCTTTGCTGGTTCTCGTCACGGCGACGATTGGCCTGCTGGGCCTGAAAAAATCCCGAATGATTTCCCCGCCGGAAACAATGATTTCTCCCGCCACCAACGCGCCCGTTGCTTTGCCGGCGGATGAAGCGACCACCAACGGCTTTGCCATCGCCGCGTTCAAGCTGGAAAAAACCGCCGGCAGTTCGCTCGTCTATGTGACCGGCTCCGTGCGGAACCTGAATGCGCAGCAACGCTTTGGCGTGAAGATCATTTTCAACTTGCTGGATACCAATCAGGCCGCCGTCGGTAACGCGTCCGATTACGCGCCCACCCTTGAAGCGCATGGCCTGTGGAAATTCAAGGCGCTCGTCATGGAATCCAAAGCCGCCACCGCCAGCCTGAACTCCATCCGCGAAGACCAGTGATTTGCTTGGTGGCGTTCAGGCGCTGCCCGCTTCCAACGCCACGGTGCTGCCGGGAAAATCGCTCAGCAGTTGTTGGAGCGCGGGGCGCGTGTTGGGTAACGCAGCCTCACGCATAATCTGGCCGGCGGCATCAAGGACGCAGACGTGATGTTGCCGATCACCAA
>CAIKKJ010000091.1 GCA_903827955.1 uncultured Verrucomicrobia subdivision 3 bacterium
CCAACTTCAGCATCACCATTGTCAAAGGGGCATTAATTGCGGCAACGCCATCGACCGCGAATGCCATTACCTACGGTCAGACATTGGCCAGCTCGACAATCACGCCCGGGACGTTCACTAACGTGGCGGGCCAATCGGTAGCCATCGCCTCAAGCGGTTTTGTGACTCCATCCATTACACCCATGGCCGGCACGACAAATGTATCGGTTTATTATGTGCCGCAAGATGCGTCGAATTACAATCCGTTGACGAACACGGTAAGTGTGCTGGTAAATACTGCTTCGCTGGGCGTCACTGCGAACAACACGAATATCATTTACAACGGACTTGGGTTTACTGGTGGCAACGGGGTGACCTACAGCGGTTTTGTGAACGGCGACACCAGCGCGACGCTCGGTGGAAGCTTAAGCTTTGGCGGGAGTTCACAAGTAGCGACCAATGCTGGAAGTTACACCATTGTCCCCTCCGGTCTAACTTCGGCGAATTACACCATCAGTTACACCAACGGCACGCTGACCATCACGCCGGCTCCGTTAGGCGTGACGGCCAACAATGCGAACCGCGCGTATGGCGCGACGAACCCGGTATTCACAGCGAGCTACAGCGGCTTTGTGAACGGCGAGACGAGTGCGGTCATCAGCGGCGCGCCGTCCCTCACGACCACGGCGGACACGAACAGTCCGGTGGGCACTTACCCCATCACGGCGGCGGCGGGCACCTTGACGGCGGCGAACTACAGCTTCGTGAACTTCACGAACGGCACCTTGACCGTGACGCCAGCGGCGATCACAGTGACGGCGAATAGCACCAATCGGATTTACGGCGCAACCAATCCGAACTTCACCGCCCGTTACAGCGGCTTCCTCAACGGCGACACCGTGTCCGTCATCAGTGGCTCGCCGTCGCTGGCCACCACCGCAGACACGAATAGCGCGGTGGGAATGTATGGCATCACGGCGGCACAGGGCAGCCTGACCGCGACGAACTACAGTTTTAATTTTGTGAGCGGCACGCTGACCGTCAATCCGGCGGCATTGAGCGTCACGGCGAACGACGACAGCAAGAGTTACGATGGCAATGCTTACAGCGGCGGCAACGGGGTAAGTTACGCGGGCTTCGTGAACGGCGAGACCAGCGCGGTGCTGGGCGGCACATTGAGCTACGGCGGCACGGCGCAAAGCGCCATCAATGCGGGCAGTTATAGCATCACTCCCACAGGACTGACTTCGGGTAATTATGCCATTTCCTATCACGGTGGTAGTTTGACCGTCAATCCGTTGAGCATCACGGTCACCGCCGCCGCGAAGAGCAAGACCTACGGCGACGTTGATCCGGCATTGACCTACACCTTCACGCCGGCGTTGGTGAGCGGTGATGCGTTCACGGGTTCACTCACGCGCACGGCGGGAGAGAACGTCGGTAACTACGCGATCAACCAGAGCACATTGGGCTTGAGTGCCAACTACACGTTGAACTACACCAGCGCCAACTTGGTCATCGGGACGAAGAGCATCGCGGTGACCGCCGCGGCCAAATCCAAGACCTACGGCGACGTTGATCCGGCATTGACCTATACCTTTACGCCGGCGTTGATTGGCAGCGATGCGTTCACGGGTTCACTGACGCGCACGGCGGGAGAGAACGTGGGCAGTTACCCGATCAACCAAGGCACGCTGGGCTTGAGTGCCAACTACACCTTGAGCTACACCGGCGCCAACTTGGTCATCGGCACCAAGAGCATCGCCGTCACTGCAGCCGCGAAGAGCAAGATCTACGGCGACGTTGATCCGTCACTGACCTACAACTTCACGCCGGCATTGGTGCCCAGTGACGCCTTCACCGGTTCACTCACGCGCACGGCGGGAGAGAACGTGGGCAGCTACCTGATCAACCAAGGCACATTGGGCTTGAGTGCCAACTACACGTTGAACTACACCAGCGCCAACTTGGTCATCGGCACGAAGAGCATCGCCGTCACCGCCGCGGCCAAATCCAAGACTTACGGTGACGTTGATCCGGCGTTGACCTACAGCTTCACGCCGGCGTTGGTGAGCGGTGATGCGTTCACGGGTTCACTGACGCGCACGGCGGGCGAGAACGTGGGCAGTTACCTGATCAACCAAGGCACGTTGGGCTTGAGCGCCAACTACACGTTGAACTACACGGGAGCCAATCTCGTCATCAATCCCGCCGGGCTGGTAATCACGGCGAACTCCACGAGCAAGACCTACGGCCAGGCGTTGACATTGGCCGGCACGGCGTTCACCACGAGCGGTCTGACCAACGGCGACAGCGTGGCGAGCGTCACCTTGACCAGCGCCGGCACGGCGGCTAATGCGCCCGCGGTCGTCCACGCCATCGTGCCCAGCGCGGCGGTGGGCAACGGCCTGGGCAACTACACCATCAGCTATCTCAACGGCAACCTCACCGTCAGTCCCCGCCCCGTCGGACTCGCCGGCGCGCGCATCTTTGACGGCACCACGAACGTCGCCGCCGCCAGCCTGACCATCACCAACCTGGTCGGCGCGGACAACGTGACGTTGAGCGGCAGCGCCGGGCTGGCCGGGGCGAGCGTCGGTCTGCAACCGATCACTTCCTTCAACCTGCTCGCCCTCGGCGGCAACGCGGCCACGAACTACACCCTCCTCGGCGCGAACGGTTCCTTGAGCATCGTGCCGGGCGGCGCGACGCTCGCGCTAACCAGCAGCGCCAATCCCTCGACCTATTTGCAGCCCGTCACCTTCACCGCCACCGTGCAGACCAACGGCGGCACCGCCAGCGACGCCACGGGCAGCGTGGTGTTCAAGGTGGACGGCCTCGCGCAAGCCACGAACGCCCTCGGCGGCGGGCAAGCCACGTTGGGCACAGCCAGCCTCGCCGCCGGCGCGCACAGCGTCGTGGCCGAGTATCGCGGCGATGCGAACTACCTGCCGAGCACGAATAACTTGACCCAAAACGTCAACCCAGCGGGCGCCACGGTGACGTTAGGCAGCCTGAACCAAACTTACAACGGCACCGCCCGGAGCGCGACCGCCACCACCACGCCGCCCGGCTTGCCCGTGACTTTCACCTACAACGGCTCGCCCAACGTGCCGACTAACGCCGGTAGCTACGCCGTCGTCGGCACGATCAGCGACGCCAACTATCAAGGCAGCGCCAGCGGCACCCTCGTCATCGGCAAAGCGACAGCCAGCGTGACGCTCAATAATTTGAGCCAGACCTACGACGGCAACGCGAAGACCGCGAGCGCCACCACGACGCCGAACGGCTTGCTCGTCACGTTCACCTACGACGGCTCGCCGAGCGCGCCGCGCAACGTTGGCAGCTACGCCGTCGTCGGCACCGTCAGCGACGCCAACTACCAAGGCAACGCCAGCGGCACGCTTGTCATCGGCAAAGCCACGGCGACCGTCACGTTAAATAATTTGAGCCAGACCTACGACGGCACGGCGAAGACCGCCACCGCCACCACGACACCGAACGGCTTGCTCGTCACCTTCGCCTACAACAGTTCACCGAGTGCGCCAGTGAACGCCGGCAGCTACACCGTCGTCGGCACCATCAACGACGTGAACTACCAAGGCAGCGCCAGCGGCACGCTCGTCATCGGCAAAGCCACGGCGACGGTGACGCTCGGCAGCTTGAGCCAGACTTACAGCGGCACGGCGAAGACCGCGACGGCGACCACGTCGCCGAATGGTTTGACCGTGAACTTCACCTACAACAGTTCGCCGAGTGCGCCAGTGAACGCCGGCAGTTACGCCGTCATCGGCACCATCAGTGACAACAACTACCAAGGCAGCGCCAGTGGCACCCTCGTCATCAGCAAAGCCACGGCGACCGTCACGCTGGGAAGTTTGAGCCAGACTTACGACGGCACCGCGAAGACCGCGACGGCGACCACGTCGCCGAACGGATTACTCGTCACGTTCACTTACAACGCTTCGGCCATTGCCCCTACGAACGCCGGCAGCTACACCGTCGTCGGCACCATCAGCGACAATAACTACCAAGGCAGCGCCAGCGGCACGCTGGTCATCGGCAAAGCCACGGCGACGGTGACGTTGGGGAGTTTGAGCCAGACTTACGACGGCACCGCGAAGACCGCGACGGCGACCACGTCGCCCAGCGGCTTGCTCGTCACCTTCACCTACGATGGTTCAACGAGCGCGCCGGTGAACGCCGGCAGCTACACCGTCGTCGGCACCATCAGTGACAACAACTACCAAGGCAGCGCCAGCGGCACGTTGGTGATCGGCAAAGTTACCGCCGCAGTAACCTTTAATAACTTGACCCAGACTTACGACGGCACCGCCAAGTTTGCCAGCGCTACGACGTCGCCCAGCGGCTTGAGCGTCAGCTTAACTTACAATGGTTCCGCAAACGCGCCGACCAACGCCGGCAGTTACCAGCTCATCGGCACCGTCACTGATCTCAATGGCCAAGGCAGCGCCACCAACACCCTCGTCATCCAGCCAGCCGCCCTGACCATCACCGCCAGCGATGACATCAAGGTCTACGGCCAGACCAGAAGTTATGGGGCCGGTTCCACGGCCTTCACCAGCAGCGGCCTCCAAAATGGGGAGACCATCGGTTCCGTGACCATCACCGCCAGCGGCGGCACCGTCACCAACGACCCGGTCGGCAGTTACTCACTCACGCCGAGTGCGGCCACCGGCGGCACCTTCAATGCCGCCAACTACAGCATCAGTTACGTCAACGGCACTTTGAACGTGAGCGCAACGGCTGCCGCCCTCACGGTGACCTCCACGAAAAATCCCGCCGGTTATCAAGACGCCGTGGCCTTCATCGCCACGCTGCCGGCGGACGCCACCGGCTCGGTGGTCTTCTGCACCACCAACGGGGCGTTCAGCACCAATGCCGTCAGCGGCGGCAGCGCCAGCAGTGCGGCACTCACCAGCCTGCCGCGCGGCACGAATATCATTACTGCCAGCTACAGCGGCGACAGCATTTACCAGTCCGCCAGCAACACCTTCGCACAGGTGGTCACCAACCATCCGCCGGTTGCGGGCAACGCCAGTTACACGCGCAGCCCCGGCATCTACTCGCTGCGCATCGGCTACAGCCAGCTCTTCACCAACGTCAGTGACGTGGACGGTGACGCGTTCACCGTGATCGCCACCGGCGTGAGCACCAACGGCATCAATATCACTCGCGGGGCCAACTCGTTGACCTATCAAAACACCAACTACGTCAACGACCAGTTCACCTATACCGTCAGCGATGGCCACGGCGGCTCCGCCACGGGCACCATCTATCTGCTGACCAGCAACACCGCTATGTTCGGCCAGACCAACCCGCAGCTCATCACCACCAACGGCACCGCCGTCATCCATTTCGTGGGCATCCCCGGTTACAGCTACACCGTCCAGCGCACCGCCGACCTCCTCACTTGGAGCGACCAACTGACCACCAACGCCCCGCTCACCGGCCTCTTCCAATATACCGACCTCAACCCGCCACAACCTTCAGCCTTCTATCGCTTGCAATGGAATCCGTGAAAATAAATTCAGGTGGTGAGAAATTTTGGGTGGCCTCGCCGGCGCCTTGGCTGGCTGGCGTATCACGCTGGCGCGGTCATTGTGAATCCAATTTTCTGGTAACACGAACCGCTTGGCCGGTGGTTGTATTTGAGTGAATCTGATGCCCGTTCGCACAAGATTCATCCTTATTTTGACGGTCCATTGAACACGCCATTCACCTCGGTTTAATTGTCTTTTATGCGTTTCTTGCGCCGCGGACGGCAAAGCGTTGAAACGGTCCGATTTTATTTCCCCGCTTCAATCCCCGCAAACAAACTTTCCAGCGTGTTCAGCGGCGCGCCGGCCTTTGGTTGCAACACGGCCCGCAGATAATCAATCGCGTCGGGAATATTTTTCACCGACTTCGGCAGCAGCGCGCCCGCCGCGTTCGCGTGGCCGCCGCCCTGCAATTTTTCCGCCACCTTCAACGCTTCGCCATCGCGGCTGCGGAAACTGGCGATGACGAGGTTGTTCGCGCGCTTGAACAGCGTCACCAGCACGGGAAATTTTGTCGCACGCTGTTCGAGCAGTTGATGCACGACGAGGTTGGTGTTGCCGATGACGATTTCGACGTGGCCGACCGTCGGTGAAATTTCCGTGACAAAATTTTTGCTCCACGCAAAACCGATCGGATCTTCCACGCGGCGTTTCACCGCCATGACTTCGAGCAGTGGATGGTCGAGGAGTTTTTCGAGGTCGTTGCCGATGAGCGCGTGCAGATTCCAGAACTGATAAACCTTCACCAAGTTTGCATAATCACAGGCGGTCGTGAACTGCGGATCGTTTTCCAAGAACAAATCCGCGACGTTGTTCAGATGCACGAGCCGGTCAAGC
This sequence comes from uncultured Verrucomicrobia subdivision 3 bacterium, assembly GCA_903827955.1. GTDB lineage: Bacteria > Verrucomicrobiota > Verrucomicrobiia > Limisphaerales > UBA11358 > UBA11358. The sequence goes on from CAIKKJ010000091.1 coordinate 6,378, forward strand.
GCAGGCGATCCCAACCCGTGCTCGCGGCAAATTTCGTAAACAATCAGACCGGCGGATTTTTTTGTATCGTGGATGAGCCGCGCAAATTTCGGCGGCCAGTTCGTCGCGTGATGGTCAAATACCACCCAATTCGCCTTGTCCAGCCGCTGCTCAAAGGTGAAGTCTGCGACCCACGCGGATTTTTCGCGCAGCTCGCGCGTCTTCCAGTAATTGTAGTGATACGCCTCCAGCGGCACGACAACGCCGAAAAGTTTTTTGGCAAGCCGTTGCAACAGCGCGCCGGCGACGTAGCCGTCCAAATCGCTTTCATGCGTGAAGATGACTTCGGGCTGGATGAATTCGGTCATGGCCAAAAACTAAAACAAGCCGCGGCGCGTGGCGAGCCGGGAAATTACCGTTTCTGGCATCATCGCAAAGCTGGATCGGTAAACCATTTTGGCCTTGAAATGGTGAATGACTGCCGGTCATTCAGTCGGTTTGCGTCAAAACTCCAGCCAATAAACCTTGCCTTTGATGATTGCTTTCCTAAACTGTCCGACCGTTTTTTCAAATTATGCACGTGAATTATTTTAGTGGAATTTTGGCGGAGGGGGCAACCACCGGCGGCCCGCCGCAGAATCCGATCATGGCGTTTCTGCCGATGATTTTGCTGGTCGTCGTCTTTTATTTCATCCTCATCCGCCCGCAGCAAAAGCGTGCCAAGGAACTCGCCAAGCTGGTGGATTCCGTCAAGTCTGGCGACAAGGTTGGCACGGCCAGCGGCATCATCGGCACGGTCGTCACGGTCAAGGACAAGGTGGTCACCTTGCGCTCGGCCGATTCCAAATTTGAAGTCACCAAGTCCTCGATCACAGAAATTCTCGAATCCGGAAAATCCACAGAATCCTAATCGGCCATGAAGCACAACAATCTCAACTGGTTTATCGTCGTCATTTGCGTCGTCCTCTGGGCGTTTTACGAAATCAATCCGCCGATGTCGCGTGATTTGCTGGAGACGTTCTCCAGCCAGGCGCAAAAGACCGATGCCGCGTTCAAGGACATCGTCACGCGCGCGACGGAATTGCAGAAGACCGGCAATGTCAGCACCTTTGCCGCGCTGCAAACGGCCGTCGGCACGAATGACCTGCAAAAATATTTTCCCAACTACAATGCCGCCAACCAGGTGCGCCCGAATCTTTACATCCTGAACCGCCTCCAGCGCGCGGCCTCCGGCAAGATCAAGCTCGGCCTCGATTTGCAGGGCGGCACGGCTTACCTCGTGGAAATGAACACCAGCGTGCTGGACAACGGCACGAACAAGGCCTCCGAGCAGGAAGTCAGCGGCGCGTTGCAGCAGGCGGTGGAAGTGCTCCGCAAACGTATTGATAAATTCGGCGTCGCGGAACCGGTCATCCAAGCGGCGGGCAACAACCAGATTTTGATCCAGATGCCCGGACTTTCCCCGGCGGACAAGGCGCAGGCGCAAACCAACATCCAGCGCTCCGCGTATCTCGAATTCCGCATGGTGCACGACCGTAGTTCGGATATCGTCGAGTCTTCGACCGGTAATTTGCTCGGCCCCGTGCCGCCCGGTTATGAAGTCTTGCGCCACGTCGAGCAGTTGCCCGGCGGCAAACAGCAGATTGAAGCCGTGGTCATCAAGAAACGTCCCGGCACCGGCAGCGCGCCGGATTATCTCGCTGGCGACATTATCAAAAACGCGCAACTCGCCTACGGCAATCTCGGTGAATTGCAGATTCATTTCGACTTGAATGCTGAGGCCGGCAAAAAATTCGGCGACATCACCCGCAACAACATCGGTCACCGCATGGCCATCATTTTGGACGGCGACCTTTATTCCGCGCCGAACATTGAAAGCCCGATTGAAACCGGCAGCGGCATGATCACCGGCCATTACTCACCGGAAGAGGCTCGCACGCTGGTCAACGTGTTGCAAAATCCGCTGAAAGCTCCGTTGCACATCGCCTCATCAAAAGACGTGGAGCCGACGCTCGGTAAGGACAACATCCGCAGCGGCATCAACGCCTCGATGTATGCCGTCATCTTCGTTTCCATTTTCATGCTCGGTTATTATTTCCTCGCCGGTCTCGCGGCGAACATCGCGCTTATCACGAACGTCATCATCCTGCTCGGCGTCATGTGCGCGGCGGGCACGACCTTCACCCTGCCTGGCATCGCGGGCGGTGTGCTCACCGTCGGCATGGCGGTGGACGCGAACGTGTTGATCTACGAACGCATCCGTGAAGAACTTGCCAAGGGAAAATCTTTGCGCGGCGCGATCGACGCCGGTTATGGTCGCGCGTTTGCGACCATCTTCGACTCGCACGTCACCACGCTTATCTCATCTGTCATCCTCATCTGGATGGGCACGGGTGAAATCAAAGGCTTCGGTGTGACGCTGACGATTGGTGTCGCGGCGAGTTTGTTCACGGCCTTGGTTGTGACGCGGCTCATCTTCAATTTCCTGACGGAACGCAACATCATCACGAAGTTGCCCATGCTCCATTTCATCAAGGCGACCAAGGTGAACTTCATGGCCGCCGCCAAGCCGTTGTTCATCATCACCTGGTTGTTTGCCATATTGGCCATCGGCTACGGCGGGTTTGTGCGCGGCGAAAAATTATTCGGCGTGGACTTCCTCGGCGGCGACAGCACGACCTTCAGCTACGCACAGAAGCAGAGCCAGGAACAGATCAGCTCCGCGCTCGCGGCGGTGGACATCAAGGATGCACAAGTGCAATACCAGAAGGATGTCAGCACCGGTTCCGAATCATTGAACGTCACGTCGCCTTCCGGCACGGCGGAAAAAGTGAAGTCTGCGCTTGCCGATAAATTCCCGCAGGCACAGTTCAAGGCCGTCGGCGGTTACAGCGTCGGCGCGAGCGTCGGCATGGAGATTCGCAAATCAGCCGTCATCGCGGCGATTTGTGCCATGTTTGGTATTTTGGTTTACGTCGCATTCCGCTACGAATTTTCCTTCGCCATCGCCGCCGTCATCGCGGTGTTGCACGACGTGCTGTTCACCATCGGCGTGTTCTGCATTGCAAATCAAGTTTCCGGACGCCAGTTCAGCGCCACTGTTGTCGCCGCGGTGCTGACCATCATCGGCTTCTCGATCAACGACAAGATCGTCATCTTCGACCGTATCCGCGAAGACCTGAAACTTGGCATGCGCGGCACGTTCAAGGAAATCATCAACATCGCGTTGAACCAGACGTTGAGCCGAACCATCATCACCAGCGGCACGGTGTTCATCGCCACGGCAGTGCTGTTCTTCTGGGGCGGTGGCGCGATCAACGACTTCGCCTTCACCTTCCTCGTCGGCATTCTCGTCGGCACTTACTCGTCCGTATTCGTGGCGAGCGTGATCGTTCTGTGGTGGCACAAAGGCGAGAAACCGCAGATTGGCGCGTCGCAAGCCGGAATGCAGAATACCGAATCAGCAAAAGTCTGATTCACTGTTTCAATGCTCGGTTTCATCCAAATCACGCTGCTGCATTGGGCGGGGTTTGTCTTGTGCGTCCTTTTTTTTCTGGCGCTTGACCTCGGCGTGCTGCATCGCGGCCCGCGTGTGGTGAAGTTCAAGGAAGCCCTGCGCTGGTCCATCTTCTGGTGCATCCTTGCGATGCTTTTCGCAATCGCCCTCGTGCCGTTGCGCGGGCGTGAAGAGGCGGTGGAGTTCGTCACTGGCTACGTCATTGAGCTGTCGCTTTCGATGGACAATGTTTTTGTCATCGCGCTCATTTTTGCCTTCTTCCGCGTGCCGTCACAATTTCAGCATCGCGTTTTGTTTTGGGGCATCATGGGCGCGCTGGTCATGCGCGGGGCGATGATTCTGGCTGGCGCCGCGCTGGTGCAACGTTTTGAGTGGACGCTTTATCTCTTCGGCGCGTTCCTGGTTTTTACGGGGATCAAAATGATTTTCACCGATGACGAAGGCGTGGAGCCGGAAAAAAATCTCGTCATCAAACTTGCACGAAAATGTTTCCCCATCGCCGAGGGAACGCACAATGAAAAATTTGTCGTCCGTGTTAATGGCCGTAAGTTGCTCACCTCGCTCGCCCTCGTGCTGCTCATGGTCGAGACGACCGATTTGATCTTCGCGCTCGATTCGATCCCCGCGATTTTTGCGGTGACCACGAAGCCGTTCATTGTTTTCACCTCGAACGTCTTTGCCATTCTCGGTCTCCGCTCGCTCTACTTCGTGCTGGCGGGGGCGATTGATTATTTTCGCTACCTCAAAGTCGGCCTGTCCGTGGTGCTGGTGTTCGTTGGTGTGAAGATGCTTCTCGCCCCGCACGGCGATGGTGCGCCTCTATGGTTTCAGTTGGAAATCCCGACGTTTTTCTCGCTCCTTATCATCGCTGCCATCCTCACCACGGCCATTCTGGCCTCCGTCGTGGCGACGAAACGCGAGCACAGCCGCAAGTGACCGCTTTTTGCAGCGGATAATTTCTCCGCCTTTTATCCGTGTCCATCCTTGTCCATCCGTGATTTAATGCCCGTGATGAAATTTCGCTGGAACCTCGCGCCACCGCAGCCGCTCCTCACCGACTCGCTCGCTGTGCAGTTGAAAATTTCACCGCTCCTCGCCCAGTGTCTCGTCAACCGGGGTTTCAGTGAGCCAGCGGTCATCGAGAACTTTCTCTCGCCGCGCCTCAAAAATCTTGCCGACCCGTTTCTGCTGCCGAACATGGACGCCGCCATCACACGACTATTGCTCGCGCGCGAACACGGTGAGCCCATTGTCATATTTGGCGATTACGACGTGGACGGCGTGACCAGCACTACGATTCTTTTGGAGGTTCTCCGCGCGCTTGGCTGGTCGGCGGACGCCTATCTGCCGAACCGCATGGACGAAGGCTACGGCTTGAGCCGCGACGGCGTGGAAAATTGTCTGAAAAAATTTCCGGTTAAATTGTTGCTCGCCGTGGACTGCGGTTCGACCGCCGTGGAAACCATTGCGTGGATGAAAGGGCAGGGCGTGGAGGTTATCGTCCTCGACCACCATCAAGTTTCCAACCCCGCACCCGTTGCGGTGGCATTGGTGAATCCGCAACTCGGGAAAAATTTCACCGAACTCTGCTCCGCCGGCCTCGCGTTCAAGCTCGCACACGCTCTCGTCAAGCGCGGACGCGAAACCGGCCTGGCGGGCGCAGCGGAATTTGATTTGAAGCCGCTGCTGGATCTGGTCGCGCTTGGCACCATCGCCGATTTGGTTCCGCTGGTTGGCGAAAATAGAATCCTGGTCACTGCAGGTTTGGAAAAATTAAATTCAACCAAGCGTCCCGGAATCCTCGCGCTGAAAGAAGTCGCGCAGTCGCCGGAAAAACTTGGCACGCATGATGTGGGCTTCCAACTCGCGCCGCGACTGAATGCCGCCGGACGTTTGGAGTCGGCGGAAGAATCATTGCGTCTGCTGCTGGCTGAAACGCAGGAACAGGCCATGCCGATTGCGCAAAACCTCGACGCGCGCAACCGTGAGCGGCAGATGATTGAAAAAAAAATCACCGAGCAAGTCATCGGCGTGGTGCGGTCGAAGTTTGATGCGGCGAAAGATTTTGTCATCGTCGAGGGCGAATTGCTGTGGCACATCGGCGTCGTCGGCATCGTGGCGTCGCGCGTGCTGTCGGAATTTTACCGGCCCACGATCATCATCGGCGGCGAGAACGGCGAGATGCGCGGCTCGGGCCGCAGCATCGCGGGTTTTGATCTGGCGGCAGCGTTGCGCGAGTGCGACGATTTGCTCGTGAAACACGGCGGTCACGCGATGGCTGCGGGCTTGAGCATCAAGCCGGAAAAAATGGATCTGCTGCGCCAACGGATGAACGAACTCGCACGGCTAAAATTGAAGCCGGAAGATTTGCAGCCGCCGTTGCGCCTCGATGCGGAGATTGGATTGGCGGATTTGAATCTGGATTCGCTCGCCGAGTTGGAGAAATTAAAGCCGACCGGCATGGGCAATTCCGCCGTGCAATTTTGCGCGCGGAATCTAACGCACAAAAAACCGCTGCTCCGCATGGGCGCGAACAAACAGCACGTAAAGCTCTGGGTCACGGACGGCACGGCCACTCACGAAGCGGTGTGGTGGAATGCGGGCAACGGTTCGCTGCCAGTCGGAAAATTTGATCTCGCCTTCGCGCCCGGCGTGAATGAGTTTAACGGCCGGACGACGGTGCAGTTGAAAGTGCTGGACTGGCGCGCGGCTTAGTAGCGTCAGGCATCTCTGCCGTCCGAAAAATAGAGATACGGAATTTTCCAAGCGCGTCTTGGACTGCGGCGGGAAGCGCAGCGCCACGCCGCTTTCGTGCGTTCGGAAGTCATCGGTTTTTTTAACGCGCCATGTGCGTCCGAAAGCGGTGTCGCCGCTTCGCTTTGCCACCGCAGTCCAAGACGTTTTCTTACCGTCCGCCACTAAAGTTGCTCCAGCCGCTCCAGGCATTCATGTTCACCGGCGGCGGGCGGTAGGCGTGGCTGCTGGACTTGAGCAATCGCCGGGTGATTTCAATCGCGAGCACAATGCAGGCGAGCGCGATGAGCGTGATGACCGAGTGGGGAATGACCAGCGAGCGGAACAGCACCGGGCCGAGTTGCGGTGCCATCATCAGAAACATGGACACCACGAGGCTTTCAACTCTTAATCCGCGCCAGACGATGAACGGCACGCTCAGAGCCAGCGTCGTGGCGAAGGTGAGGCAGTTCGTTGGAAACGGCATAAAGTCGCTGTGCATTGAAAAATTTCCCGAGGCCACTTGATAGGCGATGCCGACGACGAGCACGGGAGCGACGGGCAGCAGCACCAAAAATATGGCGAGGGCGGAGGCGGAAATCGGCAGCGTTCTCAATTGCCGCAATTGCAAAACCATTGGTGCCAGCAAAGTCATGAAAATAAAAAAGACACCAAAGCTGCTGAAGGCGGGGAAAGCGGCCTCGAACATTTGTTTCGGCGAGAACGTCAGGGTTTTGCCTTGAAACAATTGCAGCAGCAGCATCATGGTCGTGAAAATCACGGCAAACCGCGTGAACTGGAGGAACAAAACTTGAATGAGATAGGGCATTCCGCCAAAGCCGGACGGCGCGCGATATTGGCCGGGTGTGCGTTTGCCAAGCTGGATGCCCGGTCGGAACGTGGCGCGTTGCACTACAAAATGTTCGGCGCGGAACCAGCCAGCCAACGTCAGGACTACTCCGACCAGCATGACGGAAATTCCCTCGGTCGTGGAAAAATTTGGCGGCACGAAAATCATTCCGAACATGCAGATCATGCTGAAACTGTATCGCAGCCAGCCGGCCAGATTTTGCGGAAAAACCGGGATTAGACCGACGAACGAGAAGAACATCGTGCCCAGGTAAATCGTGCTGGTGAATGCCGTCAGCGCAAAGTTTTCCCAGGGAAATTCTTTGTGTGTGTGGAGGGAGCGAAGCAACATCCCGGTCGCCGCCGTTGCCATGAGCAATATCGCTGGCAACGCCACGGACACAATCCACCACGCCGCGCCAATTTGTCGGGTGGTCACCGGCAAGGTCGTCTGCACCCGGCTGAGGCCGCGCTGCAAATCAAAATTCAGTTGCATGGCGCCTGCCCACATGACGAACGAGAACATCGTGACAGCAGAAGCTTTGGACATGGATTCGTTGCCGACCATCGCGCCAACCAGACAGCCGTTGGCGACGTTGATGATGATCCACAGCCAGCCCCAGCGTTTCAGGTGGTTAAAAATGATGCGGTTCATTTGACTTCCTCCTCTTTCACGAGCGCCACGAACAAATCTTCGAGCGTCAGGCGCGTGAGCGAAATGTTTTCCGCGCCGCGTGTTTGCAGCCAGTCCTGACCGCTGGTCTTTTGGTCAACCAGTGCGTGCCAGCGGTTTTCGTTTCGCTTCAGGACGATGAAACCATCACGATTGTGAAACGGTGTTTTGTTCTCGGAGAAAAATTCTGCCATGCGAAAACGGTCAACGACTTCGTCCATGCGGCCTTCGAGCAGCAGTTTTCCGTTCTTGATCATGCCGACGTGGTCGGCGAAGCGTTCGATGTCGCTCAAACTATGCGAGGAAATCAGCACGGTGCGCTCGCCATCCTCGACGGCCTTGAGTAGCTCGGCAAAAACTTGCTGCTTGGAAACGGGGTCAAGACCGGTGGTCGGTTCGTCGAGGATCAAAATTTCCGGCCGACGCGCGAGGGCGAGGAGCAGACTCAATTTCATTTTCGCGCCAAAGGAGAGTGTGGCGATTTTGTCGGTGTCGCTCAAACCAAACGCTTTCATGAGCGTGGCGCAATAGGCGTCGTCCCAGTTTGGATAAAATCCGCGCACGAAGCGGATGGCTTTGCCGACTTTGCCCCAGACCATGAAATTCAAATCGGGGCTGACGTAGGCGGCGCGCTGCTTGATTTGAACTTCGGCGCGCTGGTGGTTGAGGCCGAGCACGCGGATTTCGCCGCCGTCGGTTTTGCCCATGCCAAAAATCAGGTCAATGGCAGTAGTTTTGCCCGCGCCGTTTGGCCCGATGAGGCCGTAGATGGCGCCGCGCGGCACGGTCAAATCGAGCGGGCCGAGTTTGAAGGCGGGATAATTTTTTACGAGTCCACGGATTTCGATGGCGTTGTTCATGTCATTTTCCTTTGATGATTTTTTGAGCGAGTTCGAGAATTTCTGATTGTTTCAACCCCGCTTCCGCCGCTTCCTGCGCGGCTTCGCGGAAAAGTTCCTGCGCGACGTTAAGCTTGGCTTCGCGGCTGCGGTCATGGCCAAGGTCGGCGACGAACGTGCCGAGTCCCTGCCGGCGATAAATGATTCCTTCGCGCTCCAACTCTTCGTAGGCGCGTTTGACGGTGATGACGCTGACGAGCAAATCCTCCGCGAGTTGGCGGAAGGAGGGCAGCGACGCACCGGGCTTGAGCCGACCTTCGCTGACCTCGCGCTTGAGGCCGTCCACGATCTGCTGGTAGAGCGTGCCGGGCGCGGCAGGCGAAATCGGGCCGAGGATGAGTTTTTTATTTGCCGGAGCCATTTGTTACTACTGTGTATAACAGATATAAACAGCATGTCAACCAGAAAAATTACATTCTGTTTTCCGGGTGGGTTATTAGACTGCTGCGAAATGAATTCTGTCATCATCGTCGCCGCCGGCAAAGGCACGCGCATGGGCGCGAAAGTGGACAAGCTCTGGCTTGAAGTCGCTGGGCGGCCAGTAGTCGCGCACACTTGGAAACAATTCAACGATGCGTCGTGCGTGGATGAAATCATCCTCGTTGTGCGCGACGGGATGCAGGCTGAATTTCAAAAGCTGGCGGCGGAATATAAATTTCAAAAACCATTCAAGCTCGTGGTTGGCGGTGCGGAACGGCAGGACTCCGTGTGGAATGGTCTCGAGGCGATTTCGGCCAAAACTCAAATCGTTGCCATCCAGGACGCGGCGCGGCCGTGCACCACGGAAGAAGTGATCGCGGACACGATTGCCGCTGCGCGAGAAACGGGTGCAGCGGTTGCGGCGCAGCAAGTGACGGACACAATCAAGGAGACGGCGGATGGAAAAATTATTTCTCGCACGGTGGACCGCTCGAAATTGTGGTCGGTGCAGACGCCGCAGACATTCCGCGTGGCCGTCATCCGCGAGGCCATCGCCACGGCGCGGTCGAAAAATTTGATTCTCACTGATGACACGGCGGCGTGCGAACTCATCGGCCAGCCGGTGCGATTGGTGAAAAGTGCTTCGCCAAATCCGAAGGTGACGGTGCCGGCGGATTTGCCGTTCGTTGAAAGTCTGTTGAAAAAAGCCTGACTCTGGTAGATTTTGCGCCCATGAAACGCCGCCTGATTTTTAGCCTCGTCATCGCCGTGCTGCTGGTGAACCTCGCCATCGGCGCGCAGATTTACCTGGCGGCGGCTGGCAGCGCAAAAAATCCGCATGACTTGGAGGGCCCGGAGTTGCAGTTGTTTTCTGAAGTGCTGGAACGCGTTCATAACGAATACGTGGACGGCAAGGACATGACTTACCAGCAGCTCGTCCACACATCGCTCAACGGCATGGTCAAGCGCCTCGACCCGCACAGCGAGTTTCTTGATGCGACTTCCTACCAGCGGTTGCAGGACGATACGGAAGGCCAGTTTGGCGGTCTGGGTTTGGTCGTTTCCATGCGCGATGGCTGGGTCACGGTTGTCACCCCGATGGAGGACACGCCGGGTTTTCGCGCGGGTATTCTCACCGGCGATCGCATCATGAAAATCGGCGGCAAGAGCGTGGAAAAAGTTCCGCTCGATGAAGTCGTGAACCAGTTGCGCGGCGAGCCGGACACGAAAGTCACCGTTACCCTGCAACGACCGGCGACCGGCGAGACGAAAGATTACACGCTCAAGCGCGCCGTCATCCAGATGGCGATGGTCAAGGACGTGAACGGCAAAAAAGAATTTCCGCTGGATGAAAACCGGGTTGGTTACGTCCGTCTGACGCAGTTTGGCGATCAGACCTCCGAAGAACTGGAGGCCGCTTTGCAAAAATTGCAGCGGCAGGGGATGCGCGGCTTGGTGATGGATTTACGCTGGAATCCCGGCGGCCTGCTGGACGAGGCGGTGACCGTTTGCCAGAAATTTCTCCCGCGCGGCCAACTGGTCGTCTCCACCGAGGGCCGGCACATGCTCGAAAAATTTTACGCCAAGGGCTCCGGCGATGAATTGAACGGCATGCCCATCGTTATTCTTGCAAACCTCGGCAGTGCGAGCGCGGCGGAAATAGTCACCGGTTGTCTGCAGGATTTACATCGCGCCGTGGTGCTGGGTGAAAAGACTTTCGGCAAAGGTTCGGTGCAGACGATTTTTCCGCTCGATGACGGTTCGGCGCTCAAGCTCACCGTGGCAAAATATTACACGCCGAGCCACAAGGTCATTCACGAGCACGGCATCATGCCGGACATTCTGGTGCCGATGACCGATGCAGAAGAGGCTGCGCTCATCCTGCAACGCTCGCCCGGCGGCGTTGAATCGTTGCCGGAAAAAAAACAGATGGAGATCCGCGCCATTCACGACACGCAATTAGAGCGCGCCGAAGATTTGCTCAAGGGGCTGATTCTCTACCGCACGATGAGCGGCGGCGCGAAACCAGAAAAAGTCGCCGCCAAGTAAATGACCCTGCTCGCGCTTGAAACTTCCTGCGATGAAACCAGCGCCGCCGTCGTGCGCGATGGAAAAATTCTGTCCAACGTCGTCTCGTCACAAATCAAGCTGCACGCGGAATATGGCGGCGTCGTGCCTGAGCTTGCGGCCCGCGAGCATCTGAAAAATCTTTTGCCCGTGGCCCAGTCGGCGTTAAGTGAGGCGGGGATTTCCCCGTCAGCATTGGATGCCGTTGCCGCCACGCAAGGGCCGGGACTGGCGATCGCCTTGCTTGTGGGCTTCAAGGCGGCCCAGGCCTTTGCCTTTGCGTTGAACAAGCCGTTCATCGGCATCAACCATCACGAAGCGCACCTGTATTCGCCGTGGATTGGCCAGTTTGAAAAATTTCAGCCCAACCTGTCGCTGATCGTCAGCGGCGGGCACACGATGCTGGTGCTGGTGGAATCCGAACTGAAACATCGCGTGCTCGGTGGGACGATTGACGATGCCGCCGGTGAATGTTTCGACAAGACCGGCAAGCTCATGGGCCTCGCGTATCCCGCCGGCCCGGTTATTGACAAACTGGCGGAGCAGGGGAATCCAACCGCCTACGATTTTCCGCGCCCGTTGCTGCATGATGCCAACGACGATTTCAGCTTCAGCGGCCTGAAAACTTCCGTGCGTTATTTTATCCGGGACAATCCGGCGTTGCTGGACGACGATAAAAAAATACGGGACCTCTGCGCCAGCGTGCAGGCCGCCATTGTAGAAGTGCTGGTGAAGAAAACCATCCGGTCCGCGAAACGCAACGGTGTCCGCTGCATCACCGCGTCCGGCGGCGTGACGTGCAATTCCGGCCTGCGAAGAGAGTTGGAGCGCGCCTGCCAAAAAAATGGTTTAACACTACGGCTGGCGGAGAAAAATCTTTGCACCGATAACGCTGCAATGATCGGGATTCTGGCCGGACGCAAGTTGCTGGCCAACGTGCCGCCCCCGGCTTTCGATGAAGAAATCAAGCCCGGCTGGGCGCTGGTTTGATCGCCCGCCGGCTTCACGGCGTCGTTGATGGCGGCGGTGAAGTGGTATCTGCAACACATCTACGAGAAGCTCCACGTCCATTCGCGGATGGCGGCGGCGCTGAAATTCAAGCAGGGGGCAGGGTTCGTAATACTAACCACTCGGCTAGGTAGGCAAAATCGCGTTCGAGGTTATGATGCATTCAAGCCATGACAACACCCCTAACCGGACAACCGTCTCGTAACGCCCAAAACCTAGAAACCATGAAAACACCAGAACTGACCAAAGCCAGTATTGTAGCCAATCGCATCAAAACATTTTTCGCGAGCATGGCCGTGGCCGCCATCGCCAGCAGTGCCAGCGCGGACACCACCAACTTGTTTCCGAACGGAGATTTTTCCGTCGCCGGCCCGACGGCTGACTGGGTGGAAAACAACTGCTGCGGAAATTTCGTTTATACCTATCCGACCTCGGGCGGTAACCCAGGCGGATATGGCACAATTAACAACCAGGGGCCGGTCAGTTACTACGGCATCTGGGTCAATGGCGATTCCGTCCCGCTCACGCTGACTTCAATGGGGCTTACCGCTGGCCAGACCTACACGTTTGTCGAGGACATGAAAATCATTTCCGGCACTTCGATTGGTGGATTCAAGATTGATTGGTTCGACGGTCTCAATGCCCAGGTAGGCTCCACGGGCGACATGTATCCATCCACTGCCGGGCATAACACGGCTAACTGGGAAACCTATTCATTCTCCATCACAATCCCCTCGGGCGCGGTCGGAATGAAAATAGTTCCGGAATGGGGTGGTTTGTCCGAAGTAGCCTTTGATAACATCGGAGTGGTTCTTCCCACAACATCGCCTTTGGCTGCGTCCATCACCTCTCCAGTGAACGCGACCACAGTCGGCACCAATTTCACGATCAATGCCAGCGCCTCTGTTTTGCCGGGAGCAGTAACCAATGTGGCGTTTTATGATGGCACCACGCTGCTTGGCAACGACACCACGTCGCCTTACAACTTTGCCGCAACGGGTGTTTCGGTCGGTTCTCATTCATTGAAGGTCGTGGCCAAGGCTAACACCGGCGGTGCCGTTACCTCATCCGTCGTCACAGTGAACGTGGTTGCTGACCCTTACTTTTTTACAGTTGATCCCACTAAGACGTGGGTGGGCTACATGAATTGGTATGAAACTCCGCAAAATGGCGGCGGTTTTACCCCTGGCGGTTTTTGGGGCACGGCTGATTTGCGCGCAACTTTTTCTGGCTCAGTATTGAGCTTATTGCCGAACACGATTGGGGATCCTGCCGGCTACTGGTATGTCAGCACGGGTAACAATTCCGTGGGGAACAAAATCATGGATGCCAATATGTATGTTGAGCCTGGTTCTTTGCCGGGCGTGACCATGACGTTCGCTGGCACTTGTAACAACAATACGATGACAACCAACGGCGCCTTTGCTGGGCCAGTAAACCCTGCGGGCAACGGCTGGACCTGCGTGGCCTTCATCAAAGATTATGCGCCAGACTTTTCGTCCTCAGTCAGTGTGACAACGCCTTTGACCAACGGCCAGCCGTTCACCATTAGCTTGGCAACTATCAACGACCCGGCACGCCATATTCAGTATGGCTTTGAAACTTTCGGCCCGTGCGTCTGGGCCAGCGACACGTCTCTGGCAGGTTACGGCAATGTGCAAGTTGGTCCGCTGGTCGGCTCGCCGACATCGGTGGCCATCACTCCGAGCCTGAACGGTGGCAACTTGCGTCTCGCGTTTCCCACCCAAACCGGGTTCACCTACACCGTCCAATACAAGACCAACCTGTTAAGTGCTACTTGGACAACCTTGACGACCACCAATGGAACCGGCTCAACCGCCGTCGTGACCAGCGGCATCAGCGGCGCCAATCGTTTCTACCGTTTACAAATCCAGTAACGGTAAAACAAATTCGGGCCGACACCTTCGGGTGTCGGCCCGACAAGCAATCAATGAAAATATCCACCCCATCATCGCGATTGGCCTTCACCTTGATTGAACTGCTGGTGGTCATCGCCATCATCGCGATTCTGGCGGCGATGCTGTTGCCCGCGCTGGCCAAGGCCAAGGAAAAAGCAAAGGCGATTGCGGACGTCAACAATAACAAGCAAGTGAGTTTGGGGATGATGATGTATGTGGGCGATAACAGTGATTATCTGCCACCATTGAACGACAAAAACTTTGCCAGCCACAGCGCCAACTGGTGGTATAAAATCTTGGACAGCGGGAATTATTTGACGAGCAGTTCACAATCAAACAATGTCTGGCGCTGCCCGGCGGTGTTGGATGCGGACATAGACCCCGGCACGGTGAGTTATTACAGCTCTCCCTGTGAAGGGTATGGTCCGCTCGAGGACACGACCAATCCCGACAAAGGAATCATCCGTTACTATTTGGATCTGTCCGGCAAGCCGCAAGGCGCCCGCAAAATGAACTCCATCAGCCGCACCAGCCAAATATGGTTAATTGGCGATGTCGGGCGTCCGAAATCAGGCGGAAATGTCAACAAGCTACCTACCAGCTACTACACCGACATCACTGTCATCAAGCCGGTCATCAATCCGGCTCCCGGTTCCGGCTGGACAACGGTTCCGGTCAACAAGCAGGCCGCCTGCCGCCACAATGGCCGCGCGAACTACTCGGCGTGCGACGGTCATGTCGAAGCTGGCAAGTGGTCGGACTTGAGCACTGATATCAATGACGTATTCGCCATCACTTCCTTTTAAAGCCCAAATTTAGCCTACCCTGAAAGTTTGTATTTATTCGCCATGAAGAGAACATTTCTGTCCGCATTTCTGGCTACCGCCACCGCCGGTCTGAAACTTGCCGCCCAACCCGCCACGTGGAAAAAACTCGCCGATGATTTTCAGGCGCAGACCTTGCAGACGCGGGACAACTTTCCGTTGATCACCTCACCGGCGAACCGCAGTTCCCGGCTGGCAATGGATTAGGCTACGGTTTATTTTCAAAAAGTGATGCGTCTGAATCTTTTGACCACTTGGTCTCGTTGTTTCAATTGCATCGGGTTGCTGGCGGCATTGGTGCTGGCGGGTGAACTTCACGCTGCCGGCGTGTTGAGCAATCCGGGCTTTGAGTCCGACGCGCCCGGACAGCATCAAAATCTTCTCGGTTGGACATGGTATGGCCAGCCGTGGGGAAACACGTTCAACGAGACCGGCGCGGACGCCCGCAGTGGAAATAATTTTTTCAAAGTTTTCCAAGGCTTCACCGGCAGCGTGAATTACAACGGCGTTTATCAGGATTACATTTCCGGGCCGGGCGCAACTTACACGGCGGACGGCTGGGCGTTCACCGCCACGGCCGATGCGCTCGACGGACAAAACCTCGCGTGGATTGAAGTCAGTTTCCGCGATGCCACCGGCGGAATGCTTTCGCTGTATCGTTCCGCGCTCATCACGACCAACACCATCGCCACCGGCGCGTTTCCCAAAAGCCTCTGGAACAATCTCCGCGTCACGAACCAATGCAACACGAGCACCTTTGCGATCACCAATACGGTGACGAAACTTGTCGCGCCCGTCGGAACTTTTTATGTGCGCTACCAGTTGGTGTTTCAGGGCGATGCGAATAATTCCGGCGGCTCCGTTTATTTTGACGACTTGAACCTCGCACAAATCAGCGGCACGGCCTACGGAGATTATAACATCGTCTGGAGTGACGAGTTTGACGGCACGGCTATCAAGACGAACCTGTGGACTTACGACACCGGCACGGGCGGCTCAAATCCCGGCTGGGGCAACAACGAGCTGGAAAATTACACCAGCCGCGCCACCAACGCCTTCGTCACGAATGGTCTTTTGCACATCGTCGCCCGCAAGGAATCGCTCGGCGGCGCGAGCTACACCTCAGCGCGGATGAAATCGCAAGGTTTATTCGCCGCGAAATTCGGGCGCATCGAATGGCGCGCGGCGCTGCCGACGGGTGTGGGTTTCTGGCCCGCGCTGTGGCTACTCGGCACGAACATCACGACGCTTGGCTGGCCGGGCTGCGGGGAGGTGGACGTGCTGGAAAATGTCGGCAGCAATCCGCTGATGGCGCAGGCTAGCATCCATTCCGGCAGCGACGCCACGGCGATTTACAATTTCACCGACGGCAATACCACGACTAATTTCCACACCTATACGTTCGACTGGACGACCAATGCAATGTTGTTTTATGTGGACGGCCATCTTTACCAGACGCAGACGAGCTGGGGCACTTCCGTGGGCGGCCAAAGTTATCCGTTCCCGTTCAACCAGCCGTTCTTCTTCATCATGAACCTTGCCATTGGCGGCAATTACATCGGCAACCCGACCACCAGCGCCATCAACGCCGGCAGCGTGTTTCCCGGCGAAATCCAGGTGGACTACCTCCGCATCTACAACGTCACCGCGCCATTCCGCATCGGTGTGAATAAAAGTGGTGCAAACCTGCTGCTGACTTGGCCGAGCAATATCGTCTGCCGGATGCAGTCACAGACTAATTTACTCGTGAGCAACTGGGTTCAAATCGGGACGGCTTCCAATTCGCTGCCGGTGGCGGCGCCTGCCGGTAATGTTTTCTATCGCTTGGTGTCGCCGTGAACTTTTTGGTTCCGGTTATGTTCTTCCGGCGGCGTGTCCGTGACTACGACATTAATCAGATGGCGTCCCGGAAACCTTTCTGGCATTTTTTGACTATCCCGCCACGCGAAATTTTTGCCGGGCGTGATGCTTATTTAACACCAAAAAAACCATGAATCGTTTGCATCTCAACCTGTGTGTTCTGGCCGCAGCCACAATGTTCGCCGTCGGCTGCCAGTCCGAAAAATCTTCCGCCTGCAGCCAGCCTGCGGCTACTCCGTCACCCATGGCCGCCGCTCCAACTGTGGCTCCTGCCGCTGTCTCCGCTCCGCCGGCGACTGTCGCGTTGCCAGCGGACGAACGCAAAATCATCCGCATCAAGGCGGGAGTGTCGACACCGGTCACAGATTCCGCCGGTAACGTCTGGCTGCAAGATCAAGGTTTTGAGGGCGGCGAAATGGTGGAACGCCCCGATGCAGAAATTGCGAATACAAAAGATCCAGTCATCTATCGCGCCGAACATTTTTCAATGGAAGGATTTTCCTGGCCGCTTGCCAACGGCAAGTATCAGGTGAAACTACATTTCTGCGAAACCTACGAAGGCATCACCGGACCGGGCGAACGCGTGTTTTCAATCAATGTTCAGGGACAGGAGTTGAAGGATTTCGATGTCTGGAAAAAAGCTGGCGGTTTGCTCAAAGCCTACGTTGAGACCGTGAGTGTCGAGGTCACAAATGGCAAGCTGGAAATTAAGTTCACCAGCAATGTTGAAAACCCGGAAATCAACGGCATCGAAATCATTCCCGCTGGCTGAAATGGATCGGGTGGAGTTCGCGAACTCGATGTTTGCCAGCATCGTCAATGCTCCGCCGAACCCAGCGAACGTATCCTTGTTTCTGTCGATTGAAACGCTGGCCGAGTTTTTCATACAGCCCGGCTAGGATACGACGTTTGTCAGATTTCAGTCCGATGTTTTTTTGAGGATAATTCGTCCGGATGTTCCCGCGATTTTTTTCCATGCCTGCTCGCGCCACGGTGATGGCGGTTGTGCTTGAGGTGCTCCCCTGTTGTTTTTTTGCCCGCGCGGAAGCCGCTTTGCCCATGCGTGAAATCTCGGCGGACTTCAATGAAACCAAAGGTCTGCACAGTGAAGTCTGGCGCGAATGCATCGGCGCGGGACGAGCCAACGAGGGTTTGCGTGCCGACTGGCAACGGCAGTTGAAGTTGGTTCAGGATGAAATCGGTTTCCGCGAAATCCGCTTTCACGGTTTGCTGCACGACGATATGGGCGTTTATTCGGAGACGAAAACCGGACAACCCATTCACAACTGGCAATATATTGACGAGCTTTACGATTCGCTGCTCGTGCTGAAGCTGCGGCCGTTGGTCGAGTTTGGCTTCATGCCGAACGCGCTTGCGGTCGGAAAGAAAAAAATGTTCTGGTGGAACGGCAACGTCACGCCGCCGAAGTCCTACGAGAAATGGGACAGCTTGATTGAAGCTCTGGTGCGTCACTGGACGGAGCGTTACGGTGCGGATGAGGTGGCGAACTGGAATTTTGAAATCTGGAACGAGCCGAACTATCCCGGCTTCTGGGGGCCGCGCGATCCCAAGCAGCCGAAGGCAGAATACTTCGAGCTTTACGCGCACACGGCGGCGGCGGTGAAAAAAGTGAACGCCACCTATCACGTCGGCGGCCCGGCAGGCGCGGGGCCGGACTGGGTGGCGGATCAAATCAATTTTTGCGTGTCTAATTCCGTGCCGCTTGATTTCATCAGCTACCACGCCTACGGCCTCGGCGACGGCCCGTCGGGCTTGGATCAATTCGGCGACCGCCTGTTGTATCTTTCCCCCAATTTACATTCGCCTGCCGACATCGCGAACAGCCAGCGCGGCGTAATTGACGGTTCTCCACTACCGCATTTGCCGATTCATGTCACGGAATGGAGTAGTTCGTATTCGCCGCGCGACCCGGTGCATGATTCCTATTTTTCCGCGCCCTACATCCTGGAGCAGTTGAAGCGCACGGAAAACGGCATCGCCTCGATGTCCTACTGGGTGTTCACCGACATCTTCGAGGAGAACGGCCCGCCGCCGACGCCGTTTCATGGCGGCTTCGGGCTGCTGAATTTGCAAGGCATCCGCAAACCCGCGTTTTTCGCGTATCGTTTTTTGAATCAGCTTGGCGCGACGGAATTGAAAAATGCCGACCCGCAATCGTGGGTCTGCCGCGATGAAAACGGCGGCGTGCAGGTTCTATGTTGGAACCTGACGCATTCGGCTGGTGGCAACATTTCCAACCAGGAATTCTTCCGCAAAATCCAGCCCGCTGGCGATGCTGCGACGGTGCAGTTGAAGCTGGCGCATCTGCCGCCCGGGAATTATCACGCGCAATTTTTTCGCGTCGGTTTTGAGAAAAACGACGCCTACACTGCCTACTTGAAAATGGGCGCACCTTCACAGTTAAGCCGTGAGCAGGTGCGCGAGCTGGCCGGGATTGCTGCCGGCGCGCCGGAAATGGAAAGAGATTTCTCGGTGGACGATTCGGGAAATTTCTCGACAGCGCTCACGCTCCGCACCAACGATGTCTGGCTCGTGAAGCTGGCTCTAAAATAATTTTTATGGCGAAGTTGCAAAACAAAAATTTAAACCCACGAAAATTGGCGCTGCCAGCCTACAAGAATCCTGCGTTGCCCATTGCGCGCCGCGTCAAAGATTTGCTGTCCCGCATGACACTGGAGGAAAAAGCCGCGCAGATGGTGAGCATCTGGCAGGAAAAGGCGGCGAAAATTCAGGATGCGGACGGACGGTTTGATCCGGTCAAAGCGAAGAAACATTTCGGCCACGGCCACGGCATCGGGCAGATTGCGCGGCCCAGCGACGCAGGCAGCAAGCCGAGCGACGCCGGCGTCGGCAGCACGCCGCGCCAGACAGCGGAGCTGACGAACGCCATCCAGAAATTTTTCATCCAGGAGTCGCGGCTGGGCATCCCCATTTTTTTTCATGAAGAATGTCTGCACGGCCACGCCGCCATCGGTGCGACAAGTTTTTCGCAGCCCATCGGTCTGGGCGCGACATTCAATCCGGCGCTGGTGGAAAAACTTTACGCTGTCGCGGCGGCGGAGACCCGCGTGCGCGGCGCGCATCAGGCGCTCACGCCGGTCGTGGACGTGGCGCGCGATCCGCGCTGGGGCCGCGTGGAAGAAACTTTTGGCGAAGATCCGTTTCTCGTCACGCAACTCGGCCTCGCGGCCGTGCGTGGTTTCCAGGGCGACAACCAATTTCAGAACCGCCGCCATGTGCTTGCGACGCTGAAACATTTTGCCGCGCACGGCCAGCCGGAGTCCGGCCAGAACTGCGCCCCGGCGAACGTCTCGCTACGTGTGCTGCGCGAGACGTTCTTGCAGCCGTTCAAGGAATGCATCCAGCAGGCGGGCGCGGCGAGCGTGATGGCGAGCTACAACGAGATTGACGGCGTGCCGTCGCACGCGAGCGAATGGCTGCTGCGCGATGTATTGCGGAAAGAATGGGGGTTCAAAGGTTTTGTCGTTTCAGACTACTACGCAATTTGGGAGCTGGGCCATCGTCCCGATACGCACGGACATTTTCTCGCGGCGGACAAAAAGGAATCGTGCGCGCTCGCGGTGCGGGCGGGTGTGAACATCGAATTCCCCGAACCTGACTGCTATCTCCACCTCGTCGAACTCGTCCGCGAAAAAGTTTTGCAGGAATCGCAGCTCAATGATCTGGTCGCGCCGATGTTGCATTGGAAATTTCAGATGGGGCTGTTTGAAAATCCGTTCGTGGATCCTGACGAGGCCGGGCGAGTGGTGAACTGCGCCGCGCATCGCGAGCTGGCTTTGCAAGGTGCGCGCGAAACCATCACGCTGCTGAAGAATAAAAAAAATCTGCTGCCGCTCAATCCAAAAAATCTGAAAACCATTGCGGTTATTGGCCCGAATGCCGACCGCGAAATGCTCGGCGGTTACAGCGGCAAGCCGGCGCAGTTTAAAACGGTGCTGGCGGGCATTCGCGCCCGTGTCGGCGAAACGGTAAAAGTGACTTATGCCGAAGGTTGCAAGATAACCGTCGGCGGTTCGTGGAACATGGATGCCGTCACGCTGCCGTCGGCGGTGGAAGACCGTCGTCAAATTGCTCAAGCGGTGAAGGCGGCGGAGCAGGCGGACGCCGTCGTGGTCTGCATCGGCGGCAATGAACAGACCTCGCGCGAGGCGTGGTCGCTCGCGCATCAGGGCGACCGCACGACGCTTGATTTGATTGGCCGCCAGCAGGAATTGGTGGACGCGCTGCTTGCCACCGGCAAGCCGGTCATTGCCGTGTTGTTTAACGGCAGCCCGCTCGCCGTCACCTCGCTGGCGCAAAACGCCCCGGCGATTTTGGAGTGCTGGTATCTCGGTCAGGAATGCGGCCAGGCCGTCGCGGAAGTTTTGTTCGGCGACGTGAACCCCGGCGGCAAATTGCCCATCAGCGTGCCGCGTTCCGTCGGGCATCTGCCGGCGTTTTACAATTACAAACCTTCGGCGCGGCGCGGCTATTTGTTCGATGACGTTTCACCGCTGTATCCGTTCGGCTTCGGTTTGAGCTACACGACCTTCGCGTTTAAAAACGTGCGGTTGAAGAAGAAAAAAATCCGCGCGAAAGATTCGACGCAGGTTTTAGTGGACGTGACGAACACTGGCAAGCGCGCGGGAACGGAAGTGGTGCAAATGTATGTCCGCGACTGTGTGAGTTCTGTGACGCGGCCGGTGAAAGAGTTGAAGCGCTTCCAAAAAATTTCGCTCTTGCCGGGTGAAACCAAAACCGTGGCACTCGACATCTCGCCGGATTCGCTGGCGTTTTATGATATCAACATGAAATACATCGTGGAGTCCGGCGACTTTGAAATCATGGTCGGCAGCTCGTCGCGAAACGAAGATTTGCAGAAGGTAATTTTGACGGTGACAAAATAAAATGAACAATCCCCAAAAACTCTCGTTCGTCGAAAAGGCCGGCTACAGTTGCGCCGATGCTGGTGCGAATTTCGTCTTCATGACGATGATTTTGTTCCAGACGAATTTTTACACCGACGTCTTTGGTCTGACCGCGAGCGCCGCCGCCGCGATTTTGCTGTGGCCGCGCCTGTGGGATGCGGTGGCGGATCCCATCGTGGGAATTCTTGCCGACCGCACGGACACGCGCTGGGGGAAATTTCGTCCGTGGGTTTTGTTCACCGCCGTGCCGTGGGCGGTGGTCATGGTGCTGGCCTACACCACGCCCAAAGGCTGGAGCATGGGCGCGCTCATCGCCTACGCTGCCATCACGAACACGCTGCTCATGTCCATCTATTCGATGAACAACATGCCCTACGCCGCGTTGGGCGGCGTGATGACGGGCGATATCAACGAGCGCACGAAATTAAATTCCTTCCGCTTCATCGCCGTGAACGCCGCGCAATTCATCGTCGGCGGTTTCACGCTGCCGCTGGTCGCCAAATTTGCCGCCGGTTCCGACCGGCAGCACGGCTGGCAGATGACGATGACCATTTGGGCAATGCTGTGTCTGGTTTTATTTGTCATCACGTTTGCGACCACGAAGGAACGCATCAAGCCGACCACGCGGGAAAAATCCTCGCCGAAACAGGACTTCACCGACCTGCTGAAAAACAATCCGTGGAAGGTGATGTTCGCGATGACGCTGGTCCACTTTGCTATCCTCTCGTTCCGGGGCGGCGCGCTTTACAATTATTACCACCACTTTGCCGACCGCGCGGCGATGTTTGACTTCGTGCAGAAGCTCGGCCTCGTCGTCCCGGCGGGCGCATCGGCCAACGGCCTGATGGAAACGCTGGGCTACATCGTCCACGGTGACCGGGCGGAACTGGCGAATTCAAATGTTGCGGATGTGTTCAATAGCATCATCAATATGCTTGGCACGGCGGTGACTATCATCGTCATTCTGCTGTCCGCACCGCTGGCGCAAAAATACGGGAAGAAAGCCGTGGCCATCGCCGGCTTTGCGCTCTCCACTGTCAATGCGCTCGGGTTTTATCTGCTCGCGCCGACGAACACCACGGGCATGGTGCTGTTCACGGTGGTCGGTTCGATTGTTTATGCGCCGACGATTCCGCTGGTGTGGGCGATTTTTGCGGACGTGGCAGATTATTCCGAATGGCGGACGGGGCGGCGGTTCACCGGCATGGTGTTTGCGACCATCGGCTTTGCGCTGAAATCCGGCCTCGCGCTCGGCTCGGCGGGTTTCCTCTGGATCATGGCGGGAATTTTCAATTACGACACGAAACTGCCGGACGCGCTGTCGGCAGTGCAAGGTTATCGTGCGTGCAGCGGTTTGGTGGTGGGAGTAATGTTCGGCATCTGCACGCTGCTGCTGCTGACGTATCAGTTAAACAAGCGGGTCACGATTCAAATGGCGGACGAACTTGCGGAACGCCGTAAAAAGTTTGCGGCGCAGGCAAATTAAAGGACTTATGAAAAATATTTTTATGCTGGGCGGCCTTTGGTTGGGACTGGTTTTGCCGGCCAGTGCAGACGCTACATCATTGACCTTGAAGGAGGTGTTCAAGGACGCATTTCTCGTCGGGGCAGCCATCAATCGCGCGCAGATTTTTGAGGAGGACGCTCGCGGCGTGTCCATCATCAAGGAGCAATTCAACGCCATCAGTCCGGAAAATATTTTGAAATGGGGGCTCATTCACCCATTGCCCGGCCAGTATGATTTTGAACCGGCCGACCGCTATGTTCAATTTGGCGAGTCCAATAAAATGTTCGTCGTCGGGCACACGCTGATCTGGCACAGCCAGACGCCGGCTTGGGTTTTTCAGGATGATCAAGGCCAGCCGCTGACGCGTGAGGCCTTGCTGGCGCGGATGCATGACCATATCGCCACGGTCGTCGGCCGTTACAAAGGTCGCGTAAAGGGCTGGGACGTGGTCAACGAGGCGGTGGAGGAGAATGGCCGGCTGCGCCAGACACCGTGGCTGAAAATCATCGGTGAGGATTATCTGGTGAAGGCCTATGAGTTCGCGCACGAGGCGGATCCGCAGGCGGAGCTTTATTACAACGACTATTCACTCGAAAATTCCGCCAAGCGCGCCGGAGCCATTGAACTGGTGAAAAAGTTGCAGGCGGCAGGGGTGCAGCTGACCGGCGTGGGGTTGCAAGGACATTACAAACTGTCTTCGCCCTCCGTGCGGCAGGTAGATGAAACCATTTCTGATTTTGCTAAGCTGGGTGTGAAAGTGATGATTACCGAATTAGACGTAGACGTGCTGCCCTCAGCCTCCCGTTCGATGAGCGCCGACGTCACGCGGCGGGAAAAATCCGGCGCGCGGATGAACCCGTTCACCAACGGCCTGCCGGACGAAGTGCAGCAAAAACTGGCCGCGCGTTATGGGGAATTGTTCGCGGTCTTTCTCAAGCATCACGGCACGGTGGCGCGGGTGACGTTTTGGGGCGTGACGGATGCCGACTCGTGGCTGAACGACTGGCCGGTCTTCGGCCGCACCAGTCATCCGCTGTTGTTTGACCGCGCAGGCCGGAGGAAACCGGCATTCGATGCCATTGTGCGCGGCCCTAAAACTTAAGCGTTTCCGTTTCGGCCGCAACGGTGGGAAAGAATGAAATTGCTTTCGTTCACGAAACGCACAATGCTTTTTGCCATCAAATGAAAAAGATTTTCTTGTCCGCAGTTTTGTTGCTGGCCTGGTGCGTGCCTGGATGCAGTTGGTTTCACCTCCACGGCTCGGCGGCGGGCAAGCCGGCAAAAGCCATCGCCAAACCTGCAGCGGTCATCATGCCCGACATGTCGCTCGCGGCCAAGGTCGTCACTGTCAACACCGTGGGGCGTTTTGTGGTGCTGAATTTCCCTGCCGACAAAATGCCGAAGCTGCAGCAGACCATGTTTCTCTACCGTTCCGGTTTGAAGGTGGCCGAGGTGAAAATCACCGGGCCGCAGGATCAGGAAAACAATATCGTGGCCGACCTCGTCTCCGGCGAACCCAAGATGGGTGATAGCGTCCGCGCGGACTGAACTTACTTCGCGCCCTTCGGTAATCTTTCCACGAACGATTGCACCGTTTTCGGCAGCGATTCTTTTTTGTAAGGCGAGTGGAGATTGAAATAAATCCCGCACAACGGCCGTTCGCCGTCGGCTTGGCTCAAGATGACCGTCACTTCCTTGTCCAGCGCGATACCGTGGCGCATACCCGCCGCGCGACTGGCGTAGGCCTTGATGGCCTTTTGCACGAGCGACGTAAGGGATTCTGCAAATTCATCCGGCGTCTTGTGCAGGCACACGACGTAACGGTCAAAATTCCGCAACGCCTCGGCAATCTCTGGTTGGAACGTGTCCACGGTCATACTGTAACATAATCCATATCGGCAGATTTTCGATTTAATTTAGTCGGCTGCTGCTGCCCGGATGATTTTCTGGCGCTCGCCAAACAGCGCTGTGCCCACCCGCACGATGGTCGCGCCTTCCTCGATGGCGATTTCAAAATCCCCGCTCATGCCCATGCTCAACTGGGGCAGGGGAGCGCCGAGAAGTTGCTCGCACTCCAATTTCAACCCGCTTAATTTTTGAAAATATGGCCGCACCTTTTCCGCCGCCGGCATGAACGGCGGGATAGCCATCAGTCCGTGGATTTCAATGCGCGGCAGTGCGTTCAATTCGCTCAACTCCGCCAGCAGTTTTTCCGGGGCGTAACCAAATTTGCTGCCCTCGCCGGCCACGTTCACCTCTAGTAGAATCGGCATCGTCTTGCCCGCCTGCTCCGCGCGTTTGGAGATTTCCCGTGCGATGGCGAGGCTGTCCACGCCTTGGATCATTTCAAACAACTCCACCGCGTCGCGCACCTTGTTCGATTGCAGATGCCCGATGAATTGCCAGCGCGCCTTGCTCGGCGACAGCGGGATTTTGGCCTTCGCCTCCTGCACTTTGTTTTCGCCAAAAAAAATCTGCCCTGCCTCCACTGCCGCGCGGATGGTTTCCGGCGGATGCGACTTGGAGACGGCCAGCAACGTTACGGAATTTTCTTCGCGTCCCGCCCGTGCGCACGCGGCGGCCATGCGTTCGCGGATGGAATTTAAGTTGTCGGCAAAGCTCACGCTTGAAAATTAACAGCAAAGGAACTAAAAAACAAAGTTTCAAAACCGCCGGTTGAAATTATTCTTTGTTCCTTCGTTCCTTTGTTGTTTAACTTTCGCCATGAATTACTGGCTCGTGAAATCTGAACCCGAAGCGTATTCGTGGTCGCAATTTTTGAAGGACGGCAAAGCCGCGTGGACCGGCGTCCGCAATTTTCAAGCTAGAAACAACCTGCGTGCGATGAAAAAAGGCGATGCGGTTTTTTTCTACCACAGTGTCAGCGACAAACAGGTTGTCGGTCTCGCCAAAGTCGCAAAGGAATTCTATCCCGACGCCACCGCCGAGGAAGGCGACTGGTCGTGCGTGGATCTCGCGCCGGAAAAAACTTTCGCCCAGCCCGTCACGCTGGAGGTCATCAAAACCGATGCGGTGCTGAAAGAAATGCCGCTCGTCCGGCAGTCGCGCCTGTCCGTCACGCCGCTCACGCTGGCGCAGGCTGACCGGTTGCTCAAGCTCGCGTCCGCCAAGCCTTGAACTACGCGATGCCTGGCGATTATCAACTGGCCACGCTCGCGAACGGCGGCAAGACGCTTTTTTCCGCCAGCTACGGCGAGAAGATGCATCCCGGCCTCGGTCCGGCGGCGGAGGCGGAACTGCTTTACGTCCGCCAGTTGCAAATTTGCGAACGGCTGAAAAATAATTCCGGGGAGTTTGTCATCTGGGACATCGGCCTTGGCGGTGCGGCGAACGCCACGGCGGTCCTGCGCGCTACGAAAGAAATTCCAGGCACGCTTCGCCTCCTGAGTTTTGACAACACGGCTGAGCCGTTGGCGTTCGCCCTGAAAAATGCCAACGCGTTAAAATATTTGGACGGCTACGAAGAGCAAATTGAAAAATTACTGCGTTGGCCATGCATCGAATTTCAGAACGGCGTTTCAAGCGTCCACTGGGAATTTTATGTGGAAGATTTTCCGGCTTGGTTGTCGGTCAGAGAACAGAGACCTAAAAAACTGGAGCCAAGTCCGCACGCCATTTTTTACGACGCCTTTTCGCCCGCAAAAAATCCGGCGATGTGGACGTTGCCGGTGTTTGAAAATCTTTTCCGTGCGCTAGATTCCGCGCGGCCGTGCGCGCTCACGACGTATTCGCGCAGCACGCTGCTACGCGCCACGCTGCTGCTGGCGGGATTTTTCGTGGGGGCTGGCGGCGCCACCGGCATGAAGGAAGAAACCACTGTGGCGGCGAATGATTTGGGCCTCATCGCCGCGCCGCTTGGGCAACGCTGGCTGGAACGTGCGTTGCGTTCTGACAGCGCCGAGCCGCTGCGCGAACCGGTTTATACCCGCGCCAAACTCTCGTCGGCGACGATAGAAAAACTGCGGCAACATCCGCAGTTTAATTCGGGAATATAAGGCGTTGGTCGTATCCGCTGCGGGTGTTTTTCTGCCACGGTTGCATAATCTACATTTGTAAATAATGCGCTTGACAAAATTTACAATTGTAAAGATAGTCGCGCCATGCCCGCACCGAATGTTGAACTCACTGAGTCTGAATGGTCCGTCATCAAGGCCGTCTGGGAAGCTGAACCCTGCACCGCACCCGCCATCCAGGAAAAACTGTTCAAGCCGACCGGTTGGCATTATTCGACCGTCCGCACGTTGATGGATCGCATGGTCACCAAGGGCGTGCTGCGGGCGAAGAAGCAGGGGAAGCTGACCATCTACCAGTCCGCCGTCACCCGCGCACAGGCGCAGCACGGTGAACTTTTTTACGCGCTCAAGCACGCCTTCAACGGCGCGCTTACGCCGATGGTGCAGTGTCTTTTGGAGAGCAAAGACTTGAACGCTGCGGAACTGGCGGAACTGGAATTGCTCATCAAGGCGAAGAAAAAATCCGCGAAGAAATAATCCACCAAAAGGCGCGACATGAACTCCTTTATCGAAACTTTGAACCAGTGGGGTGGAAATTTTTTGAACTTCGCGTGGCCGATGTTCTGGCAATCGAGCTTTCTCATCGCGTTATTATTGGCGTTGGATTTTTTGCTGGCGCGGAAAATTCGCGCGGCCGTGCGATATGCGTTGTGGTTGGCAGTGCTGGTGAAATTGCTGCTGCCGCCCGCGCTGGCGCTCCCCACAGGTGTCGCGTGGTGGCTGATTCCCGCGCCGCCCGTGGCGAAAGCGTTGCCGGTAAAACATTTCACCGTCACTTACGACGACGCACCCGCGCAACCTTACGTCGCGCCGCTGACGGTGGCCATGCCCGCACCGCCGGTGCAATTGGAATTGGCGGGTTGGGCGTTGCTCGCCTCCGTCGTCATCAGCGTTGGATTGCTGGTGTGGCTGGCTTTGCGCTGGTGGCAAGTCGCATGGATGGTGCGCAGGGCGACGGCGGCGGAAGAATTTTCTGAAACGCTGGACGAGGCCTTGCGCTTGGCTGGTGTTCGCGTCGCGCGTTTGAAAATCGTTGAAGGCAAGATGTCGCCCGCGGTTTGCGGGTTGTTGCAGCCGGTGATTTTGCTGCCGCGCGAATTGGCGGAAAAATTATCGCCCGCACAGCTTCGCGCCGTGCTGCTGCATGAAATTTTTCACCTGCGGCGCAAGGATGTCTGGGTGAACTGCGCGCAGGCGTTGCTGCAAATTTTTTACTGGTGGCATCCGTTGCTGTGGTTTGCGAATGCGCACGTCCGCCGCGTGCGCGAGGAAGCCGTGGACGACGCGGTGATGCTGGCACTGCGCGACGACGCGGACGGCTACGCGCCCACATTGTTGGAAGTGGCGAAGCTGGCGTTCCGGCGTCCGCTGCTGAGCATCGGCCTCGTGGGCATCATGGAATCGCGGAGCGCGTTGCGGCAACGGATTGAGCGGTTGGTGGATTTCCGCGCGCCACGTCAGGCAGGGCTGACGCTAGCGTCGCTGTGCGGGGTTTTTGTTTTCAGCGCGGTGGCCTTGCCGATGGGCGAAGCGCCGCATGTTGCAGAGGGCAAAGGAATTTCATCTCCGGCTATTTCAACTCCGCCAACGGTCGCGCCCGGCACAAATACGCCACAGGTTTTGATCCAGGCGGAATTTTACCGGATGCAGTTTGCCGATTTTCAACGGGTCGCTTCCGCCGCCAAGTTGGGAGCGGTCAAGCCGGGTGGAATTGAAAATTTCAAGCAGTTCGTTCAAGGTTTGAAAGCCGCCGGCTTCAAGCCGTTTTCCCGGCCACGGGTGGTGACGAACAACGGCATTCGCGCTCAATTCTATGTTGGCAATGAGACGAACTCGGTTGAATTCGACTGCCAGCCTTTCGTGACCAATGGGCTAATCAATCTGACAAGCACCATTATCAAGGTTAGTTCGGCGACGGAAAACTCCGCATACATCCATTTTGCCGACGAAATCACTTTGGACAATGGTGGAGGCCATGTGTTTTCCATAAAACCAGTAGACAGAACGAACGGAAGCAACATCGTTGTGGCGGCCATAAGCGCAGAAATCGTCACCAACAAATCACAATTCCAGCAACGCTTGCAGACCATCATCCAGCGGGCGAACGATACGAATTCTGTCGTGAGTGGAAACGGCACAAACTTGTTTTTCACGCGGACATACAAAGTGGACACGCGAAGTTTCACCACCAGCTTGAAGCAGGCGGAAGCGGAGTTGGATGACAAGACAAATTCGGCGGCGGCAGTTTCAGCGGCGGTGCGGAAATTTTTTGCGTGGCTGGGCGTGGACTTGGAATTGCCCGCCGGCAAGACGATTTTTTACAATGACCGGAACGGGATGTTATTTGTGCGGGCGACGGAGAAGGATTTAGACTTCATTGAGCGGGTCATCCAGACGCTTAATTACGCGCCGCCGCAAATTCACATCAAGACGCGGTTTGTGGAAGTGCCGAAGGGAACAGTCGCGGATTTCACCAGCCTGCTCAA
Organism: uncultured Verrucomicrobia subdivision 3 bacterium; assembly: GCA_903827955.1. Lineage (GTDB taxonomy): Bacteria > Verrucomicrobiota > Verrucomicrobiia > Limisphaerales > UBA11358 > UBA11358. The sequence goes on from CAIKKJ010000091.1 coordinate 36,102, forward strand.
TGCGTCCAACGCGGCAGCGGAAAGTTTCTCGGGAGTGCTCAACCCGGCGAACGCGCGGAAGGTTTATCGTTCACTGACGGAGCAAAAAAAATCTGAAATTTGGGGCGAGCCGGAAGTGATCACGTTGAGCGGGCGCCAATGCCAGATGCGGGCAACGCAAGTGCTCACGGTGGTCACCAACTTTGTGTATCAAGAGAGCATCACGAACAACGCGGGCGCGGTAGTTCCTCAAATAGGAACGTTCGAGACCGGCCCGGTGGTGGATGTCGTTCCGCACGTCTTGGCCGACGGTTACACCATCAATTTGGCGGTGACAACAACGTTGACGGAATTTTTGGGCTATGCCAGTCCGCCAGATGTGCCGAACGTCGTGAAAAATGAAAACCGGGTTCAGTTGCCAGTCGTTCTGCCGCGCTTCAACCAACGCCAGGTCACGGCGAATCTAAATTTGTGGGACAACCAGACGGCCGTGCTTGGCGGCATGAGTATAAAAAATATCATCAAAGACAAGACGCCGGTGCTAGGCAGTGTGCCGTTGATGGGGAGGATGTTTCAAAGTGAGCACACGAACGAGACGGAAATTCTCGTCTTCGTCACCGCCACCATCGTTGACCCAGCGGGCAATCGCGTCCACACGGAGGATGAATTGCCGTTTGCGCAAAAGGGCGTTCCGCCGCAGCCAATGCCTTCGAAGTAATTTTGTGTGGTGGAATTGATCGCGTTGCGACTCATCAGTTGGTCCCACTAATCAATGAGCTGTTTCCAAAATTTTTCCGAGAATCTTGCGGATGTCTTCGTTGTGCTGCTGCGAAGCGATCCCGAAGGCGTGGACGATATCCACCAGAAATGCGCCGTTCTCGCGGTTGAAATCGTAAAATACCGTCTCCTTGGATTTCGCCTTGGAAGGGGGGCGCGGGGAGCCGTCCATCGCGAGCAGTTCATCCATCGGCAGGCAGACGTATATCATCGCCTGATAACCGACGGCGCGTTGCTTTTGTTTGAGTTGGATTTGCACGGAGCCGTGCGGCGTGGTCTTGGTGAACTGCGGCAGCTTTTGCACTGCGCTTTGAAAACCATCCGCCGTGGTGTTGGTAGAAACTTCCACCTCCACGGCGCGGCTTTCTTCAAACGTTCCCGTGGAATTCTTTTTCAATAATTCCACCTCGTGCACCAATTCGTTGGTGGAAAGCAATCCCAGCCGCACCGCTTCAAAAATAATTTTGGAAAGTTCGTGGCCGTATTTCGTCTCGCCTTTGCGGGTGAATTTGATTTCGGGAACGACCGTGATGTCCTTCGGGTCGGGCGTGTCATAGCCGATCTGCCATTCAAGATAATGTTTTTTACCGAGTAAAACTTTTGACGGCGCGACGGGGAGTCCGAAACCGTCCAAAGATTTTTCCTTCACGCGCACCTTGCCAGTCACATCGGTGAGCGGCAGACGGACACGCACGGAGTTAGTCAGCGTCTCGATGCGGACGAGCTTATATTCCGCATCGGTGCTGAATGCATGCAGTGCGAACCCGCAAAAGATGATTGCGATGGTGATGGTTTTTCGCATAAAGCTTTTAGACAGCATCAACAAGATTGTCAGGATTAGTTCCGAGGCAATCCTGTTAATTCTGTCTTGAAATTATTCCGGTCGCACGATGGAAACCACGAACGCATCGGGCTTCAAGTATTTGTTCGCGGCGGCCTTGACCTGTTCCAGTGTGACGGCTTCGTATTTTGCATCGTCGAGTTCCGCGCGTTGCCAGCCGAGGTTGTAAAGCTCGTCGAGGGCGCTGGTGGACGCGAGGTTGCAGAGGTCGGCGCGCGCGATTTTTTTTCCGCCGATGATTTTAGCTTTCGCGCGTTTCAGCTCGTCAGCCGTCAAACCTTCCGTGCGGAGTAATTCCGCTTCCTTGAACAATTCCGCTTCGACCTGCGCGGCCTTCGTCGGTTCGGTGCCGGTGTAAAACGCGAAGTAGCCAGGCGCAAGGCCCACGAAATTTTGTGCGCCGACGTAATAAGCCAGGCCGAGCTGTTCGCGGATGCGGAGAAACAAGCGCGAGCCGAGGTCGCTGCAACATTCTTGCAACAGGTCGAGCGCGTATTTGTCGTCACTGTGAATGGTCGTGCCGGGAAAGCCGATGACGAGCACGGCTTGTTTTTTGTCGCGAGTTTCTTCCACGCGCTTGGGCGAATTGATGATGTTTGATTGTGAGCTGAGCGCAAAGGTGGTGGATTTTTTCCAGCCCGCAAACGCTTTTTCCACCGCCGCTCGCACCGCGCCAGTTTTCACGTCGCCGAAAATGGCCAGCACGCAATTATTCGGCACGGCGAATTTTTGGTGAATCGCCTTTAAGCCCGCCGGCTTGAGTTTGGTGATGGTTTCCTCGGTGCCAAGTGAATCGAGACCGTAGCCTGTGTTGCCGAAAAGCGCCTTGCGCATCGCGAGGCTCGCGCTCTTCAGCAGTTCATCTTTGCGCGCTTGAATGCTGGCGACCTGGACTTCCACTTCGCGTGCCAATTCATCGGCGGGGAAAGTTGGATTCAAAATCACATCGGCCAACAAATTTAGGCCGGTGGCGAAATCGTCGCTCAACACTTCCGCATTCACGCCAAAGCTGTTGTTGCCGCCGTAGCTGTCAATGTGGCCGCCGACGGATTCGATTTCCGTCGCAATTTTTTCTGCGTTACGCGTGGTCGTGCCTTTGATGAGCAGCTTGGCGAGCAACGTGGTCGAGCCGTTGTTCTCGGCGGTTTCCGCGAGGACGCCGCCTTGGAACACGGCGCGGAATTCTACGAACGGCAGGCGGTGATCCTCCTTTACCAAAAGTTTCAGACCGTTCGGCAGTTCAATTTTCTGGATCGGATGGTCGGTGTTCAACTCGACGTTCGCCTTGAGTTTGGGCGATGCGCCTTCGGGCAACAGCGCGTAAAGCGTGCGGTTTTCCACCGTGAGATAATGTCGCGCGACGCGCTGGACATCGTTGGTCGTCACCTTCTTCACGGCGGCGAGGTAACGTTCGGAAAAATTCAGGTCATTCGCCGCGAGCCAGTTGCCGCCGAGATTTTGCGCCTGGCCTTCCATCGTCTTGCGCGAGGACAGCGTGGCGGAAATGAACTGCTTGATGGCCTTCTGCAATTCATCGGCGGAGACGGACATGGATTTTACTTTTTCAATTTCGGCGAGAATCGCGGTGTTCGCGGCTTCGAACTTGTCGCCATCCACCATAGAGCTGACCCCGAATAATCCCGGCAATCCCGGGCTGTAAGTCCACGCGTCCACATGGTGCACAACGCCCTGACGTTCGCGCACTTGCTGGAACAAGCGCGAACTGCGGCCGCTGCCGAGCAGCACGGCGAGCACGTCCAGCACAGGAACGTCGGCGTGACGCAGTTCGGGAATGTGCCACGCAAAATGCACATGGCCGAGTTCCACCTTGGATTCCTCGATGATTTCTCGCGCAGCCGTCTGGCGCGGTTCGAGCGGCAGCACGCTCGGCGGCATCGGCTTGGATTTGCTGGCGGCGTAGGCGGTTTTGATTTGCGCGACGACGTCGGAATTATTCACATCGCCGGCGACGACGAAGAAGACATTGTTCGGCGCGTATTTTTCCGTGTAGTAATTGCGGATGTCGTCCGGCTTCACGTCGTTGAAAATATCCGGGTAACCGATGATCGTGAATCGATACGGGCTTTTCGTGTAAGCCGTTTCAAACAGCCGGCGGCTCGCCCGACGGCCCGGATCGTCGTGGCACATATCCATTTCGCGGCGGATGACATCCATCTCCTTCGCGAGTTCGTCCGGCGGCAACGTCGCGTGCTGCATGATGTCGCACAAAATATCAATCGCTTTCACCGCGCCGGTGTTCGGCACGTCAATGTGATAGACCGTGCGGTCGAAACTCGTGTAGGCGTTCATGTAACCGCCCGCCTCCTGCACTTCTTGGTCAATGCGACTGCCCGCGCGCGTCGTCGTGCCTTTGAACAGCATGTGTTCGAGGACGTGCGAAAGGCCCGCGCCGAGCCAGCGATCTTCGTGAATGCTGCCGGCCATCGCCCACGCCTGCGCGCTGACGACCGGCGCGTTGTGGTCTTCGCGGACGATGATGACGAGGCCGTTGTCGAGTGTGGTCAGCGTGACGCCGGGCGGAATGGAAGGGATGGCGGCGGTGGAAATTGGTTTGCTCATTTCAAATAATGGAACAAGCAGCGTAACGGGAAACGCGCGACGGGAAAAGCAATTTGGCGTGGTAACGGGCGAAGAATGTTCCGTGTTACGCTGGCTAGTGCTGGCGCAGGATTAATTCACCGCCACCGGCCAGCCGCTCGACCAGTCGATTTTGCCGATTGCCAGTCGGGAGCGGCCGCGCGTTTCGGCGTCGTAATAGTGATAACTGAACTGCGTCAAGCCGTTCGTGTTGCCGTCGTCCACGATGCCGATGTGGCCGGGGCCGATGAAGCGCCCGCTGCTGGCAAGAAAGGGCGAGCCGCCGCCGGTGGCGAGGTCGTTGCCGTCGCGGTCGCGATACGGGCCGGTGATTTTTTCGGCGCGGCCCACGCGGACTTCGTAGGTGCTGTCGGTTCCCTGGCAGCACTGGCCCCAGTTGACGAAGAGGTAATAAAATTTTCCATGCCGCGTGAGACACGCGGCTTCGATGGAATGATTCCACGCGAGTTGGATTGGGGGTAAGTTGGTGTTCGCGCGCAGGCCGGTCTGCGGGTCGAGCTCGGTCAGAAAAATTCCTTTCCAATACGAACCAAACGCGAGCCAGAGTTTGCCGTCGGTGTCGAAAAACACGCTGGGGTCAATGGTGTTGAAGGGCATCCCGTTCGTGGAGGCAATCACCGCGCCGACATCTTTCCAAGAATAATTTGTCGCTGTCACGTCCAGCGTTGGGGAGACGGCGAGACCGATGACGGAGATTTGTTTCTGCCAAGTGGAGCAGGAGTAGTAGAGGAAAAATTTTCCGTTCACGCGCACCACGTCCGGCGCCCAGACGGTGCCGTCGAATGTGGGAACCCAATGTTTCGTCCATGCGGGAACGGTGGCGAATATGGCATCGCCGTTCGTCCAGTGGATCAAGTCCGGCGACGATTTGGTGCGGATGCCCGGCCCGGTGTTGAAGCTAAAATAGTGTCCGTGATCTTTTTGAATGGTGGACGGGTCGTGGGAAAATGTCTGGCCTTCCAGATTCAGCGGCGTGAAATTAGTTTCCGCGCCACTCGCGGCCTTGGCTATGAACAAGGTGAGAGCGAGGAGAAATTTCATTGGCATCAATTTTTCTCGCGCGGAAAACGGCGGCAGCCGTTTTGTAGCAGGAGCCACCAGACCATCCAGAACGCTTCGACGACGATGTGGCGCGATAGTTTGGACGTGCCTTCCACGCGGTCGGCAAACGTGATGGGCACTTCAGTGACGCGAAAGCCTTCGCGCCACAGGCGGTGCGTGAGTTCGATTTGGAAGCTGTAGCCGTTGGCACGCACGGCGTCGAGTTCGATGGCTTGCAGCGCGCGGCGGCGGAAACATTTGTAGCCACCGGTCGGGTCGGTGAACGGCATTCCCGTGATAAGCCACACGTAAATGCCCGCGCAACGGCTCAAGAGCAGTCGCTTGAGCGGCCAGTTCAGCACGCGCACGCCGCCGGTGTAGCGCGAGCCGATGACAAGATCGTTTTGAGCGGCGGCTTTCAGGAAGTTGGCGATTTCATCCGGGTCGTGCGAAAAATCGCAGTCCATCTCGAAGATGAATTCGTAATTTTTTTCCAGCGCCCATTGAAAGCCGGCGATGTAGGCGCGGCCAAGGCCGTTTTTTTCCGAGCGATGCAGGACGTTGATCTGCGGATGTTTTGCGGCGAGTTCGTCGGCGAGTTTGCCGGTGCCGTCGGGGGAATTGTCGTCCACCACCAGCACGTCCACGGCGACGGGCAGCGACAAAAGTTTCGCAGCCATGCGCGGGAGGTTGTCCCGTTCATTGTAGGTCGGCACGATGATGAGCGTCTGGTTCATGCGGCGGCGCAGATTGTTAAAAAACTTGGACGCAAAAACAAGGCGGCAGTTCAATCTGGTTATTCGCGCGGAAAAAAATTATCATGGCGGCGTGTCAAATCTCATCGCCATCGTCGGTCGGCCAAACGTCGGCAAGTCTGCGCTGTTCAACCGCATCATCAAAAAGCGCCTGGCCATCGTCCACGACATGCCCGGCGTGACGCGCGACCGTGTGACGTCCGAGGCCGAGTGGCGCGGCAAATCATTCACGCTAGTGGACACCGGCGGCATCGGCCTGTTGAAGCGCGAGAAGTCGGATGACATCATCGTCAAGGCAGCGTTCGAGCAGGTGGAAATCGCCATTGAATCCGCGAACGTCATCATCCTCGTCGTGAACGTCATTGACGGCATCGTGCCGCTGGATCGGGAAGTGGCGTCGCGATTGCGGAAGAGCGGCAAGCCGATTCTTGTCGCGGTGAACAAGGTGGACACGCACCGGTTGGAGGAGCAGGCGAATGAATTTTTGCGGCTTGGTTTCGATAAGATTTTTCCCGTGACCGCAATTCACGGCGACGGCGTGGCGAACATGATGGACGCGGCGGCGGCGTTGTTGCCAGCCAATGCCGCAGAACCAATTGCAAGTGATGAGGAAGTGGCCGAGCTGGTCGAAGGCGAAACGCCCGAACCCAAGCCCAAGACTCCGGAACCCTTGAAGCTTGCCATCGTCGGCCGGCCCAACGTTGGCAAGTCTTCCATCATCAACGCGCTGACCAATTCCCAGCGAGTCATCGTCTCGCCGATTCCCGGCACGACGCGCGACGCGGTGGACGTGCCGTTTGAGGTGGAGACGGACGGCGTGCGCCAGAAATATATTTTGATTGATACCGCCGGGATGCGGAAAAGCCGCCGCGTGGATGACACGGTGGAATTTTTCAGCGTGCAGCGTTCCGAGGAATCCATCGCGCGCAGCGATATCACGGTGCTGGTGATCGACGCCGAGGCGGGCATCACCGAGCAGGACAAAAAAATCGCCGACACCATCGTCGAGCAGCGGCGTGCGTGCATCATCGTCATCAACAAATGGGATTTGTTCGACAAGGAAGTTCGCGAGGCGCGCGAGGAGGAGATAGAGAAACGCAACGCAAAGAAGCGGACGGAAGGCCAGGCGAAAAATTTGACGACGCTGGCGGAGTTCGCCGGCTGGGTGCAGAAAAAATTATTTTTCCTCGACTACGCACCGGTGATTTTCACCTCGGCGAAAACGAATTTTCATCTGGACCGCCTGCTCGAAGCCGTGCGTTTCGTGGCGGCGCAACTGCAGCAGAAAATCCCAACCTCGATTTTGAACCGCACCATCCGCGACGCCGTCGAGCGCCGCCAGCCGGTGAGCGCGGCAGGGCATCGCCTGAAATTTTTCTACGCCACGCAGGTGCGACAGGCGCCACCGACGTTCGTGTTGTTCGTGAACCGTGATGAGTTATTTTCGGACCAATACAAAAAAAATCTGACCGGCGAGCTGCGCACCGCCTTCGGCTTCGAAGGCTGTCCGATTCTCATCGTGCCAAAGGCGCGGCCAAAAACCATCGAACCCGTGCGGAAATTCCGCGCCAAACCCGGCCAGCCGCAGGCCGTGGCGGATTCCTATCAACAACGCCGCCGGGAAAAATATTCGCGCACCGGCCGCGCGCATCGCCCCAAAACTAAGCGGTAGAAAAGCGTCCGGTTGATGGTTTTTTTGCCGGAAGATTTCAGTGGCGCGTGAGAATTCCATTGATTTTATTTACGAAAATTGCGCTGCAACTTTTTTTGTAAAAATGTCTTGAAAGCCACAACGGGTGGTATCATGATGACCTCCGTCACCCAATTAGTTGGGGATTGCGGTTTCCTTGGGAATTCTGCGTATCCGATCAAATTGGGCTGTTTTTTTGCCAGACCTGGAGATTTCTTTCGTTCTCGAAACCACTGGTCTAAACCGTAACCGTAACCTGTTAAAAACCATGATTGATGCACGCGAGGATGTTTTGACGTCGGCACCTGCCGCCGGACGCCGCCAAGGACAAAAAGTTTCCAGCTCACGCGGAATGAAGCCAGCCAAATCCGAATCCAAAAAATCGCTGCGCATTGAGCGCGTGTTCAGCGACTCGAAGGTCAAGCCCTTCGACCAGATCGAATGGGACAAGCGCACCGCCGAAATCACCGACGACGCCGGCAAGGTCATCTTCAAGCAGGAAAATGTCGAGGTGCCGAAGTCTTGGTCGGTGCTGGCGACGAAAGTGGTCGTGTCGAAATATTTTTACGGCGAGCAGCACACCAGCGAGCGCGAAACTTCCGTCAAGCAGCTCATCCACCGCATCACGCGGACGATTTCCGATTGGGGTATCGCGGACGGATATTTCAGCAAGGCGGACGGCGAGATTTTTTACGAGGAACTCACTTGGCTTTGCTTGAACCAATACGGCGCGTTCAATTCGCCGGTGTGGTTCAACGTCGGCCTCCATCACGAATACGGCGTCGGCAAGAAATCCGGCAAGGGCAACTGGTTTTACAATCCCAAGACCGGCGAGGCCGAGCGCGCCGCGACACAATACGAGTATCCGCAGGGCAGCGCTTGTTTCATCCAGTCCGTTAAGGACGACATGGAATCCATCATGCACCTCTGCTATAGCGAGGCGATGCTGTTCAAGTATGGTTCCGGCACCGGCACCGATCTTTCGCCGATTCGTTCGAGCCGCGAAAAATTGAGCGGCGGCGGCCGCCCGAGCGGACCGATGAGTTTTCTGAAGGTTTATGACCAAGTTGCGAATGTCGTGAAGTCCGGTGGCAAGACCCGTCGCGCCGCGAAGATGAACACGTTGCGCGACTGGCATGGCGACATCGAAGAATTCATTGATGCCAAGCAGAAAGAAGAGAAGAAGGCTTGGGCGCTCATTGAGCAGGGTTACGACGGTTCTTACAACGGCGATGCCTACGGCAGCGTGATGTATCAGAACGAAAATCTTTCCGTCCGCGCCAGCGACGAATTTTTTGAAGCCGCACTCGCGGGCAAAGAATGGTGGACCAAGACCGTCAAGGGCGACAAGCCGCTCCAGAAAAAAGACGCGAGCAAGTTGCTTGATAAAATCGCAGAAGGCACGCACATCTGCGGCGACCCCGGTATTCAATACGACGGCGCGATCCAGAAGTGGCACACCTGCAAAGGCACCGAGCCGATTCACTCCACGAATCCGTGCAGCGAATACGTTTTTGTCAACAACACCGCGTGTAATCTCGCGTCGTTGAACTTGATGAAGTTCAAGCGCGCCGACGACAAGTTTGATGTGGAACGCTTCAAAGCCGCGTGCCGTATTTTTATCACCGCGCAGGAAATTCTCGTGGACAACGCGAGCTATCCGACGAAAGAAATCGCGGAAAATTCCCACATCTTCCGCACACTTGGCCTCGGCTTTGCGAATCTCGGTTCGCTCTGCATGAGCTACGGCTTGCCTTACGATTCCGACGAAGGCCGCGCGCTCGCTGGCGCAATCACGTCCATCATGACTGGTCATGCTTACGAGCAGTCCGCCGAAATTGCCGCGACGACAGGCGCATTCAAAGGCTATCACGATGCGCGTTGCGCGGGTGTGGAAAAAACTGTCTCCAAGGACAACGTCGAATCTATGCTCGGCGTCATTAAGCTCCACCGTGACGCCGTGGAGACGATTCAACCGAGCGCGGAATTTAATTACCTCAAGACCGAAGCCCGCAAAACGTGGGACAGCGCGCTCGCCAAAGGTAAGCAACACGGCTACCGCAACGCCCAAGTCACCGTGCTCGCGCCAACCGGCACCATTGCCTTCCTTATGGATTGCGATACGACCGGCGTCGAACCCGACATTGCGCTCGTGAAATACAAACTGCTCGCTGGTGGCGGCATGTTGAAGATCGTCAATCGCGGCGTGCCTGATGCGCTCCGGCGTCTCGGCTACAGCGAGACCGACAACAAGCAAATCATCGCGCACATTGAGAAGTTTGACACGATTGAAGACGTCGAAGAAAACGGTGAGACCATCAAGAGTGGACTCAAGGCCGAGCATATGCCTGTGTTCGATTGCGCATTCAAGCCGTCGCGCGGCAAGCGCAGCATCGGTTACATGGCGCATTTGAAAATGATGTCCGCCGCGCAGCCGTTCATCAGTGGTGCGATTTCCAAGACCGTCAACATGCCGAGCGAATGCACCGTCGCTGAAATCCGCGATACTTACGTTCAGGCGTGGAAGATGGGTTTGAAGTGCGTGGCGATTTATCGCGACGGCTCCAAACGTTCGCAACCGCTCAACACCAAGAAGACCAACGAAGGCGGCGACAAATCCGCCGCCGCTGCGCCCGCGCTCGACGCCCGCATCAAGGAACTCGAAACCGAAGTCGTCAAACTGCGCGCCGAATCCGGCAAGCCGTTGCGCCGTCGCCTGTCCGACACGCGTCAGGCGCTCACGCACAAGTTCGACATCGCCGGCCACGAAGGTTATCTCACCGTCGGTCTGTTCGATGACGGCGCGCCCGGCGAACTGTTCATCACGATGGCCAAGGAAGGTTCCACCATTGGCGGCTTGATGGACAGCATCGGCACGCTCACCAGCATGGCGTTCCAATACGGTGTGCCGCTGGATGCGCTCGTCCGCAAGTTTGCGCACCAGCGCTTCGAGCCGAGCGGTTTCACGAAGAATCCGGAAATCCGCAACGCCTCGTCCATCACGGACTACGTTTTCCGCTGGCTCGCGTTCCAGTTCATTCCCGGCTACCGCGAAAGCGTGGCTGGCCCGCGTAACCAGCCCGAGCTCGTCATGCCCGGCTTGATCGAGGAAATGAAAAAGCAGATCAACCGTCCCGTGCCGGAACTGCCGATGGCCGACGACACCGACATCATTGAATTGAAAAAAACGTCCGTCCGCCGCTCACAGACGCTGACCTCGATGATTACGAATCAACAGGACGCACCGACGTGTCCGAACTGCGGCAATGTCGTCGTCCGCAACGGTGCGTGCTACAAATGCCTGAACTGCGGCGAAAGCCTCGGTTGCTCGTAAAAATCCCAAATCACCAGCAAGCCGGAGAATTTATTTTCTCCGGCTTGTTTCATTTTGACAGCGCCGTGAAACCGGTTCAAAGTCCACCCATGAAAATAATTCTTCCGGCACTCTGCCTGGGCGTTTTCATTTTGATCGGCTGCGGCAGTCTGCCGGCGAGCAAGCCGGTCAAACAAACTTGGTCGAGCTTTGATTTGCCCTCCGAGCATTCGCCCAAGCAATTCAAGCCGGGGCAGATGGATTTTTCAGGGGTGGATGTGAGTCAGGCGCTGGTGTTTTATCAAAAACTTTCAGGGCGGACGGTGGTGCGGGGAATTTTGCCGGACGGAATGATTCGGATAAAAAGCGAGACGCCGCTCACGCAAATCCAAGTCTTGCAGTTGCTCGACACGCTGCTGGCGGAACAAGGTGTGGCGATGATTCCAACGGGAGAAACGATTGTCCGCGCCGTGCCGGTGGCACAGGCCGTTTCGGAAAACCCGCCGGAGATCAATCTGCCGTGGGGCTTGCTGCCGGAATCAAAATCCGTCATGACCCGCACCATTCATCTGAAAAAACTGAAGCCGTCGGAAGTCCTGCCCGTGCTGGCGCCGCTCGCCGGTCTGCCCAACAGCATTTTGGCCGTGGATCGCCAGCACCTGCTCATCCTTCGCGATTATTCCGCCAACATTCGCCGCCAGTTGCAGCTATTGGAGGAATTGGAGGCGAAGGCATCTCGATAATTGCTAGGGTGGCATATGCCGTTCACTCCCGCCCCTGTGCCTCCAGATGGCACAACTTCTGGTTTTGATATTTTGCCGAAGACGATTTAACCTCTCAATTCATCAGCTCGCATAACAAAATGAAAACACATTCCATTGCTTCCCGCCGGAATTTTTTCCGCGCGTTCACGCTCATTGAACTGCTCGTTGTCATCGCCATCATCGCAATTCTCGCGGCGATGCTGCTGCCGGCATTGTCAAAGGCAAAGGAAAAAGCCAAGCGCATCAATTGCGTGAGCAACCTCAAACAATGCGGCGTCGCCATAGCAGTGTATGCCACCGACAACCGCGATTTCTTGCCGCAGGCGCCGGATCCGAACAACACCACGATGGGCAACCCGCTTTCAGCCAAGGCCGGCGGTGACCTTTGGGATTTGCCCAATGCCATCGGCAATGCCATCGCATCAGGCAAAATGGATATTTGTTTTTGCCCAAGCAGCTATGCTTCCAAGGAAAAGGGGAACCTGCTCCAGTTTTGGAATTTTCAGTCCGCCGCCCCTTACACCAGCGAGGGCGGTTACAAGTCCACGGGATACGTCTGGATGATGAAGCGCAACGACAACACTAATCCGAACAACCCCACGATGAATCCCAACCCCGCCCGCCCGCGAAATCTTATTCTGAAACTTTCGCGGCAGGCCAACAGCAACGTCGCCATTGCCGATACGGAACTGGGTGCAGACATCACCATTTCCGACGGCCCCAATCGCAACACCGCAAAATTCACGGGCGTCTATTCAGGGACGCTTCCGCAGGGATTCAACAGCAATCACATGAATTCTAGACGGCCGGAGGGTGGAAGCATTCTCTTCCAAGACAGCCACGTTGGCTGGCGGCCATTCCGTGACATGGACTGGATTACTTATGATGGGAACAACCGGTATCAGTGGTTTTGATTCCGCAGATATTTTGCCAAACTTTTCCAAGCGTTGAAGCGCCCGCCGCTTCAACGCTTTGATTTTTCCCGCGCTTGAACTATGTTGCGCCCATGAGCGACAACACCACCTTCGTCCACGAAGACCCGTGGCGCATCTTCCGCATCATGGCGGAGTTTGTGGACTCGTTCCAGACGATGTCCCAAGTCGGCCCCGCCGTGACCATCTTTGGCTCGGCGCGCACGAAGCCGAGCGACAAATATTATCGCGCCGCGCAGGCCATCGCCAAAGGACTTGCCAAGCACAACCTTGCCACCGTCACCGGCGGCGGGCCGGGCATCATGGAGGCGGCGAATAAGGGCGCGGCGCACGCCGGTGGAAAATCCGTCGGTCTCAACATCGAACTGCCGCACGAGCAAGGCGGGAACAAGTTCGCGAACGTGCCGATTCATTTCCATTATTTTTTTGCGCGCAAAGTCTGCTTCGTGAAATACAGCCTCGGCTTCGTGTTTATGCCCGGCGGTTTCGGCACGCTGGATGAATTTTTTGAAGTGCTCACGCTCGTGCAGACGCAGCGTATCCCGCAATTCCCGCTGATTCTTTTCGGCAGCGAGCATTGGAAAGGTTTGCTGGCGTGGATGAAAACGCGCCTCGAAAAAGACAAGTTCATCAGCCCCGGCGACCTCGACCTCATCAAACTCACGGACGACGTGGACGAGGTCATTAAAATCATCCGTGACTACGAACGCCGCATCGGCCATCCGGGAACGCCGCCGCAGGCGTTTGCGTAATCACACCGGATTTTCGCATGAAATTGACCAACGACAGCTATGTCATTTTGATTGGCACGAAAAAATTTACCGAACGCTATCAGCGCGACAAAACCGGTTGGTTGAAAATTTCTGCACGTGGCCGAACGTTTCGGATGACCGCTGAACAGGTTCTGAACCACGTCCTGCCCGCTCTAGCTGGCGTGAAACCCGACCTGACCATCAAAGTCGAATACCAAGGTTAATGCGCCCGCTAATCCAAGAAATCCGAACCGCGCACACGCCGGAGTCGCTTGTCGAAAATCTTCAGGGCGAAAACGGAATCGTGTTGCTGCGCACGTCGCAGTTTGATTCGCCGGCGGCGCGCTACTCGTTCGTTGCGGTCAATCCGTTTCTTACCTTCCGCAGCTTCGGCTCGCGCTGCGAAATTTCGAACTCCCAAGTCCAATTCGGCAACCCGTGGCATTTGCTCGATGCGCTGATGGCGCGCTATGAACTGCTGGATGAAATTGATTCACCGTTCCCGCTCGGCGGCGCGTTTGGCTACTGGGGCTACGACCTGAAAAACTTCACCGAGCCGAAACTCCCGCGTCGCGCGGTGAACGATCTGGAGTTACCCGATTGCCACGTTGGTTTCTACGACAGCCTCGCGGTCTTCGATCACCAACTCAGCAAGGTTAGCATCATTTCCACCGGCCTGAACGCCGACGGCTCGCGGAGTGAGGCACGGGCAAAGGCGAAGTTGCATTTCTGGCATTCAATCCTTACAACGCAAGAATTGCCACAGAGGCGCAGAGATACTGAGGAGGGAAATAACTCTAATTCTCCGTGCCTCTGTGCCGCTGTGGCCAAACCTGAATCTAATCTTTCCAGCAGTGATTTCATTGCTGCCGTTGAACGCGCCCAGTGCTACATCCGCGCCGGCGACATTTATCAGGTCAACCTCTCACACCGGCTCACGGCGCAGGGCGATTTTGCCGGCTGGGAACTGTTTGAAAAATTGAGCGCCGTTTCGCCTGCGCCGTTTTCCGCGTTTCTGGATTGCGGTGATTTTGAAATCGCCTCGTCTTCGCCGGAACAATTTCTGCGCATGAGCGGCGCGCATATCCAGACGCGCCCCATCAAAGGCACGCGTCCGCGCGACAGCGACCCGACGCGCGACGCGCAGCTCGCCTACGAATTGCAGACGAGCACGAAGGAACTTGCCGAGTTGGTGATGATCACCGACTTGCTGCGAAATGATCTGGGCAAAGTTTGCGAATATGGTTCCGTGCAGACGCCCGATCTGGCGCGACTGGAGAAATTTGCGCAGGTGCAGCATCTCGTTTCCACCGTCGAGGGACGGCTGCGGAAGGACGTGACGCATTTTGCCGCGCTGGCGTCCAGTTTCCCCGGCGGCAGCATCACCGGCGCGCCGAAATTTCGCGCGATGGAAATCATTGACGAGCTGGAACCGGTTTCGCGCGGACCGTATTGCGGCGCGATGGGCTACCTCGGTTTCAACCGCGAGAGCCAGTTGAGCATCGCCATCCGCACGGCCGTTTGCGCGGCGGGGAAAATCCATTTTAACGTCGGTGCCGGGATTGTGGCCGATTCCAATCCGGCGGCGGAATACGAGGAAACATTGGCCAAGGCGCGGGGTTTCTTGGCCGCGTTGCAATTGACCTCGCCGCAATCAGAAACCGCCGCGCCGGATCGCTGAGCTTGCCGGTTTCGGTGAACAAGTGCGGTGATTTTCTGCTCGCACACCTTGCGGAAATTGCTATTTTTATTCTCATAGGAAACGGGATTCCCATGGTTGTCTTTCTCAATGGAAAATTTGTGCCGTCGTCCAAGGCCGTCGTGCCTGTGAACGACCGCGGCTTCATGTATGGCGACGGTTTGTTTGAGACCATGCGCGTTATCAACGGACGGCCCTTCCGCTTTGCCCAGCACCTCGAGCGCATGGTGCGTGGCGCGGACTACCTCAAAATCCCGCTGCCGTTCACGCACAAAGAACTGGAGAAGATTGCTGCGCAGCTCATTGAAAAAAATGAAATGACTGATGCGGTGCTGCGCATCACTCTGACGCGTGGTTCGGGTGAACGCGGCTACACGCCAGCGCATACGGAAAAGCCGCTGCTGGTCATGACGCTGCATCCGTTGCCGGCGCAGCGCGATGATTCCGGTCTGCGCTGGAGCATGATTACCTCGTCGTATCACATTCCCGCGAGCGGCGCGATCTCCTCCTTCAAGACCACGAGCAAAATTCTGCACGTCTTTGCGCGCATCGAGGCGCACGAACGCGGCGCGGACGAGGCGTTGCTGCTGAACACCAACGGCGAGGTGGCGGAGACGGCGGGCGGAAATATTTTTTGGGTGTTTCAGGACAAGATTTGCACCGTGCCGACGGGGCGCGGCGTGTTGCCGGGCATCACGCGCGCCGTGGTGTTGGAAGTCTGCCAGGCGCTCGGCCTCGAAACGAACAAACGCGTGATCAAGCCGCAGCACTTACGGAATACGGAGGGAATTTTTGTCACGCAAAGCGTCCTTGGCATCGTTCCCATCTTGGCGTTTGATGGCGAAGCGGTGCGGCCTTCGCCATTGGTAGATCAGATTGCCTCCGCCTATCACGCCGCGTTGATGAAGGAATAATTCTTGGCTGAATGCACGCGATGGCTAGATTGTTGTCCGTGCCGCTTCTGGAAAAAAAGCCTCTCACGTCCAGCCGCAGCCGCTTCGGGGATTTTCTGGCGGTGTTGCTGCTGCTTGCCATCCTCGCGGGACTCGGTTGGTTGTGGTTGCAGCAAAAACATCCGAAGTCGCGTGCGCATAAAATTTCCTCGGTGAATTCCCTCGCCACTGCCACTTCGCCGTTGCCGGTGGAAAAACCAAAACCCAAACCGCTCGTCATTCCACCACAGTCGGTAACGGATTTTCCGCGTCCAGTGCGGGACGTGTTTGAAGCGCAAGTGGCGTTGGCGCGGCGTGGCATTTCGCCGGGTTCGCTGGACGCCGCCATCGGCTCGCAAACACGCGCGGCGATTGCGGCATTTCAACATTCGCAAAAACTTTCCGAATCTTCCACGCTCGACACGAACACGCGGGCGATGCTCCTGCTCGACGCGCCGATGCTGGCGGATTACACGGTGACCACGAATGATCTTGCGCGGCTCCAGCCGATTGGCAAAACGTGGCTGGAGAAATCGCAGCAGTCCGCGCTCGACTACGAAACCATTTTGGAACTCGTCGCGGAGCACGCGCATTCGCATCCGCTGCTGATTCAGAAATTAAATCCCGCCGTGAACTGGACGAATGTTGCCGCTGGAACCGTTTTGAAAATTCCCGACGTCAATTATCCCGAATCATCGGACAAGGCGGCCTTCGTAGTCATTCATCTGGCGCAGAAATTTCTGGAGGCGTTTGATGTGCAAACCAACTTGATGCTGCATTGCCCGTGCAGCATCGCGGCGAAAGTCGAGAAGCGTCCCGTCGGCGAATTGCACGTCGCGGTCGTCGCGCCGGATCCGAATTACACTTTCGACCCAGCGGTGTTTCCCGAATCGCCGGAAGCGCAGGTTATCGGACATAAATTGATTTTGCCACCCGGCCCGAACAATCCCGTTGGCCTCGCATGGATCGGCCTCGACAAGCCGGGCTACGGCATGCACGGCACGCCCGTGCCGGAGCAGGTTGGCCGCACGGAATCGCACGGCTGTTTCCGGCTGGCAAATTGGGACGCGCAGTTTTTGGTGAACGTGGTTTGGGTGGGAATGCCGGTGACGGTCGTGCCGTGAACGCACTCGACAAAATTTTAGGACGGAACTAACTTCGAACTGAAAATCCCAACAGCGTTATGTTAGAAATGTTCAAATATCATCTGCATTGGAAACACGATGGTAAAATGTATGTTGATGAATTGCCCGGCACTTCGGTGACCGATGTGGTTGATTATTTTAACGACAATAAACGTTCAGATGTTTCGCTGGTTCGTGTGGAATTGGTTGGCGCGGATGAAGGCGGAGTTCGTGAATTTGTTTGTTCGCCTAATTCGCCTTTCAGTCCGTTGATTGCGCGGCGCAGGCTTGATCGAGATGAAGATGCTCGCTAGTTGCGATTCCAAACTATCCACCAAATTATCATTGCCCGCTGGCGTGGTTCGGTAAAAGCTGTGGGCGAACTTAAACAAAGGAAATTATTATGACTGCTGGAATTATTGCATTGATTGTGTTGGGCGGCCTGCTCGTGCTCGCCATCATCGTGGCGATGGCCGTGATTGGCATCTACAACAAGCTCGTTACGATGCGCAATCGCTACAAAAATGCCTACGCGCAGATTGACGTGCAGCTCAAGCGCCGCTACGACCTCATCCCGAATCTCGTCGAGACCGCCAAGGGCTACATGAAGCACGAGAGCGGCACGCTCACCGCCGTCACCGAGGCGCGCAACATCGCCTACGCCGCGTCCAAGAGTGCTGCGAGCAATCCCGGCGATGCCGCTGCGATGAAAAATCTCGTCTCCGCCGAAGCCGGTTTGGGCGGTGCGTTGAGCCGCCTGATGGTCGTGAGCGAACAATATCCCGACCTCAAGGCCAACCAGAACATGATGCAGCTCACCGAGGAATTGACCTCGACGGAAAATAAAATTTCCTTCGCGCGTCAGGCTTACAATGATTCCGTGATGACTTACAACACCGACCGCGAAGTGTTTCCGAGCAACCTCATCGCCGGAATGTTCAACTTCACGGCGGCGGAACTGTTCGTCATCGACAAGCCGGAAGAGAAGAACGCGCCGAAGGTTTCGTTCTCCTGATTCTTGGGAGGGACGGCGTGTCGCCGTCCCTCACTTTTCAAATTTATTTTGGGACGGCGACACGCCGTTCCTCCCAAAATGGATTTCTTCGCCCAACAAGATCACGCCCGCCGCCAGACGAAACGACTCATTGTTTATTTCGTTCTCGCCGTCATTTCCATCATCGTGATGATTTACGGCATTGCGGTCTTTGCTTCGTTTTATGTGGCGCAACAGTCGTCGCGCCATCACTTCGATTACGGAACGCCCGCCCCGTTTGCGTTGTGGCAGCCGGGCTTGTTCGCCATGGTTGCGCTGGGAACGATAACGGTGATTTTTCTCGGCAGCGCGTGGAAGACGATGGCGCTCTCCGCCGGCGGCAGCGCGGTGGCAGAATCGCTCGGCGGACGTTTGGTGAATCCCAATTCCAACCAGCCGGACGAACGCAAGTTGCTTAATGTCGTCGAGGAAATGTCCATCGCGTCCGGCGTGCCGATGCCGCAGGTTTACGTTTTGGAAAACGAAGACGGCATCAACGCCTTCGCCGCCGGCCACTCGCCGAGCGATGCCGCCATCGCCGTCACGCGCAGTTGCATGACGAAACTTTCGCGCGATGAATTGCAAGGCGTCATCGGCCACGAGTTCAGCCACATTTTGAATGGCGACATGAAGTTAAACCTCCGGCTCATCGGAATTCTCTTTGGAATTTTTTGCATCGCCACCATCGGACGGATTCTCCTGCAAATGCGCGGCAGCAACAGCCGCGATAAAAATCCGCTGCCGATAATCGGCATCGCGCTGCTCGTCGTCGGTTCGCTCGGGCTTTTCTTTGGCCGCCTGATTCAGGCCGCCGTCAGCCGCCAGCGAGAATTTCTCGCCGACGCCTCGTCCGTGCAATTCACGCGCAACCCCGGCGGGCTTTCCGGCGCGCTACAAAAGCTCGGCGGCTACGGTTCCGAAGTCCATTCGCCGAACGCTTCCGACGCGAGCCATCTGTTTTTTGGCAACGCGCTGACGAGTTCGTTCATGGACGCGCTGGCCACGCACCCGCCGCTGGAAGAACGCATCAAGGCGATTGACCCGATCTGGGATGGAAAATTCCAGCGCGTGCCGGATGACCGGGTGGAAAAACTATTTGAGCGCGCCAAGCCGAAATCTTCCGCGCCGATTTTTGATCCAAAACTTGCGGCCATTCTCACCGCCGTTGGGAGCGATGCGCCGCCGGTCATCCAATCTAACTCGGTGATGCCGAACCTCGGCAATCCCACGCCGC
Source organism: uncultured Verrucomicrobia subdivision 3 bacterium (assembly GCA_903827955.1). Classification (GTDB taxonomy): domain Bacteria; phylum Verrucomicrobiota; class Verrucomicrobiia; order Limisphaerales; family UBA11358; genus UBA11358. The sequence continues at coordinate 55,587 of CAIKKJ010000091.1, forward strand.
TGCATTTGAAATACGCCGAGCAATTGCGCGAATCGTTTTCAGAAAATCTAAAAGCCGCCGCCCGCGAGCCGCTCGATGCCGTCGCTTTGATTTACGCGCTGCTGTTGAGCGACGACGCATCACAACGCGCGTCGCAGCTCGCCGGTTTGTCGGAACACGCATCGCAGGCCATCGCGGAAAAAACGGCATCGCTGTTCCCGGAAGTTTCCCAGGCCGCCACGCGTGCGCGTCTGCCGCTTGTGAATCTTGCCATCGGCGGTTTGCGGCAACTGGACGCAACGCAGTTCAATAATTTTTCGCAGACGCTCGAATGGCTCATCGGCAGCGACGGGCGTGTGGAGCTGTTTGAGTTCGTGCTGCAAAAAATTGTCACTCGCCATCTCGCGCCGAAGTTCGGTGGGGCGCGGAATAACACCGTTCAATTTTACACGCTCAAGCCGCTCGTGCCGGATTGCGCGATGATTTTGTCCGCGCTGGCAAATGTGGGCAGTGCAGACGGCGAAGAAATTCAGAAGGCTTTTGCGAGCGGTGCGCCGTTTTTGCGCGCGCCGGAAAATTCTGGTCTGCTGCTGCTGTCGGCGAATGATTGCGGCGTGGAACAAGTCGGCGCGGCGCTCGACCGCTTGACGCTGGCGGTTCCCATCATCAAAAAAAATCTGCTGGAAGCCTGCACGCGGGTCGCCGGGGCGGATGGCGTGTTGCTGGAAGCGGAGGCCGAACTGCTCCGCGCCATCGCTGATACGCTGGATTGTCCGATGCCGCCGCTGGGCGTGGGAGAATGATTATTCGACAGGATTAACAAGATGGACAGGATTGGAGAACAGAATCCTGAAAATCCTGTTCATCCTGTCAAAATTTTTAATCAAGCCCGCAGTTCTGCCTGCAATTGCGTCTTCAGCGCCCCCATGATTTTTTCATGCGCGGAATTCACGTCGGCATCGGTCAGCGTTTTGTCCATCGCGCGGTAGGTGAACGCGTAAGCCATGCTCTTTTGCCCGTCCGGTACGGACTTGCCACGGAACACGTCGAACAATTCCACGGTTTCCAAATTCGCGGCCTTCGTCTGCTTCACCGTTTGCAACACGGCCTCGTGCGTTGTCGCTTCTGGCACGAGCATCGCGACGTCGCGGCGGCTGGAGGGGAATTGCGGCAATGCCCTGAACGACTTGCTGGCATTGCGCTTGGCGAGCAGCAAATCCAGATTGAATTCCGCAAGGAAAACCGCGTCGCGTAAATCGTATTTCCTCGCGAGCGTCGGCAATAACTGGCCGAGTTCGCCGAGCGGAACTTTGCCGCCGAGCGTGACGCCGGCGGATTCCAGAAACAGCGCGGTGCTTTCCGTGCGCTTGCCGAACGCGATGCCGCGCAGACCGAATTGCTCCAGCAAATCTTCGGCGAGACCTTTCAAATCGGACGCGTCGAACTTCGCGTCGCGTTCGCCGCCGCTCCAGAAGGGCAGGGCGCGCGCGCCGGTGATGGCGATGGCGATGTTGCGATTTTCTTTCGTCTGGCCGTTCACGTTGGTAAACACGCGGCCGATTTCGAACAGCGCCACGTCGTAATTTTTTCGGCTGACATTGTGCCGCAGCGAATGAATCAAGCCGGGCAACAAACTCGGCCGCAGCACATCCATGTCGCTGCTCAACGGATTGGCGAGCGCGACAATTTCTTCTGGCTGCTGGTTTCTGACTTCTGACTTCGCGATGAGCGTTTGCCCCTGCGCCTCGTTCAAGCCAAGCCCGGCGAGGATGCGGCGCACTTCGCCGATTTGGTCATACACGGCGTCGAACTCATTCGTGCCGAGCGCACCGCGCGGCGGCGTGCTGGGAATTTTATCAATGCCATAAAGCCGGCCGACTTCCTCGATCAAATCCACTTCGCGCTTCATGTCCACGCGCCACGAGGGGATTTTGAAAGTGCAGTTGCCGGGCGATTGTTCGGTCACCGTCATGCCCAATTTGACTAGCGAAGAAATTTGATCTGGATGCGAAATGCCGATGCCCAGCAAATCTTTCGACTTCGCGAAGTGCAACGTGATTTCCTTCGGTGTCGGCGGATTGGGGAAATTATCAATCGCGTGGCCGAGCAATTGTCCGTTCGCCAGATCGCAAATCAACTGCGCGCAACGACGGCTCGCCCAATCGCAGATGCCCACGTCGCCGCCGCGCTCGAAGCGATAGGACGAATCCGTGCGCAGTTCCAGCTTCTTGGAAGTCGCGCGGATGTTTTGCGGTTTGAAGTATGCGCTTTCAATCAGCACGTCCACGGTGCGGTCATTGATCTCGGAATTTTTTCCGCCCATGACACCCGCAAGCGCGACAGCTTGCGCCTCGTCGGCGATGAGCAGCATCTGATTCGTCAACGTGCGTTCCTTGCCGTCGAGAGTCGTGAATTTTTCGCCTTCGCTCGCGCGGCGGACAATAATTTTTGGCGTGTTTGTTCCACTGGCCTTGAGCAGATGATAATCAAACGCGTGCAATGGCTGGCCGCTTTCGAGCATCACATAGTTCGTGATATCCACGACGTTGTTGATGCTGCGGAGGCCGACTTTTTCCAACGTGCTGCGCAACCAGTCGGGGCTGGGGCCGACTTTGACCTGGCGAACGATGCGCGCGGTGTAGCGCGGGCAAAGTTCCGGCTCGTCGTTCTGCACGCTGACCAAACCGTTGATCGGCTCGGACTCCGTGTTGAGAAATTGAATCGTGGGAATCTTCAGCTCGTTGCCAGTCACCGCCGCGATTTCGCGGGCGATGCCGATGACGCTGTTCAAGTCGGGGCGGTTCGGCGTGACTTCCAAATCATAAACCACATCGCTGCCGCTGCGGCCGAGAAATTCTCCGAACGGTTTTCCAACGGTTGCGTCGGCGGGCAAAATCAAAAGGCCGTCCTCTTTTTTTAACCCGATGCTTTCGGGATCGAGTTGCAATTCCTCGTGCGAGCAAAGCATGCCGTGCGATTCCACGCTGCGAATTTTGCCGACCTTGATGGTGAAGGGCTCTTTGTCGCCCGCCTTCATGGGCAGGGAAGCGCCGGGCAGGATCAGTGGCACTTTGTCGCCCGCCTTGAAATTCTGCGCGCCGCAAACGATCTGACGCTCGCCCGTGCCGTCGTTGACGCGGCAGACGGAGAGCTTGTCGGCGTTAGGATGCTTCTCGCGCGTGATGACCTGCGCCACGACGATGCCGTCGAACGCGCCGGAGATTTTCTGCACGCCCTCGACTTCGAGGCCGAGCATGGTGAGGCGTTCGGTGAGTTCTTCGGGCGACCAGTTGAAATCAACGTATTGTTTGAGCCAGTTTAAGGTGACTTTCATTTTCTAAATTAATTCAGTTTCTTAAAAATGTTTGAAGAACCGCACGTCGTTCACATTCATAACGATTTTGCCAGCGGCAGGATGTCGTCAAAATGTTTGTCGCAGTGTTCCAATTCCAAATCGTGCGTCACCACACAGGCGGCGATGACGATGTCATTGGATGGCGCAGTGATTCCCGATTGGCGGCAGCGAAACGCCAGTTTGCGCGCCAGTTTCCAAACCTCGGCATCCAAGGCAAACGAGGATAATTCCACTTCGAGTTCATCCAAAGCTTTGCGCTCTTTGCCAACCCGAACACCGTTCCACAATTCCACCGCAATCAGGTCGCACCAGGCCGCCTCACCAGCGGCGAGCAAATGCTGGACGCGCAGCGCGGGCTCGGTCTGCCGCCCGCGCAAAAAATCAATCCAACTGGAAGAATCAATCAGCGTCACTTTGCGGCCTCCCATTTGCGGTTTTCACGCATAACTTTTAAGTCAGCCTGCGTCATGAAATTTGGCATCGAGCCATGCAGCCGTTTGGCCAGCGCGGCGAGCCGATGACGACGGTTGAAATCTTCCACCGCACCCACGACGGCCTCGCGCTTGGTCTTCGCGCCGGTGAATTTCATGGCTTCTTCCATGGCCAGTTCAGGAATATCAATGGTTGTTTTCATGCTTCCAAAATACTTTGATTTGGAATCCTGTCAATTCAATCTAGGAATCCAAAGCTGCTTCAAGAGCCATGTAAATTGCCCGTCAAACTAACCGAACAGAGTTTGCCGCGCCAGCCGCGAATGTGTGCGTTCTGAATAACCGGTGAATGGCTTGGGAAAATCTTTCAATATGAAATTCTTTTTCTTGGCGCGCATGGCATCATGCTGTCAGACATGATTGATTCCGTTTCTGATTCTTTTCCCGGCGGCGCGGGCGGTGGTGCGGGTGCCGATTTCAAAAAATCGCGCCGGCAAAAGCCGTCGCTGTCGGAGCGCGGCGCGGCGAACCTGGACCGGTTGCCGCCGCACGCGCCGGACATGGAGCAGGGGGTGTTGGGTTGCATCTTGATTTCACCGAACGAATGTCTGGGCGAGTGCGTGGAGAAGTTGAAGGACGATGGCAAGGAGGCGTTTTACGATCTGCGGCATCAGACGATTTACGAGACGCTGGGCACGATGTTCAATGCGCGGCAGCCGATTGATCTGATCACGGTGCAGCAAAATTTGAAGGACCGGCAGTTGCTGGAGCAGGTGGGGGGCATCGCGTATTTGTCGCAGTTGCAAGACAGCGTGCCGAGCGCGGCGAACCTGGGTTTCTATCTGGAGGTAGTGAAGGAAAAATACCTGCTGCGGAAAATGATCCAGACGTGCAGCGGGGTGGTGGGGCGAATTTACGATTACGAGGGCGAGGTGGATCAACTTTTGGACGAGGTGGAAAAGGAAGTGCTCCGCGTGAACGAGTCGCGCGTGCAGACGAATGTCCGAGGCGTGAAGGATTTGGTGAATCACGCGATCAACACGCTGGAAAATTTTTTCAACCGGCAGGGGCAGTTGAGTGGCTTGCCGACGGGCTTTGCCGATTTTGACAAGATGACGGACGGGTTGAAGGGCGGGGAAATGATCGTCATTGCGGCGCGGCCTTCGATGGGCAAGACGTCGCTGGCGATGAACATCGCGGAACACGTCGCCATCGAGGCGAAAGTGCCGGTGGGGGTGTTCTCGCTGGAAATGAGCGCGGAGTCGCTGATGCTGCGCATGATGTGTTCGCTGGCGCGGGTGAACATGCGTTCGATCCGCGACGGGTTCATGAGCGAGTCGGATTTTCCGAAAATTCTGGCGGCGGCGGGGCGGCTGAGCAACTCGAAGCTGTTCATTGATGACTCGGCGGGGCTTTCGATTTTGCAGCTGCGGGCGCGGGCGCGGCGGATGGCGCAGCAGCATGACATCAAGTTGTTTGTAATTGACTATTTGCAGTTGCTCCATTCTACTGCGCGACGTTCGCAGGACAATCGTCAGCAGGAAATCGCGGAGATTTCCAGCGGCATCAAGGCGCTGGCAAAAGAGCTGAATGTGCCGGTCATCGTGCTGGCGCAGTTGAACCGCGAGATTGAGAAGGACAAGAGCCGCAAGCCGCGCATGAGCGACCTGCGTGAGTCCGGTTCAATTGAACAGGATGCCGATCTGGTGGGTCTGCTATACAAGCCGAATGCGGGTGATGAAGACGACGCTTCGGCGGCACCGGATGAAAGCGAAGGCTTGGCGGTGAACCTGCTGATCGCCAAGCAGCGCAACGGCCCGACGGGCGATGTGAACCTGACATTCTTGAAACCATACACACGATTTGAAAGCGCCGCGAAGTTCAGCAACGAAGACGTTCCGGACGGCCGTTAAAAAATGAAATCCATCATCAGACCTCTGGGTGTTTCCCTCGCACTGGGCTGCGCCACCGTCGCGCTCGGCCAGACCGCCGGGCCAAAAATTGACCGCGTGGACATCAAGTTCGTCGGGCCGTCGTCCATCAGCGAAGATTTCATCCGCTCCAACCTCCGGCTCAAGCCGGGCACAACCTATATCCCCGGCCAGACGCAGGATGATGTGCATTCACTTTACGGCACCGGTCAGTTTTACAACATCCGTGTGTCAGTGGATCAGGCGGATGACGGCGGCGTGGTGCTGACCTACACGGTGCAAGCCCGGCCGCGCGTCACGGAAATCAAGCTAGAAGGGAACAAAAAACTTTCCGACACCAAGCTGAAGAAAAAAATCACCGCCAAGATCGGCGAGCCGCTGGATGAACAACGGCTGTTCACCGACGTGCAGGAGATCAAGAAACTTTACGAGAAAAACGGGTTGGCTGAGACCAAGGTGAAGTATGTCCTCAACATCGAGGAAGTGACCGGTCATGGCACGGTGGTGTTTCATGTTGAGGAAAGTCCCAAGGTCAAGATCAAGGACGTGGAATTTCTCGGCGCAAAAGCCTTTCCGCAGAAAAAATTGCGCGGTGAAATCAAGACGCAGCGCCGCTGGATGTTTTCATGGATCACCGGCAGCGGCTTTTTCAAGCAGGATGAATTTGATGGTGACCACGATATCCTCTCGGATTTTTACCGCAACCACGGCTACCTGGATTTTGAGATCAAGGATGTGAAGCTGGATCATCCCACACCGGATGCGCTGGTCGTAAAATATTTTGTCAACGAAGGCCAGCAATACAAAGTCGGCTCGGTCAAATTTACCGGCAGTAAGATTTTTTCTGACGCGGAAATCGTCAAAGGCCTGCGCGACATCCACGACTACGAGCATCTGAAAAGTAAGCTTGGGCCGGACAGCCTGCCGATGGATGCGGGCGATATTTTCACGCCGGAAGGCTTGAGCAAAGATACCGAGGCAGTGCAGGATTTTTACGGCAGCAAGGGCTATGTGGATGTGACGCAAGGTCAGGCACTGCGCGTGTTGCGCGTGCCGAACTTGGAAAAGAGCACGATGGATCTGGAATACCAGTTTGATGAATCCCAAAAATCCTACGTCCAGAAAGTTGAAATCCGCGGCAACCTCAAGACCAAGGACAAGGTCATCCGCCGCGAACTTGCGATTTCCCCCGGCGACGTGCTGGACATGGTGCGTGTCAAAATCAGCAAACAGCGTCTTGAAGGCTTGCAGTATTTCGACAAGACCGATTTGTCGCCGGAGCCGACCGACCCGCCGATTGCCGGTAAAAAAAATCTCATCATCAACGTCAGCGAACAGAACACCGGCAACTTCAGCATCGGCGCCGGATTCAGTTCTGTGGATGCGCTCGTTGGTTACGCGGAAGTCACACAGGGAAATTTTGATCTGTTTCATCCGCCATATTTCACCGGCGGCGGCCAGAAGATGCGGGTGAAAGTCCAACTCGGCACCAAGCGCCAAGATTACGAACTGTCATTCATTGAACCGTGGTTTCTCAACCGCAAGCTCTCGCTCGGCGTCGATCTCTACCGCCACAGCCTGAACTTTGAAAGCCCGAACAACATTTACAACGAGACCCGCACCGGTGCCAAAGTTAGCTTGAGCCGCGCACTGGGCAGCGACTTCCTGATCGGCAGCGTCAACTACACCATCGAAGATGTGGGCATCGCATTGAACAGCCCGTGGCACGCGTTGCAGTTGGATTCGTTTGGAAATCCGATCACGGACAACCTTGCTCCCGGCGCGATTTTGAGCGAGACGGGCGACCATCTTTACCAACGTTTCGGCGGTTCGCTGGCCTATGACACCCGCAACAGCGTGCAATTGCCGAACCACGGCCAGCGCTCTGAACTCACCGGCGAAATCAGTGCGGGCGACAAAACCTATTACAAACTGGAACTGCACACTTCGTGGTATTGGCCGGGCTTGTTCAAAGGTCACGTCATTGAAGCCGGCGGTCGCGTCGGCATGGCCGACTCCCTGTCTGGCGGCGATGTGCCGTTCTACGACCGTTATTATTTGGGTGGTCTGTATTCCTTGCGCGGCTTTAAATTCCGTAACATCGCCCCGCGTGAACCCAATCTTTACGTTGACCCAACCGGCAATTCCACTTTTGCCGAGCCTATCGGTGGCGACAGCTACTGGTTTGGTTCCGTGGAATACAGCGTGCCAATTTTGGAAAAGGATTCCGGCCCCAGCCTCCGTGTGGCCATGTTCTACGACATTGGCGCAGTTTCCGAATCCTCCTATTCGTTCAGTGGCGATTACCTCGACAACTGGGGCTTCGGCATCCGCCTGAACATCCCGCGCCTCGGTCCGCTGCGCTTGGATTACGGCATACCGATCACGCAGGACAAATACAACAGCGGCGGGGGTAAATTCCAGTTTGGTGTCGGCTACACACGCGATTTTTAAGATGAAATTTTTCTCGAAACTCATTGGTGCAGCCGCCGTGACAATGGCTATCACTTGGTCAGCGCCCGCCGCCGTGAACCTCGGCAACCTGCCGCTCTGGTTTGAAGCCGGCCACGACCAGTCAGCTGCGACGTTCGTTGCCCACGCGCAGGACTCGGAATTTTCCGTTACCAAGTCCGGTGCGGAATTTGTTTTGTCCAAGCCCGGCAGCCACAATGAAAGCGTGCGGATGACCTTTGTCGGTGGCGCTGCCGGCGCAATGCTCGCGGGCGAAAATGTGCTAGCGGGAAAAATTAATTACCTCCTCGGCAACGAATCGGCACAATGGCGGGCGTGCGTGCCGACATTTGCCCGGGTTCAGCTGACACAGATTTATCCCAGCGTGAATGTTGTCTATTACGGCAGCCAGCAACAATTGGAATACGACTTTAATCTCGCAGCAGGCGTGAATCCGGAGACCATAGCCATTCAATTCAACGGCGCGGAAAAAATTTCCATCAACTCGCAAGGCCAGTTGGTGATTCAGCTTCAGGCCGGCCAGATCATTCAGCACGTGCCCATCGCTTACCAGATGGTTGGGGGCATCCGCCACGAAATCAAAGCTGGTTACAAGATTCTTGCTGCCGGCACGGTGACTTTTGCCATCGGTCAATTTGACCGCGCGCAGCCATTGGTGATTGACCCTGTCTTGAGTTACTCGACTTATTTTGGTGGCAACTCCGGTGACAAGGCGTGGGCTATCGCCGTCAATCCTACTGACAATTCCATCTACCTCGCCGGCCAGACATTTTCCACGCAGATTTCCAACAACATTCCGTTCGCCAAAAACGTCACCTATACAAACTTTGGCGGCGGCAGCATTCTTGGCGATGCATTCGTGGCCAAGTTCGACAGCACGGGAACCAATCTGATTTATTGCACCTATCTCGGCGGCAGTGCCGATGACGCAGCTTATGCCCTGACGGTGGATTCGGATGGTCACGCCTTCGTGGCCGGGGCGACCGACTCGACCAACTTTCCTGTGAAAAACGCCTTGAGTTACGGTGCATTCAGCGGCACGAATATTCATGGTGTCATTGAACCCACGCTGAAAGTTCATCCGCTGGATGCCTTCGTCACGGAACTTTCTGCCGACGGCGCTTCACTGGTTTACTCCACTTACCTTGGCGGGAGCAGTTGGGATTCGGCCTACGCCATCGCCATTGACACCGTGGGAAATGCGTTTGTCACCGGCAGCACATATTCCAGCAATTTTCCGGTAACTGCCGCCGCTGTTTTGAACCATCTTGCGACCACGAATAATTTTTACGCCAACTATAACGCCTTCGTCGCTGAAATCGCGGCGAATGGTTCGACTCTGAATTACTCCACCTATCTTGGCGGCACCAACCGCGATGTCGGCCGTGCCATCGCCTACAACAATGGTTATGTTTTGGTCGCCGGTTCAACCACCTCGACTAATTTCCCGTGGGTCAACGGCCTGGCCTCGTCGCGCTTTCTCAACGGCTTTCCCACCAACGCCACGCCCGGCTCGGATGCGTTTGTGACCATGTTCACCACGTCGGGAACTAATCTGGCGCTACAATATTCCACCTTCCTCGGCAGCACGAACAACGATCTTGCCACCGGCATCGCGGCGGACGCTTCGGGTAACGCCTACGTCGTCGGCTGGACAACCTCGACGAATTTCCCCGTCACCACCAACGGCGTGCAATTGTCTTCTTATGTGCGCACAAACCTGACGGCTTTTGTTTTTGCCACGAATGCGTTCCTGACGGAAATTTCTGTGAACGGTGGCACTGCATTCAACGCCTTCTCGCAAGTTTTCGGCGGCCGTGGCGTGGATGTAGCCAATGGTGTGGTGCGGGACAGCGCGGGAAATATTTTTGTGGTCGGCTCAGCCACTTCCACCAACCTTCCGGTGACCCGCGGAACCATCTTCGGTTCGCTGCGTGCGACCAACTTCGGTGGTTCGGACGTGTTTGTCACTGCCTTCAAATCGGATTTCAGCGGGCTGCTCTACGGAGCGTATCTGGGCGGACGGCAGGATGATTTTGGCAACGCCATCGCCGTGGACACCGACGGCAACGCCATCGTCACCGGCCAGACGCTCTCGACCAACTTCCCAGTCTACGGTTCATGGTCCACCAATTTCCCCGTTTCGCACCGTATGCTGGTCGGAACCAATGACGCATTTATCGCAAAAATTTTGACCGGCACATCTATCGCAAAAATTTTGACCGGCACATCTCCCGTGCTGCAGGCGGCGGCATCTGGCACGAACGTCCTCGTCTACTGGCCTGCGGTCAGCGACGTGACCCCAGCTGCGCTCGGCGTGGAAACCACGACCGATCTGTTGCGGCCGGCTGGCCCTAACTGGGTTGTTGTCACCAATCCCGTGCCGGTGCTGACCAACGGGAATTACACTTATACTTTCACGCGGACAAACCTGATGCGGTTTTTCCGGTTTCATCCATTTTGATTTTCTGCTGGTATCGCCAAAAAATTCTGATTTCCTTTTTGCCCATGAAAAATTTACGCCTCATTGTTGTCGCCGCCGTCCTGCTGACGGTCGCAGTTTCCGCCTCGGCCCAGACCAAGATCGCTAGCGTGGACATGAAAAAAGTGTTCAACGCCTATTACAAGACCAAGATGGCGCAGTCTGCGCTGGACAAGGATAAAACCGATTTGCGCAAGGAATTGCAGGACATGGCCGAAGCTTTGAAAAAGGCGCAGGCCGATTATAAGCAGACGCTTGATCAGGCGAACGATCAGGCCATCTCTGCCGACGAGCGTGAGAAGCGCAAATTGTCCGCGCAGGATAAGGCCAAGGATGTGAACAGCCGCCAGGTCGCCATCGAGCAGTATCAGCGCCAGGCCGAGACGCAACTTGCGGACAAGAGCCAGCGCATGATTGGCAACCTCGTTAAGGAAATTCAGGAAGCCGTGGCCGGCAAGGCCAAGGCCGGCGGTTACACCCTCGTCGTGAATTCCGCCAACACGGAGACGTTTGTCTTCGCCAGTCCGGACAATGACATCAGCGCCGCCGTGGTTTCCCAGTTGAATGCCGGCGCCCCGATTGACGTGGTCAAGCCGGCGGCAAGCCTGCCGTTCAAAATCAGCACCAACGCCCCGTAAGCATCCGTTTTTAAAAAATTCCTGCTTGCTACCATCCGTATGGATGCGTATAGTTCGCGCTCTTTTGCTATTGAATTAAATTTTTATGCGTCGTCCAAAAGGTATTAAAACGAAGAAAGCCGCAGCTAAGCGGTTCAAAATCACCGCCACCGGCAAAGTCCTGCGCGCCCGCGCCGGTCGCCGTCACTTGGCCCAGACCAAAAACGCCAAGCGCCTCCGCCGTCTCGGCAAGGCTGCCGTCGTGGACAAGACGGATGTCTATCGCATCACGCAGAGCATGCCGTTCAGCCATCGCGGCTGATTTTTCACCGACCATAATTTTAACCATCAACTAAAATGCGCGTTACCAACTCACCCGCTTCCCGCAAACGTCGTGGAAGAATGCTGACAGCCGCCAAAGGCTTCCGTCTCAAACGTTCCAAACTTTACCGCTACGCCTCCGACGCCGTGGATCATGGCCGCCAGTATGCCTACCGCGACCGCCGCACGAAGAAGCGCACCTTCCGTTATCTCTGGCAGATCCGCATCAACGCCGCCGTGCGTGAAGCCGGTCTGACCTACAGCCGCTTCATCGAAGGTCTCAAGGCCGCGAAATGCGAACTCGACCGCAAGGTGCTAGCCGATATCGCCGCGCAGGACGCCGCCGCGTTCACAGACATCGTGAACATCGCCAAGGCCGCGCTGAAGAACAAGCCCGCCGCCACCTTGGCCAAGGCCTGAACGATTTGAAATTCACCAGACGGGCGGACTGAAAAGTTCGCCCGTTTTTCTTTTGGTAGGGCGAGGAATGGTGGCCGTCTGACAAGATCACGGGCCACGATTGCCAAAAAGAATTCTGTAAATTTTGTTAATTCTGTCTCACTCTTTCGGAAAGCTATGTCGTTCTTGAATGAAATTGAACCACTGAAACAAACCGCGCTCGCGGAACTCATTGCCGCGCCCGACCTCGCCGCGCTGGAGCAGACCAAGGGCGCGTGGATTGGGCCAAACGGCAAATTCACCGCGTTGATGAAACAGCTCGGCACGCTCTCCAAGGAAGAAAAGCCAGCCGCCGGCAAACTCATCAACGCCGCCAAGCAAGAACTCGAAGCTGCGCTCGCCTCGCGCCGCGAGGAATTAGAACTGAAAGCCGCACTGCCGAAAGAGCCGACCGATTTCACTCTGCCCGGACGCCGCCGCGCGCTCGGTAAATTGCATCCGCTCACGCAGGTCACCGACGACATCGTCCGCGCGTTCCGCAAGATCGGTTTCGCCGTCGCCGACGGGCCGGAGATTGAAGACGAGTATCATTGCTTCGACGCGCTCAACACGCCCGCCGACCATCCCGCACGCGATTCGCAGGATACCTTTTATCTCAACACCACCGACAAACGCCTGCTCCGCACGCACACTTCGTCCGTCCAAATCCGGGTAATGGAAAAACAACCGCCGCCGATTCGCATCATCGTGCCGGGCCGCGTGTATCGCCGCGACAACGCCGACGCCACACACAATCCCACGTTCCACCAGATCGAGGGACTTTACGTTGATAAAAATGTGACTGTTGGTGATTTGAAAGGCACGGTGGAATTTGTTTTCCGCGAACTCATGGGCAGCGATGTGAAGATCCGTTTCCGTCCGCATTATTTCAGCTACACCGAGCCGAGCTACGAGATTGATTTCACCAACGCGCTCGTCAAGAAGATGGGCAAGGACTGGCTGGAAATCGCCGGCTGCGGCATGGTGCATCCGCAAGTTTTTGAAACGGTCGGCTACGATCCGACCGTGTGGACCGGCTGGGCGTTCGGCTTCGGCATCGAACGCATCGCCATGCTCCGCTACGGCATCAATGACATCCGCCTCTTCTACGAAAACGACGTGCGGTTCTTGAAACAGTTTTAAACAGTAGAATTCCGTTCCCAAAAATTAAATGAATCGTAAACCGTCCTTGCTCGTGGTTTTTCTTACGGTCTTCATTGACCTCATCGGCTTTGGCATCATCGTGCCGCTGGTGCCGATGTATAGCCGGCATTACGGCGCGAGCGGGCTGATGATTGGCATCATCATCGCGTCGTTCTCGGCGATGCAATTCATCTTCTCGCCAATTTGGGGACGGCTGTCGGACCGGCATGGCCGTCGCCCGATTCTGCTCATCAGCACGGCGGGCGCGGCGATTTCGTATGTCATCTTCGCCATCGCTTCGGCGCACGATAACCTCTGGCTGCTGCTCGCCTCGCGGTTGTTTGCCGGCGCGTGTGGCGGCAATATCACCGTGGCGCAGGCGTATGTCGCGGACATTTCCAAGCCGGAGGAACGCTCCAAAAAAATGGGGCTCATCGGCATGGCGTTCGGCCTCGGATTTATTTTCGGTCCGGCGATCAGCGGTGTGATGTTGAAATTTTTCGGGGCGACCGCACCCGGCTGGGCGGCGGCAACATTGTGCGCGCTGAATTTCATCCTCGCGTATTTCATCCTCGCGGAAAGTCTGAAGCCGGATTCCACACCGGTGGCCAACCGTCCGCGTTTCACGCAATGGAGCCACACGCTATCGCAGCCAAAAATCGGGCTGCTGATCTTCACTTTTTTTCTCGCGACATTCGCGTTCAGTTGTTTTGAAAGCACGTTGCCGTTACTAGTGAGCGATAATTTCAACCTCGGCCTGACGAAAGATGAAACCGCGCCGGCAGGAACGGTGATCTCGTTGTTTGTGTTTTGCGGATTGATCGCGGCCTTCATTCAAGGCGGCGCGATTGGCAAGCTGGTGAAAAAATTTGGCGAGCCGAAATTGATTGCTGCGAGCCTCATCATCACGGGCACAAGTTTGGTGCTGCTGCCGCTGGTCAAAGGGGAAGGCGCGTTGAGCTGGTCTAAAGTGTTGCACCTGGCGGATACGCCGTGGCTGCTGATGCTCGGTGCGCTGGTGCTGCTGTCGTTTGGTTCCAGCCTGTCGCGGGCGCCGTTGTTTGGCCTGCTGTCCAACCTCACGCCGGCGAACGAGCAGGGCGCGACCATCGGCGTGGCGCAAAGCGCGGGCAGTCTGGCGCGCATCGTGGGGCCGATTTTTGCCGCGACGCTATATGATCACCAGCACATGCTGCCGTATCTGATCTGCGGCGGGATTTCCATCGTGGCGGGAGTTTTTGCCTTTCAAAGTTTGCGCGGAATAAAAATTCCCGCGACGGCTTCCAAATAAAAAACGAACGCGGAGCCGTGCGCCGCGTTCTAAAAAAGTTCCGGCGGACTGACTTTCACACCCGGAATTTTCGTCAGTCCGCCGGCTTGCCGTTCACACGAACGGAAGTTTAGTTTTGACCCGGCGGCGGGCCTTGCGGGCCGTCGTTTTGCGGGCCGCCCTGACCTTCAGGACCACCTTGACCGCCCATCGGCGGCCGGCCACCCATCGGCGGTTTGCCCATGAATTCATCGCGGGTCAGTTTGCCGTCGCCGTTCTTATCGAGCGTTTTGAGCGCGGCGCTGGCGTTGGCGATTTCATCCGCGTCAATCACGCCATCGTGATTGGCATCAAGCGCGCCGATGATCAGCGGCAGCGGGCGTCGCCCGCCCATGCCTGGCCCGCCTTGCCCGCCCGGACCACCTTGCGGCGGGCCGCCGGCATCCTGGGTGACGTGACTCGACTTTTCTGGACCGTGTGAAGTGTTAGTCTGGGCCGACCAAGAAAGGACCAGACGATGAAAGGCAAACGGTATACAACGGAAGACAAGATTCGCATCCTGCGGGAAGCGGATGGTGGGGAACGCAGCG
>CAIKKJ010000092.1 GCA_903827955.1 uncultured Verrucomicrobia subdivision 3 bacterium
AAATTTCCAGCGGCTTACCGCGCCGCCGGATAATCTGCCGAGCGACCGCCATCTGCCCGGCGACCGCGTGAACGCTTGGTTCCAAAGCATTGATGGCGGCATCTGGGTCGGCGTGGCGCAGGGCGGACTCGCGCGGTTGCACGAACGGCGCTTCCACGTCATCGGCCCGGCGGAAGGTTTGCCGGCGCGCACGGCGCTCTCGGTGTGCGAGGACAAAAACGGCGCGATGTGGATTGGCACGGCCGGCGGCGGCCTGTGCAAATTTGCGGACGGAAAAATTTCGCGCTATGCCGTCGGTCCGAGCACCTCGGTAAATTTTATTTTCTCCATCGCCCTGCGACCTGATGGCGGCGCGTGGTTGAGCGCGTCCGAGGGCGAAGAATTGTATCAGTTTTTTGACGGCCGCATCCAGCGCGTGTCGTGGGATCTGCGTGGCATCAAATCCATATTGATGGACCGGCAGAACCGCGTGTGGGTGGGGCTGAAGGCCGGCTCCGGTCTGGCGCGTTGGACTGGGGGCGGACGGCAGCTCATGAATTTCGGCACGAACGCCGTGTTGCCGGCGGTGCGTGCGCTGGCGGAGACGCCGGATGGCAATGTCTGGGCGGGTGCGGATGACGGCACGATTTTCCGCTGCGAGCCGGACAAGCTGGTGCCGTTCAAACCCACGGATGGGCTGTCGAACCAGCCGATTTACTCGCTGCACGCGGATGCCACCGGCACGTTGTGGGCAGGGACGTTTCGCGGCGGGCTGCTGCGGTTCAAGGACGGAAAATTTTCCCGCATCACCGCGACGAACGGTTTGCCGGTGGACGTCATCAGCCAGATTTTGGATGACGGCAAAAATCTCTGGCTGGGCACGCACCAGGGAATTTATTCCGCCGCCAAGTCCGCATTGAACGCCGTGGCGGACGGCCGCGCGAACTCGCTCGACTTCGTGAGCTATGGCCGGCACGACGGCATGGCGTCGGTGGAATGCTCAGACGGCTACCAGCCGGCGTGCTGGCGCGCGGCGGATGGAAAACTGTGGTTCACCACGTTGCGTGGCGCAGTCTGGGTGCAGCCGGGGGAACTCACTTCGAAATCAAAACCGCCACCGGTGCGCGTGGAGGAAGTGCGCGTGGACGGCGAGCTGACGGATTTTACCACCGGCAAAAATTTGATTCCGCCGGGACACAAGCAACTGGATTTTCGTTTCACCGCCTTGAGTTTTGACGGCGGGGAGAAGGCGCGGTTTCGTTACCGCGTGGACGGGCTGGATTCCGACTGGGTGGATTGGGATACGCGCCGCACGGTGCAGTTGCGAAATTTATTGCCGCGCAAATATCGCTTCCGCGTCATCGCCTGCAACAGCGAGGGGGTGTGGAATGACCAGGGCGCGAGTGTGGCGTTTGAAGTGCAGCCGTTTTTTTACCAGACGCTGCCATTCAAAATCATCGCGGGCATCCTGATCGTGGGCGGTATTTCCTTTGCCGTCCGCCGCGCGGCCACGCGAAAATACCGGCGCAAGCTGGCGCTGTTGCAACAGCAGCACGCCATCGAGCGCGACCGCGCGCGCATCGCGAAAGACATCCACGACGATATCGGCGCGGGGCTGACGCAGATCACCTTGCTCACCGAACTGGCGCGCCGCGAACCGCCGCAAGCGGAGGCAAACCTTGGCCGCATCACCGATTCCGCGCGGCGCTTGACGAAGGCGATGGATGAAATTGTGTGGGCGGTTGACCCGCAGCACGACACGCTGGCGGGCTTGATGGATTACATCTCGGCCTACGCGGAAGATTTTTTGCGTGTGGCGGAAATCCGCTGCCGCATGGATTTGCCGGTGTCGCTGCCTGCGCTGCGGGTGGAGGCGGAACTGCGTTACAATCTGTTCCTCGCCTTGAAAGAAGCGCTAAACAACGTCGTCAAGCACGCGCAGGCCACCGAAGTTTGGCTGCGGTTGAAACTGGACGGACCGCAGCTCACGCTGCACGTCGAGGACAATGGCCGGGGCATCGCTGAAGCCAGCGGCGCAGATGCTAACCGCCTGCGCTCCGGTCACGGGCTGGGTAATTTGGCGCGCCGCCTCGAATCCGTGGGCGGACACTGCACGATCCACAGCGAGGCCGGCCGGGGCACGCGCGTGGAACTCGTGGCCCGCCTGCACGGCGAGGCATCGCCAGTTGTGGTGATTGGCACGGGGGGGTTGGTGGAATAAGTTGCCACACATTCCATGAGCATTGCCGTTTCTATTGTTGAGGATAATTCGCAGGTGCGCAGCAGCCTGGCGAAGCTGATTGACAGCTCGCCCGGATTTCGTTGCGTCAGCAAGCACGGCAGCGCGGAGGACGCGTTGAAGGAAATTCCCGGCCAGCGCCCGCAGGTCGTGCTGATGGACATCAATTTGCCCGGCATGAACGGCGTGGAATGTGCGCGCCAGCTCAAGCCGCAGTTGCCCGGCGCGCAGATCATCATGCTCACCGTGTATCAAAACACGGAACATATTTTCAACGCGCTCGCCGCCGGGGCGACTGGCTATATGCTCAAGCAAACGCCGCCGGCGGAATTGCTCGCGGCCATCAAGGATGTGCACGCGGGCGGCTCGCCGATGAGCAGTCACATTGCGCGGAAGATCGTGCAGTCGTTCCTGCCCGCCGCGCCGGTTTCCGCCGAGGCGCAAAGTTTGTCGCCGCGCGAGGCGGAAGTTTTGGATTTGCTGGCGAAGGGATTTCTCTACAAGGAAATTGCCGAGCAGATGAAAGTCAGCTACGCCACCGTGCACACGCACATCCGGCACATCTACGAAAAACTGCACGTCCGTTCCCGCACCGAAGCCGTGGCCAAGCATCTGAACCAGGGCCGTTCGCGGCGCGAGCTGGCCGGGGCCGCGTGATTATCCCCAGAACTGGCGATGGCTGAAACGCGCCGATGTAATATATTCATTCCAATGCCCAATGTCTTGAATTAGCAACCCGTGCCGTCGCATCTCATTTAAACCCAATCAAACTCAATGAAAACAGAACGTAAAAACCACCTCTTCATCAGCCGCCTCGCCGCCACGGCGGTTATCGCTTTGACTGGCGCTTCGGCTTTCGCCGCCAGCCAGACGTGGACGAATGCGCCCATCAGCACCTCTTGGACGAACGCGTTGAACTGGGTCGCTAAAGCTGTGCCGGGCAATCTTGATCAAACTGCAAACAACACCGGCAGCGGTGATGTTGCCACTTTCAATTCGCCGATTCCGCTCTCTGGGATTGGCAGTGCGACTACGCCCATTGCTCCTGACGATGCGACTGGCACTGGCCGCGCTCGTGGTGTGGCGGGAATCACTTTTGATGCAACCAACTGCGGTGCCTACTATATTGCTTCACCCACGCCACCTTCGGGTCGTTCGAATGGTGTGCTATGGGTCAGCCACAACGGTGCCATCCGGATTAATCCGCCAGTAACCAACACTCAGACCATTTTGGAGCCGATGTTAGTTTTCCTGCCTTCCACCACCGACGGCATCTATAACTTGGTGAACAACTCTACCAATCCATCGGCTTCACTGATGATTTCTTCCATCACGCAAGGCAATCAAACCACGCGTGCATGCAGATTTATCTTGGACGGCACCAACTCGGCTCCCAACGTAGTGACCAACTTGTCCGAAGGCGGTGGCAATGGGACCGGCGGTTTCACCAAGCAGGGCAACAATACTTGGATCATCGCCGGCCCCGGCACGTTCCCGTCCCCTTCGGCGATGAATATCAATGACGGAACGCTGGCGATCTCAGATGCGGGTGCCTTCGGCTTGGGCAGCGCGGTGACGATCAATTCCAATGCGACGATGCGCATTGACAACTCGGTCACCCCCACTACCGCCACCTTCACGATTCAGCGCAGCGGCAAGGTCAAACTCAACACTGGCAGCGCCACCGTGAACGGCATCACGGTCGGCACGGTCGTTTCTGGCACCAGCCCGACGCTCGCAACCACCAGTTCCAGCGATGTCCTGACGGTCGGCAATGCCGGCAACAAAGTCACCGGCGGCGCTTTGGATTCGCTGATTCACATCTCCGGCTCCGGCACGGTCTCGCTGGCGTTTGACAACAACTATCTCGGCAAATGGACGGTGGATGCCGGAACCTTGGTTCTCAACACGGCCAACGGTTTGTCCACGGGTGCCAACCTGAACATCGCCGCTGGTGGCACGCTTGATCTGACTACGGTTACGACTGGTGGCGGAACTTATGCATTGTCCACCACGGCGTTGAGCGCCAGCGGCACGGGCACCTCGGGCGCGACGGCTGCGAACATCAAAGTTGATGCGGCTGGAATCATTGATCTGGCGACCGGCTCCAAAGGCATTTCCCTGACCTTCACGCCGACCGCTTTCCTCGGCGACACCGCGCATCCCGCGCTTTACATTTCGCAAGGCACGCTTTCATTGAGCGGCAATGCGTTCTCCATCAACAACGCCTCCGGTTCGGCACTCGGCGTCGGCACTTACCGTTTGATTTTGCAGGCGAGCGGCTCAATCACTTCTGGTGGTGGTTACTCAGTCACCGGCGTCACGGGCAGCGGTTTGGTTTCCGGCAATGTCGCTTCCATCGTGGTGACGGGCAGCGAAGTGGATTTGGTGGTTTCACCTTACGTTCCAAAAAACCTAGTCTGGAGTGGCACGGGCAGCAGTTGGGATATTGCCACAACGTCGGATTGGTTGAATGGCGTCGCGTCTTCAATCTTCAACAACTCTGACAATGTGACCTTCAATGGCGTTGGTTTGGCCAACCCGAGCGTTACTCTCGCTGGCACGTTGGCACCGAGCAGCGTGGTGGTGAGCAATGCTTCTCCCTATACGTTCAGCGGCGGCCAGATTGCGGGCGGCGCCAGCTTGTATAAGACCGGTCCGAGTTCCTTGCTTCTCAACGAAGTCAATACCTACGGCGGCGGCACGGTAGTCAGCAATGGCACGTTGCAAGTCGGCATCAATAATGCCATCTCCGGCACCGGCGCGGGCGATGTCGCAGTGCAGAGTTCGGGTGTGATTGACTTGAATAACAACAGCATTTCAATCAATGGTCTGAACGGCAACGGCACCGTGGATTTAGTTTCGGGCGGCGGCGCTTCCACCTTGACCATCGGCAACAATAATAACAATGGTGCGTTCACCGGAATTTTGAAGAATACCACCGGCACGCTGGCTTTGACCAAGGTCGGAACGGGCATCGAGACATTGTCCGGCGCGAATTCTTACAGCGGTGCCACCACGATTAATGCCGGCAGTCTCCGTGCGACGTCTGCCAACGCCATCGGTGCCGGTGCGAGCGCGGTGACGATCAATGTCGGTGCCACCTTGGACGTGGGAGCCAACAACGTGGCGGTCAGCACCATTTCTGGCGTGGGCACGATTGCCAACAATACCAGTGCTGCCACCAACACGGTTGTCGTCAATGGCACATCTGTTTTCAACGGCACCATCGCGGATGGTTCCGGCGGTGGCGGGGTGGCGGTGTTGGTGCCAGTCGGCGCGAATCTCCGTCTTGGTGTCGCCAACAGTTACACCGGCGGATCCATTGTTTCCGCCGGCTCGGTTCTTCAGATCGGTAATGTCGGCTCGTTCGGTGCCGGCGGCATCACCGCCAGCAACGGTGCCGTTGTTGGCATGGTGAACGCCAACAACCCCTCCGGTGGTTTCGGCAACACCGTCACCACGGTGGACAATGCCAGCGTCCTCATCACTGGTGGCGGTAACCAGGCCAACAATCTCAGCGGCCAGTTCGTCGGTGGCCTCACAGCCACCAACGTGCTGACCAACGCCTTCAGCATCGGCGGGGTGAATACTTTTGCCGGTTTCAACGGCACAGTGGTTGTCGGCCCTTCCGCGAGCGCACGCTGGTTCAACGCGGCTGGCGGCGGCGATGCGGCGACGTTTGATTTCGAGGGCGGCAACGTCTTCAGCCGTGACGCGAACACTATTCGCCTCGGCGCGTTGCAGGGCGGATCGGCCACCAGCAGCATCGGCAATCCGAGCGTCACCCCTGGTGCGACCTACATCATTGGCGGGAAAAATTTGAGCACGACGTTCTCCGGCGGCATCGGCACCTCCAACAACATCGTCAAGTCTGGCACTGGTTCGTTGACCTTGAACGGCATGAACATCACCACCAACACCGACAGTGCGAGCTTCACCAATTACCTTTACGCTCCGATCGTCAATTACTGGGGTTCCACCACGGTCAGCAATGGCACGCTGGCTATCATTGCGCCGAACAGTCTGACCAACTCCTCCAGCATCACACTGGCCGGCGCCAGTGCCGTGCTCGATGCATCAAAGATGGGCTGGGCGTCCAACTACGTTGACCCGGTTTTCTCCCAGAACGTTTCGGACATCATCACCAATGGCATTTTGAACCTCGCGGCCGTCGTGCCGTTGACTGGTGGTGCCCAGTCACTGAGCGGCGTGGGTTCCATCACCGGCCAGTTGCTGGCTGACACCGGCACGACCGTTTCGCCCGGTCTGCCGGTCGGCACGCTCACCGTCAGCGGCAATGTGACGTTGAACGCGGTCAACATGAATGTGGCGCTTGACCGCACCAACTCGCCGAACTGCGGGCAGCTCGCCGCTGCCGGCGTATCCACCATCACTGTCAACGGTGGCACGCTGACCATCACCAATGTCGGCAACGACCTTGTCACCGGCGACGTGTTCCACATCTTCAATAAGGCGAGCATCGGCAACTTCACGGCCACGAACCTGCCGGCGTCCAACGGGCTCAACACCATCAGCTATGTCTTCACGAACAAGCTGGCGATTGACGGCACGCTCGTCGTGCTGCAAGGCGCGTCGGCCATCGCCGGCTATTCGACCAATATCACCGCCACGGTTTCAGGCAGCACCATCACGGTGGCCTGGCCGTCAACCCACCTCGGCTGGGAGTTGGAACTGCAAACCAACTCAATCCAGATCGGTTTGGCCAACAACTGGGTAACCAATTATGGCACCGCGAGCGTGACGTCCACCAACTTCACGATTGATCCCAACAACGGAGCCGTGTTCTATCGTCTGGTTCATCCATAAGTTGAATTCACGGCGTGCGGAGAAGTGGATTTTCTTTGCGCGCCTTTTCCTTTGGAAACCTGATTGAATGATGAAACTGAAAGACAACAACCGTTCTGCGTTCACATTGATTGAACTGCTCGTGGTGATTGCCATCATCGCCATTCTTGCGGCAATGCTGCTGCCCGCGCTGGCAAGCGCCAAGGATAAAGCCAAGCGGTCGCAATGCGTCAGCAACATGCGCCAGCTTGGGTTGGGTTACACCATGTATGCCGGTGACAGTCAGGAAAAGTTTCCCATAACGCAGGCAGGAGCCAACCCGGTGAATGTGATTAACGGTGGTTATTATACCCGCTGGCTGACCTATGTCAGCGCGGCTACCGCTCAAGTGAAATTGACGCCCGATTATCCGACAACGTGGACGGATTTTGGAGTTCTTTATCAGAACAAATTTGCTGGAAGCGGTGGCATTTTCTATTGCCCGGCTTTGAACGACAAGGGTTCCCCACTCGGCAGCTTGCAGTATACTCCCGTGCTTTCCACTTCGAGCGCCCCCGGGGATTTTAACAATTGCCGTTGCAGTTATGTTTGCAACCCGCATGTCATCAACCCGACGGGCAATAACAATAATGTAGATCATGTGCGCAAATATACCAAATCCAGCAGCGTGAATGGCCGCATTATGTTTGGGATGGATTTCATTGATTCGACGCAATTTGACACGTCTGGAAATGTTTTAATTGACGGCATCAATTTTGCCCACAGCCGATCTAGGGGTTGGAATGTCCTATTTAGTGACGACAGTGTGAGTTTCAATAACAATCGGGCAGCGGCCAAGGCCGCCTATGTTGCCGGTGGATTTCCGAGCATGTATGACATTCAAGGTATCAACGCCTTGGCGACTTCGTTCGAGCAGTAATACGTTCGCGCCCGGATCAGTGCAAATTTTTTATATGAATAATCAAACTGACAGTAAAAAAACCGGCTTCACGCTGATTGAACTGCTGGTCGTCATCGCCATCATCGCCATTCTGGCAGCGATGCTGTTGCCCGCGCTGGCGGCGGCGAAGCAAAAGGCCAAGCTGGCCACCTGCCAGAACAATTTTCACCAGATTAGTCTTGGGGTTACGATGTATGCAGGAGACGCTGGTGACTGGTATCCGTATTGGTATGACCAGGCGTCTCACCCGATAAATAAAATCAACCAGGCGCAATATACCCGTTATGTGGTGCAAACCGGTGCCGCGGCAAACATGAAGGTTCCCAAAGGCGTTCCCAGCAACAACAGCAGTGGCGCAGCTTGGGAATTTCAGAATCTGGGGCTGGTGTATAACCAAAATCTCATTTCCGACGGCAAGGTGTTGTTTTGTCCCAGTTTTGCCAATATCGTTGGCGGCCTGTTGACGGCAGACATTTACTCGACTCCCACTTTCATGAGCACTGACAGCGGTTTAAGCGGTGGCGTGCCGCGGGTGCGCAGTTCCGTCAATTTCAACCCGCATGCGGATACGACTTCTAATTTGCGTCTGTTCCAAAAAACATCCGAAGCCACAGGCGCACGAGGCGGCCACAAGCTTTTTGCCATGGATTACATCGGTGGCGGCAACATTGGTGCTGTAACGCCTACCGGCTATAACCAATACACTTTCCCGCACTATCCATCTAAAGGCTGGGATGTTTTGTTCACCGACGGATCGGTCAAATTCTGTAAGAGCCAGACGGCATTTGCCGTCGTCACGGCAGCCGGATATGACCCGGATGCTCAAAGCCCGGCGCAATACGAACCCGTGCTACAGGCGCTCGAAAACGCGCCGTAGTCTGTAAGCTGCCTTTTGTAGGGGAAACCCGGCCCATGCTTTCACGGGCCGGGTTTTTTGTTGTCTAAATTCAAACCACCTTGCGATGCCGCCACCGGTCAATCGCCACTGCCGCGATGATGATGCCGCCGATGACCATTTCCTGCACCCACTTCGGCCAGCCCATCTGCTGTCCGCCCGTGTAGAGGATCGTGATGGTCAGCGCGCCGATGATGGTGCCGAGAATCGAACCTTCGCCGCCCGTGAAGCTCGCGCCGCCGATGATCACCGCCGCGATGACGAACAATTCATACATCACGCCTGTCGTCGGCTGGCCGATGCCGCCGATGTAGGAAAACTGCATCAGCCCCGCTATGCCGCAAAAAAATCCGCTCGCGGTGTAGATGAATAATTTTGTGCGCCCGACCGACACGCCGCAAAGCCGCGCCGTCTCCTCGTTCGAGCCGACCGCAAAAATGTGCCGGCCCAGCCGCGTGTAGCGCAGCAGAAACGCCGCGACGATGACGCCACCGATCAAAATCCAAACCCCAATCGGCAGAATCCACCACGGCCGCACCAGCCGCGACAGCGTCGGGTCCATGATCGCATTGATCCACGTTTCGTTCGGTGGATAAATGTCCCGCTCATGCCCGATGCCTTTCGCGAGGCCGCGAATCATACCCATCGTGCCGAGCGTCACGATGAACGGCATCAGCCGCAGGCCGACAATCATCAATCCGTTGCAAAGCCCCGCGAGCGTCGCCGCGCAGGTGCCAGCGAGCACCGCCACGACCGGCGCGAGCGCCGGATACAATTCCGTGAATGGATGCGGCTGGCCGTCCGCGCCGGTGATGTTCAGATTCAAAACCGTTGCGACCACGACCACCGACAGCGCGATAAGCGAACCCGCTGAAAGATCAATGCCCGCGCCGATGATGACCATCGTCATGCCGAGTCCCGCTGTCGCATACACGCAGCTTTGGCGCAGAATATTTTCCAGATTGCGCAACGTGTAGAACTTGCCGCCATCCACGAGCAGCGCAAAGAACGCGAAGACGATGATGAGCGCAAGAAAGCGCCCGAGCAGATTCGCCCATTTAGGATTTAACAAGGGAGCTTTCGCTCCCGCTTCAATTTTTGCACTCATTGGAAATTTAATTTTCGTCCTGCCCGATGGCCGCAGCTAGCAATTGCCGCTCATCCCACTTCACGCGTTCACGCGCCTCGCCGAGCTTGCCGCGCGACATCACGGCGATGCGGTCGCAGGTGCCGAGCAGTTCGGGGATGTAGCTGCTGATCATCAGCACTGCCTTGCCGCGGGCGGCGAGCTCGTCAATCAACTGGTAAATCTGCGCCTTCGAGCCGACATCAATGCCGCGCGTCGGTTCGTCCAGCAGCAGCACGTCCACGTCCGCGTGCAGCAGGCGCGCGATGGCGACCTTCTGCTGGTTGCCGCCGCTCAAGCCGCTGATGCGTTGCTCCGGTCCCTGGCACTTGATGGGAATTTTTTCAATCCACGGCCTGCACGCCACGCGCTGACGCGAAGGCATCACCAAACCCAGCGGGCCAAGTCCATCAAGCCGCGACAAAGTCATATTGTCCGCGATGCTCAAGCCGAGCGCGAGACCCTCGGTTTTGCGGTCTTCGCTCACGAGGCCGACGCGCTGCGACCAGCGTTTCGCGGGCGAAGCATTTCCTGCAATGTCACCAATGCGAATCTCGCCGTTCTTCACGCGGTTCAAACCAAAAATCGCGCGCATCAATTCCGTCCTGCCTGCGCCGACCAATCCGGAAATTCCCAAAACCTCGCCGCGCCGCAATTGCAGTGACGCAGTTCGTGGTTTCGTGATGCCGCTCAAATCCTTCACTTCGAGAATCACCTCGCCCGGAATTCGGGCCGAGCGCGGATACAGTTCATCCACATTCCGCCCGACCATCAGCGCGATGATGCGTTCGTTGGGTGTTTCCGACGTCACGCCACTGCCGACCGTTTCGCCGTCGCGCAAAACCGTGAAGCGGTCACACACGGCGCGGACTTCTTCGAGGAAATGCGAGATATAGACGATGGAAATATTTTTTGCCTTGAGCCGGCGGATGAGCGCAAAAAGTTTTTCGATGTCCTTGGCCGTGAGCGAACTCGTCGGTTCATCCAGCACCAGCACGCGGCAATCGAGCGCCACGGCGCGGGCGATCTCCACCAACTGCTGCTGCGCGATGGCGAGGCGGCGCACCTGAGTTTCGGGCGCGATGTCCGCGAGGCCAACTTCCGCCAGCGCGGCGGCGGCGCGACCTTTCATCTCCGGCCAGTTCATCAGCGGTCCGCGCGACGGCTCGATGCCGAGCAGAATATTTTCCATCACGGAAAGATGCGGCGCGAGCGCGAGTTCCTGATAAATCATCGCCACGCCGGACTTGCGCGCGTGCAGCGGATTTCCCGGAACATAATCCGCGCCGTCGAGCAGCATTTTTCCTTCGTCCGGCGGAATCGCGCCGGACAAAATTTTCATCAACGTGGATTTGCCCGCGCCGTTTTCGCCGACGAGCGCCATGACTTCGCCGGGCGCGACGGACAGCTCCACGCCGCGCAACGCCTTCGTCGCGCCGAAGCTCCGGCGCACGCCGCGCATTTCAAGTCGGGGTTTTGTTTCGGCCTTCACGATTTAGTAACGAACATGCGTTCCAAGATTCCAAATCTGATTAAATTCTAGTTTACCGACTGTTTTGCATCGTGGACAAGCTTGGTCTGAAAGAAGCAGCGAAAACTCTTTCTCCAAATTAACCAACCCTTTCTTGTGTGCTTCAGCTACGAGATCTCGATGTTCGGGGTTTTCCCTTAGCGCTTCATTAATCGGTTGATTTTCGGAAGCTTCAATGACGTGCGCTTGGAGAACATGAGTCGGGTCTGTTGACTTGGTAATTTTAACGAGTGCTCTTTTGCCGTCTGCGCAGCCAGCGTGCGCAATGTTTCTAAACCAACCGCATCCTTTACAAAGAATTCGGACAGTGCGGAAATCTAGTCCTTTGTGCAGCATGAGCTGGTTTATAGCCCCACCAGCTTACGCACTTCGGGATCGTTCGAGAGTTTGTCCTTCGTCACCAGCACCGTGCCGGTGTCCACCATCTTCGGGACTTCCTGTTTCTTCACGACCTTGTAAAGCGTTTCGACGGCGAGGTAGCCCATCTTCTCCGGGTTCTGCGCCACGAGCGCGTCAATCTTGCCGGCCTGCACGCTCTCGACGAGTTTCTTCGAGGTGTCGAAGCCGACGAATTTCACGTTCACCTTCACGCCGCCTTTGCGCAAATCATCCAGCGCGGATTCCACGCCGATGGTGGAATACAGGTTCGCGGCGAAAATGCCGTCGAGGTCGAGCGCGCCGTCCTTCACGAATTTTTCCAGCGTGTTCACGGCGGCGTTTTTGCAGCCTTCAATCGTGCCGGTGTCGGGATACGGATCGGCGGCGACGGTGTAACCGGCGGCCTTCGCGGTCTCGATGAATCCCGCCGAGCGCGCCTCGGTGCTACCGGTGCCCTGCACGAATCGCATACACATCACCTTCGCGCCTTTTTTGTCGCCGATGAGCCGGACGATTTCCTTGCCGCCGATGACGCCGCCGTTCTTGTTGTCGGTCGCCACAAAGCTGGAGTGCGCATCGCCGTCCACGCCGGAATCAAAAATCACCACGGGGATTCCCGCGGCGACGGCGTTCTCGACCTGCTTGCGCATGGCCTTTTGGTTCAGCGGCGCGAGCGCGATGCCCTGCACGCCGAGGTTGACCATGTTCTCAATGATTTTATTTTGCTCGGCGATTTCCGTTTCGGTGACGGTGCCTTCCCATTTGAGCGTCACGCCCAAATCTTTCGCCGCGTGCTGCGCGCCACGTCCGACGGTTTCCCAAAATTCGCCGCCGGTGCTTTTCGGAATGGCCGCGAGCGTGAGCGTGTCGGCGGCGTGAAGCTGCGCGGCCGCAAAGCCAACGGTAAGTGCGAGGGCGATGAATGAATTTAGTTTCATGGCGTAATAGTTCGGTTTGGTTGAATGGTGACGGCGGATAATTTGCGGCAAGCCGACGCTATTCGCAATAGGACAAATGGCTAGGAACTCTGAAAATGAGGGAACGCTGAGCATCACCAATTTTTGCCGCAACCCAGCCTTGCCCGTGACCGGCGACCCGGTGTCTAATTCCCGTATGAAATCCCGCCGCGCCTTTTCACTCGCGCTCACCGCCATTTTTCTCGGAACAACTTTTCTTCGCGCCGACGATGACCCGTTCGCGTGGCCGCCCATCACCGCGCAGCAAAAACCGTGGGCCTTCAACTGGTGGATGGGCAGCGCGGTGGACAAAACGAATCTTACGAAGGAACTCGAACGCTACGCCGCCGCCGGACTCGGCGGCATCCACATCATCCCAATCTACGGTGCGAAGGGTTTTGAGGACAAATACATCAACTATCTCTCGCCGCACTGGATGGAGATGATGGGCTGGGCCGTGAGCGAGTCACGCCGCCTCGGCATGGATTGCGACATGACGACCGGCAGTGGCTGGTGTTTTGGCGGTCCGCAAGTCACGGATGAGGACGCGAACGCCAGCGTGGTGGTGAAAACTTTCCCGGTGAAAGCTGGCGAAAAGCTGAACCAGAAAGTTAATCTCGAATCCACGCAAGCACTCGTCGCCTATTCGCCGGATGGAAAATGCGTTGAACTCACGGACAAAATCTCTGCGACCGGCGAAGTGGACTGGATTGCGCCCGCTTCCTCCCTCGCCCTCACCGGGGGTGAGGGGGCGACGTGGACCGTCTATGCCATCACGCAAAAACCCAGCGGCCAGAAAGTCAAACGCCCAGGCCCCGGCGGCGAAGGCTGGATGCTCAATCTGATTTATCCGCCCGCGATGGACGATTTTCTCAAGCCTTATACCGACGCCTTCGCCAATTACCATGGCCCGAAACCACGCGCGCAGTATCACGATTCTTACGAATACAAATCCGACTGGTCGCCGGATTTTTTTGCGCAGTTTGAGAAACGTCGCGGCTATCGCTTGCAGACCGAATTGCCCGCATTGTTCAGCACCAAAGACGAAGACCACGCCAACCGCGTGAAGTGTGACTACCGCCAAACCGTTTCCGAAATCATGGTCGACTCGCTCACCAAGTGGGTGAACTGGTCGCACGAACACGGCTTCATCACGCGCAACCAGGCGCACGGCTCGCCCGGCAACTGGCTTGATCTTTACGCGACGGCGGACATTCCCGAAACGGAAATGTTTCACCTCGACAAAAACAAACTCATTTCCAAATTCGCGTCGTCCGCCGCGCACGTCACCGGCAAGCCGCTCGTCAGTTCCGAGACTGGCACCTGGCTGGAGGAACATTTCACCGAGAAACTTTCCGACGTGAAATATCTCTTCGACGACCTGTTCCTCTCCGGCATCAACCACATGTTTTATCACGGCTGCTGCTACTCGCCCGACGAGGCCGGCTGGCCCGGCTGGCATTTCTACGCCTCACTGGAAATGAACCCGCGCAATTCCATCTGGCGCGACGCCCTCGCGGTCAACACCTACGCCGCGCGCGTGCAATCCATTTTGCAATCCGGCCAGCCGGACAACGACATTTTGCTCTACTGGAACATTTCGGATTTCTGGATGCAGCCCGGCGACAAGCTGCTGCCGCAATTCACCGTCCACGCCCGCGACTGGTTCGAGGGCCAGCCCATCGGCAAGACCGCGAAGGAACTGTGGGATAAAGGTTATGCCTTCGATTACGTTTCCGACGCGCAATTGAAAACGGCGAAAGTTGCAAATGGGAAAATCCAAATGCCCGGCGGCAAATACCAAGTCATTGTTGTGCCAGAGTGTAAATACATTCCATTGGAAACATTCAAAGAGCTAGTTGCGCTTGCAAAAAGTGGAGCCATTATTGCTTTTTTGCCAAAGATGCCGACTGATGTTTCTGGTTTTGGAAATGTTGGCGAGCGGCAGAAAGAATTTGAGAAAATTAAGTCACAAATCCATTTTGGAATCCACAGCGGGGAAAATATGCGCGGGTCCATTACTGGCCGTGGCCTAATTAGTGAAGGCAAAATTGGCTTTTTTGGTGTCGCAGTGCCCAGAGAACGGCATTTGTCCGACGCGGGCTTATCATTTATCCGCCGCACATTCGACGGCGGATGGAATTATTTTATTGCCAACCGCACAGAGCGTGATTGCAACGGATGGATTTCACTCGCACGTCCTGCAAAATCATTCGCTTTTCTTGATCCCGTTAGTGGGACGGCAGGTTTTCTGCCTGATGTAAGCCTAAATAAAAATGAGATGCCGGTTATACATTTGCGACTCCGTGCTGGCGAGTCCGTGATTCTCCGCGCTTTCGCCGAAAAAAAAGTGGCAGGCCCGGCATGGAATTATTGGCAAACAAATGCTGAGCCGGCAGAAATCCCTTCCTCTTGTGTGTGGAATGTGGAATTTATTGCCGGCGGTCCAGTGTTGCCGGCCTCGTTTTCAACGACCAACTTGGCTTCTTGGACAAAACTTGGTGACACGAATGCCCAAAGTTTTGCCGGAACCGCCCGATACAAAGTCACATTTGGTGTTCCAGATCCGAATATCGGGCCGCGATGGTTAGATCTTGGTGACGTCCGCCAAAGCGCGCGCGCGAAATTGAACGGCAAGGATTACGGAACACTCATCACACCACCATTTCGTGTTCTGGTCGATAATTTAACGGTGAACAACACGCTCGAAGTGGAAGTCACCAGCGTCGCCGCCAACCGCATCCGCGATCTCGACCGTCACGGCGTGCCGTGGAAAACCTTTCGCGACATCAACATCGTGGACATCAATTACAAACCCTTCGATGCCTCCAACTGGCCGCTGACGGATTGCGGCCTGCTCGGTCCGGTGACATTGACGCCAGTGAAAGCGGAATAAAATCGAACCGCGAAATACACGAACCACGCGAAATCATTTAGTGGTCGTATTTTCCCCGTTCGCGTATTTCGCGTGGTTCGCGGTCGAAATTTAATTTCCCAACGGCTTGTCTTTGGAAG
>CAIKKJ010000093.1 GCA_903827955.1 uncultured Verrucomicrobia subdivision 3 bacterium
CCGAGCCGAAAATTGAAGTTGAAAAACTTCGGGCGTGGAAAAATTCCGTAATTGAGAAACTCGCTGGTGGCGTGGCGACGCTTGCCAAGATGCGCAACGTGACGGTCATCACCGGCCGCGCTTATTTTGAAGGCTCGAACAAATTGCGCGTCGAGACGGAGCAAGGACAGCAGTTTGTGGAATACGACAAGGCGATTCTTGCCGTCGGTTCCGCGCCCGCGATGCCGAAGGCGTTTGACCTCGGCAATCCGCGCGTGATGACGTCCACCGAAGCGCTCGAAGTCACGGACATTCCCGAGAATCTGCTGGTTATCGGCGGCGGTTACATCGGCATGGAACTCGGTTTTGTTTATTCCGGGCTGGGCAGCAAGGTGACGGTGATTGAAGCGCTGGACGCAATTCTCGCCGGTGCGGATGCCGACCTTGCGCGTCCCGTTTTGGCCAATGCCAAAAAATCTTTCAAAGAAATCCGGCTCAAGGCGCGTGTCACGAAGATGGCGACTGTCGGCAAACAAATCAAAGTTGAATCGGAATTCAATGGTGAAAAATTCTCTGAGCTTTACGACCGTGTTTTGGTTTCCGTTGGTCGCGTGCCGAACAGCGCGGACCTCGGTTTGGAAAACACCAAAGCCGCGCTCGACGAAAAAGGTTTTGTGAAGGTCAACACGCAGATGCAGACGGAAGATACAAGCATCTACGCCATCGGTGATATCGCAGGTGGAATTCTGCTCGCGCACAAGGCGCACAAGGAAGCACGCATCGCCGTCGAGAATATTCATGGCGAAGGCAGCGTATTTGAAAGCATCATTCCCGCCGTCGTCTTCACCGATCCGGAACTCGCTTGGTGCGGTTTGACCGAAGCCGAGGCCAAAGAAAAAGGCGTGGCTTACGTCGTTTCAAAGTTTCCCTGGAGTGCGTCTGGTCGCGCGTTGTCATTCGACCGCACCGATGGCGTAACGAAGATGCTGGTTGATCCCGAAACCGAGCGTGTGCTCGGCGTGGGCATCTGCGGCGCGGGCGCGGGCGAACTCATTGCCGAGGCCGTGCTGGCGATGGAGATGGGCGCGACGGTCGAAGACATCGCGCTGACCATCCACGCGCATCCGACGCTTTCCGAAACGCTGATGGAATGTGCCGAAGCATTTTATGGCCACGCGACGCACACGTTCTCAAAGAAGAAATCAGCGGAGTAAAATCGTCAGCCGAACTATTTAGCGAGCAACCTTCGTCCGGCAGCGGACGAGGGTTTTTTCTGGAATCCGGTCGGATGACTTCATTGCATCCACTGAATCAGTTCCATTTGCTGGAATCGTTGTTTGACCAAAGCCATGTGGCAACTTAAACTCGCCATCCATTTTATTTTGCTTTGAATATGAAAATCATTGTTTGTGACCCCATTTCGCCGAAAGGCATCGCACTGCTCCAATCGCGTCCTGAATTCAACGTCGTCGTGCTGCCCAAGCCGCCCACCGAGGCGGAGTTGATGCCGCTGCTCGAAGACGCCGTCGCTCTGGTCGTGCGGTCGGAAACCAAGGTGAAAAAGAACGTCATCGCCGCCGCTAAAAAATTGCGCGTGGTCGGCCGCGCCGGCGTGGGCGTGGACAACGTGGACATTGACGCCGCCACGCAGAACGGCGTCGTGGTGATGAACACTCCCGGCGGCAACACGGTGACGACAGCGGAATTGAGCTTCACGATGTTGCTCTGCCTCGCGCGCAAAGTGCCCCAGGCGCATGCGACGATGGTTGCGGGCAAATGGGATCGCAAAGAACTCGGCAAGAGCGGCGTGGAACTTTCCGGCAAAACGCTTGGCGTGCTCGGCATGGGCCGCATCGGCACGGAAGTGGCGAAACGCGCGCTGGCGTTCGGCATGAAGGTCGTGGCGTATGATCCGTATCTCACGGAAGACCGCGCGAAAGCCATCGGCGCGGAATTCGCGGCGGACTTGGACGCGGTGTATCGCGTGGCGGATTTTATCACGGTGCACATGCCGGTGACGAAGGAGACGAAGGAAATGCTGAACGCAGCGGCGTTCGCGAAAATGAAGCCGGGCGTGAAGATTGTGAACTGCGCGCGCGGCGAAATTATTTCCGAAACCGATTTGATCGCGGCGCTGGAATCCAACAAAGTCGCCGGCGCGGCGCTGGATGTGTTCGCCGTCGAGCCGTTGCCGGCGGATCATCCGTATCGCAAGCAGCCGAATCTGATTCTCACGCCGCACCTCGGCGCGAGCACGGAAGAGGCGCAGGAAAAATGCGGCATTGAAGTCGCGGAAGTCATCGCGGGCTACCTGCTCACGGGCGAAGTCCGCAACGCGGTGAACCTGCCTTACCTCGACGCGAAAACTTCCGAGCAGGTGAAGCCGTATCTGCCGCTCGGCGAGGCGCTGGGCAAATTGCTCGCGCAACTTTCCACGGGCGCGGACAAGCTGCACATCACCTACGGCGGCAATGCAAAAAATTTGACGAACATTGACCCGGTCACCCGCGCGATCATTCGCGGCTTCCTCTCGACGAGCAATTTGAAGGACGTGAACAACGTCAACGTTCGCAGCGTGGCGCAAAGCATCGGCATCACGGTGGAGGAAAAGAAATCGGACGAGCCGGTGACGTTCAACGAATGGGTGCACGTCCAGGCGTTCAAGGGCGGGGAAAAATTGATTTCCGCCGGCGGCACGTTTTTCGGTTCGCCAAATAATCCGCGCATCGTGCGGCTGTTCAGCCAGGCGGTGGAGATTCCGGTGACGGGCACGTTGCTGATGTTGAACAACGCCGACAAGCCGGGCATTGTCGGCCACCTCGGCACGTTGCTGGCGAAGCACCAGGTGAACATCGCGAGCATGAGCCTTGGCCGTGACACGGTTGGTGGCAAGGCGCTCACCGTCTTGAGCCTCGACAGCGCGCCGCCGCCGGCCGTGCTGGATGAATTGAAGAAAGACACTGACATCAGCAATGTGAAGGTGGTAGTGTTGTGATTCTAATTTTGAACTGAAACGTAACCCGCTAGTCCAATTGACCAAATGAAATTGAAATTGATCCTTTCCGCCGCGCTGGTTGCCGGCGCGTTTTCCGCTCAGGCCGCGACTTCCGCCGCCAGCACCAACGCCGCGCCGAAAACGGATGCGATGACGGCGTTATTCGGTGACCCGGTCGTCGCCAAGGGCAAGGGCTTTGAAATCAAACGCAGCGAACTGGACGGCGTCGTCACCGGCGCCAAGGCCAACGCAGCGGCGGCAAACCAGATGTTGCCGGCGGATTTTGAAGTGAGCGTGCTGAACCAGTTGATCACAATCCAACTGCTGTTGCAGAAAGCTACGCCAGCCGACCGCGCCACAGGCACGGTGGAATCTGACACGCAGTTTGCGAAGCTGGTGGAACATTTTGGCTCGCCCGAGGCGTTTGCCCGCCAGCTGAAAGTGGTTGGGATGACGGAGTCGGAACTCCGCGCCAAGGCCTCGCAGGAAGCAACTGCGAAGGCGGCGTTGAAACGCGAACTGAACCTCACCGTTACCGACGAACAGGTGAAAAGCTGTTACAGCAATCATCTGTCGTCATTTGAAGAGCCGGAAAAGGCGCACGTCCGCCATATTTTGCTGATGACCGTTGATCCGGAGACGCGGATGCCGTTGGCGACTAACGCCGTGGCCATCAAGCGCAAGCAGATCGAGGAAATTCTCAAGCGCGTCAATAGCGGCGAAGATTTTGCCAAGCTGGCCACGCAGTATTCCGAAGACCCCGGCACGAAAAAAGATGGCGGCGAACTGCCGGCTTTTGGTCGTGGCAACATGGTGGCAGAGTTTGAATCCACGGCGTTTGCCCTCAAGCCCGGTCAGATTAGCGAGATCGTCACCACGATGTATGGTTATCACATCATCAAGATGATTGAAAAAACACCGGCTAAAAAATACGGCTTGACCGATAACATTCCGCAGATTGACAAGACCCCGGCGGCACTGTGCAAGGCTGAGCTGGAAAATGAACAGATCAGCAAGGCAGCTCCGGCGTTTGTCCAGAAGTTGCGTGCTGATTCCAAGGTGGAAATCCTCGACCCGAATCTCAAAGCACTGGAGCAGGCTGTGCTCGATGCCGCGACTAAAGCCCCGGCGGGCGGTTCCAATCCGTAACTTGCCAAAAGCCGGCGGGCGCGACACATTGACGACGTTATGAAAATCAAGATTGCCATCATTATCCTGGCCATCGCCAGCATCGCTCTGGGCATCGCGCTCTACGCCACCAAAAAACAGGCCGAGGACCAGCACTCGGCCGATGTCTATTCCATCAACGACTTCTCCAACCAGCTCGTTGGCGTCAACGTGCAGTTGAAGGATCTGAGCCAGGCAAACCTTGCGCTGACGAACGACCTCGCGATCAGCCGTTCACAGTCGCTCGACTTTTCCAACTCGCTTGCCTCGGCCAGCGCCGCGCTGGCGGAAACCAAAAATTCGCTGACCAGCGCGCAGTCACAGATCAACAACCTGAACGTCCACATCTCCGACCTCGAAGTGCAAAACAAGGTGCTTGACCAGCGCGCCAGCGAACTGACCAACACCCTCGCACAACTCGGCGTGCTCATCGAAACCACCTCGGCCAAGCTCGCGTTGTCGCAGACCAACACCGCATTTTTGCAAAGCGAACTCCAGAAGCAGATGGCGCAAAAATCCGAGCTGGAACACAAGTTCAATGACGTGAACGAAGTCCGTGCGCAGGTGAAAAAATTGAAAGACGAGATGTTTATCGCCCGCCGGATGCAGTTGAACAAAAATGACACGAGTGGCAAAAAGGGCGCGGAACTGCTGTTGGCGCGCACCCCGCCGCCAGCCACCAATGCGCCGGCCAAACTGCCGCCGAACTACGATCTCAACGTCGAGGTCGGCTCCGACGGATCGGTGAAAATCATCCCGCCGCTCGGCGCGACCAACGCCCCGGCGCGCTGACCCACGCCGCCGCGAGTTCTCATGCCGACTTACGAATATACCTGCAAAAAATGCGGCCATGATTTTGAAGCGACGCATTCCATGGTCGCGCCGTCGCTGAAAATCTGTCCTGAAGATGCCTGCGGCCAGAAAAAATGGGGGCGCGGCAAGGTGGAGAAAAAAATTGGTGCGGGTGCCGGCCTGTTGTTCAAAGGCAGCGGTTTTTACATCACTGACTATCGCAGCGAAGGTTACAAGTCCGCCGCCAAAAACGATTCCGGCGCGGCCAAACCAGCGGCCAAGTCCGAAGCCAAAGCTGAAACCAAGCCCGCCAAAAAAGTGGATAAAAAGTGAAGCGTCCCCGGCAGCGTTTTTTGTCCTTGGCGTTTCTTGGCTGCAATTTTTTCGCGCTATTTCTTTCTGCCGCAGCGCACGGTGAATCGCTCTGGTCCGAATCGCGCTCCGTCGAAAGCATCTCCAGACAGTTCATTGTCATCGGCGCGCCCCAATTTTCCCCGCTGCTGCATCGCGCAGATCTCGCGGCGGACACCAACTTCGTGCGGCTCGAGCCGGCGTTGCTGGCCGTGTCCGCCGAGCGGTTCAAGCTCGCACTCTGGTCGCAGCTTGGCATCGCGCCGAACGCGGCGTGGAGCGGAAATATTTTTCTCGCGCTGCACCCCGCGCGTTCGCTGGCTGACGCGGTGGACATCCGTATCGGCCCGCTGCAGAACACCTGGAACTACCATGTTGAACTGCCCGATGTCGTCTCGCGCACGCGTTTTGCCCGCGCGCTCAGCGCGACGTTGTTGCTGGAAATCGCCAATCGCCAGAACCGTGATGCCGGTCATTCCGCCGAGTTGCCGCCGTGGCTGACCGATGGCCTCGCGCAGCAGTTGCTTGGCAGTGAAACCGCGAAAATCATTTTGTCCTCGCCGGCGAAATCGTTGGACGGTCTGGCGCAATCGCGGATTAACAGCACCGCGCGTGGTTTCGACCCACTGGCGGCTGCGCGGCGCGCGTTGCAAAATGTTCCCGCGCTGACCTTCGACCAGTTGTGCTGGCCCACGGACGCGCAGATGAATGGCGACGACGGCGGCGCGTATTTTGCCAGCGCACAGCTGTTCACGGCGGATTTGCTGGGCCTGAAAAATGGCGCGGAAAAAATGCGGGCGCTTTTGGCCAAACTGCCCGGCTGCATGAACTGGCAGACTGCATTTTACGTCGCGTTCCGCGAGGACTTTCGCCGGCCGCTGGACGTGGAAAAATGGTGGTCGCTGCGCGTGGTGCGTTTTGCCGCGCGCGATCCCGGTCCGCGCTGGACGCCGGCGGCCAGCCGCGAACGTCTGGCTGACCTGCTGGCCGTGCCGGTGGAATTTCGTAGCGAAACGGCCGCGCTGCCGGAGCACACCGTCGTCTCATTGCAGGCCGCCATCCGGAATTTTTCCACCGCGCAACGCCAGACCGTGCTGGGCATCAAGCTGCGGGACTTGGAACTGGCGCAGTTCCGCATGGCGCAACCGTTCGCCGCCCTGACGGATGGTTACCGCGCCGCGCTGGCGGATTTTTTGGGCGTTGGGCGGAATAATTCGCGCGCCGTCATCACGGGTAGAAATGGCGTGGTCATGCGCCGCACGGCGGGCGTCACAGAAACCTTGAAAAAGCTGGACGCGCTCGATGCCCGCCGCCGCGCATTGGAAGAGAAAATGGACGCCAGCCCGCTGCCGAAAACGTTGAACCAAGCCGCGCCGTGAGTGGTCAACTTGACAGGAATCAAATCGCAATTATAGTGCGCCTAACAAATGCAGTCTGAAACCACATTCACGGATCGGAGTTTTTCGTCGCAGGAAAACTCCCCTCTCGCGCTGAAAAAAATTGTTTCCGCCGGACGCGGTTTCTGGCACGACGTTTCTGAAACCGACTGGAACGACTGGCGCTGGCAGATGAAGCACCGCATCACGACGGTCGAACAGCTCCAGAAATTTCTGCCCACGCTCACGCCCGAAGAACTCGCGGGCGCGCAACTCGCCAACACCAAGCTCGCGCTCGGCATCACGCCGTATTTTTTCAACCTCATTGACCCGGCGGATGAAAACTGCCCCATCCGGCGGCAGATGGTTCCGCGTTTGGAAGAGACACACACCGCGCCGTGGGAAATGTCCGATCCGTGCGGCGAAGATTCGCACTCGCCCGTGCCGGGACTCGTGCATCGCTATCCCGACCGCGTTTTGTTTCTGGTGACGGATCGCTGTGCGAGTTATTGCCGGTATTGCACGCGTTCACGCCTCGTCAGCAATGCCAGCGGCTACGATTTTCATCCTGAATACGACAAGCAGATCGCCTACATCGCCGCGCATCCCGAAATCCGCGACGTGCTCTTGAGCGGCGGCGACCCGCTGCTGTTGAGCGATGAGAAGCTGGAAAATCTGTTGAGCCGCCTGCGCGCGATTCCGCATGTGGAATTTCTCCGCATCGGCACGCGTATCCCGATTTTTCTGCCGCAACGCATCACGCCGGAGTTGTGTGCGATGTTGAAGCAGTTTCATCCGCTGTTCATCAGCGTTCACACAAATCATCCGCGCGAACTCACGACCGAAGTTCGCGATGCACTCGGGCGGCTTGCTGACGCAGGCATTCCGCTTGGAAACCAAAGCGTCTTGCTCAAGCACGTCAATGACAGCGTGGACGTGATGAAGGCGCTCGTGCAGAAACTTTTGATGTGCCGCGTGAAACCATATTATATCTACCAGTGCGATCTCATCGCCGGTTCCGCGCATCTGCGCGCGAGCGTGGCGAAGGGTTTGGAGATCATGGAAAAATTGCGCGGTCACACGACCGGTTATGCCGTGCCGACGTATGTGATTGACGCGCCCGGCGGCGGCGGCAAAGTGCCGATCAGTCCGGAATACGTTTTGTGCCGCAACGCTGGCCGTGTGCTTATCCGCAACTTTGAGGGGAAAGTTTTTGAGTATCCCGAAACTGCCGATGGCAGACCCTGCGGCCAGCCGCCGAAAGAAATCAGCGCATCAGAACTGGTTTGATAATTTTCGCGGCTCGTTGAGATGGAGTGTTTTTTTCTCGAGCAAACCTTGCCGCGCTTCAAAAACTTGTTCACAAACCCGGTTTTCACCTTGCGGCACAAGGCTTTCATCACTACAGTCGGCTCTGACTTATAACAGGCCGGATGCTTCCGGCTCAAGCTAGGAAACCAAAAATCCGTAATTTTATCATGCAAATCAAAACCGTCCTTACCAGCCTGACTGTGTGCCTGCTCGCCGTGGTTTTCACCGCCTGCGACAAAAAGCCCGCCGTTGAAACTCCGGCACCCGCCACGCCGCCGGCGGCAACGACGACCATGGATGCCGCCAAAGACATGGCTGGCAAGGCGGCCGATACCGCCAAGGAAGTCGCCGCCAAGACGGTGGACACGGCGAAAGATCTGGCGGCTAAGACCGCCGATACAGCGAAGGAAGCCGCCGCAAAAGTTGCGGACACGGCCAAAGATGTCGCCGCGCCGGCTGTCGCCGCCACATCAGGCGTGCCGGATTCTGCCACCGCGCAGTTCACGGGCATCGTGGCCGGTGTCAAAAAATATATTGTCGAAAACAATTATCAGGGCGCGGTGGAGGAGTTTAAAAAGTTTTCCAGCCTCCAACTCAACGCCGACCAGCAGAAAATCGTGGACGGTCTCAAGGCCGAGGTTCAGAAGCTCGTTCCCGCCAGCGCCGCCGCCGCCTTTGATGCAGCGAAGGGATTGCTCAAAAAATAATCTGAACTCAAGTAACCAACCAACCTAAAAAATTATGGCACACACATGGAAATTTTTTCGCGCCGGCGGCTTTGACCAGGTCAAACTCGAAACCGGTGCCGACCTGATGAGCCTCGACCAGCTCGACCAGAAGCTCTGGGTCGCGCTGGCCTGTCCGACCACGGGCATCGAATTCTGCTCCAAGACGGCGGCGCTGATTGACACCGACGGCGACAAGCGTATTCGTGCTAACGAACTTATCGCCGCCATCAAGTGGGCCGGCTCGGTGCTCAAGAATCCCGACGTGCTGGTGAAGGGTGGCGACAGCGTGGCGCTTGCGGACATTGCGGATGCCGCGTTGCTCGCCTCTGCAAAACAAATTCTCACCAACCTCGGCAAACAAGATGCCGCGGCGATTTCGCTCGGCGACGCCAGCGATGCGAATAAAATTTTCGCGAACACCACGTTCAATGGCGACGGCGTCATCATCGCCGAGTCCACCAGCGACGCGGCGGTGAAGGCTGTTCTCGCGGACATCGTCGCGTGCTTCGGCGCAGTCAACGACCGCAGCGGCAAGCCGGGCATTGATCAGGCCAAAGCCGATGCGTTCTTTGCCGAAGCAGCGGCGTTCGACGCATGGAGCGTCAAGGGCGATGCGAGTGTGCTGCCCGCCGGTGAGAACACCGCCGCCGCCAGCGCCGCCGTCAAGGCCATCAAGGCGAAGGTGGACGATTTTTTTGGCCGCTGCCGGCTTGCCGCGTTTGACCCGCGCACGGTGGCCGCGCTCAATCGCACGGAAGCAGAATACGCCGCGATCACTGGCAAAGATTTGTCTATTCACGTCGGTGAAATCGCCGGCTTCCCGCTCGCGCAAATCGCCGCCGGAAAAGCCTTGCCGCTCAAGTCCGGCGTGAATCCGGCGCACGCCGCCGCTATCGTTGACTTGCTGAACAACGCCGTCAAGCCGTTGCTCGGCGATAAAAATGAACTCACCGAGGCCGACTGGGCCACGCTGCAAGTGAAGCTCGCCGCGTTCGACGCGTGGAGTTCCGGCAAGGCCGGCGCGGTGGTGGAAAAACTCGGCATCGCGCGCGTCCGCGAAATTCTCGCGGCCAAGGCGTCGGAAAAAATCAACGCGCTCATCGCCCAAGACAAGGCGCTGGAACCGGAATCCACCTCCATCGCGAACGTGGAAAAACTTGTCCGCTTTGTGCGCGACTTGCATCTGCTCTGCCAGAATTTCGTCAACTTCAAAGACCTTTACGATGGTGGCGAACCGAGCATTTTCCAATGCGGCACGCTCTACCTCGATCAGCGTTCCTGCAATCTTTGCATCACGGTGGAAGACGCAGGCAAGCACGGCGTCATGGCCGGTCTCGCCGGTGCGTATCTCGCCTATTGCGATTGCGTGCGCAAGGGCACAGGTGAAAAGATCAGCCTGGTCGCCATCTTCTCGCAAGGCGACGACGACAATCTCATGGTCGGCCGCAACGGCGTGTTCTACGACCGCAAGGGCCGCGACTATGACG
The DNA here is from genome assembly GCA_903827955.1 of uncultured Verrucomicrobia subdivision 3 bacterium. Lineage (GTDB taxonomy): Bacteria > Verrucomicrobiota > Verrucomicrobiia > Limisphaerales > UBA11358 > UBA11358. The sequence goes on from CAIKKJ010000093.1 coordinate 10,187, forward strand.
CGACCATCACCAAGATTCTTGCGAACCCCATCAGCCTGCGCCAGGCGTTCTGGTCGCCGTATAAAAAACTGGTGCGCATGATTGAGGAGCAGGTCAACAAGCGCGCGGCGGCGGCGGATGCCGAGGCCAATGCCAACTTGTCCAATGCAGCGGCCGCGACTGCTGCTGGCAAGCCGGGCGAAGCGAAGAAGTCGGCTTTTGATCCGAGCGTGATTGCTCTATTGAGCGTGGCTTTGGGTAGCTTGGCTGCCGCCGCCGCTGGCGTTGCTGCCATGCTTGGCAAAATGCCGTTCTGGGAAATCCCCTTGGCCATCATCGGCATCATGCTGGCCATCTCGACGCCGTCATTGATTCTGGCCTACATGAAACTCCGCAAGCGCAACCTCGGTCCGATTCTCGACGCGAACGGCTGGGCGGTGAACGCCAAAGCAAAAATCAATGTTCCGTTCGGCACGAGTCTGACAGGCATTGCCAAGCTGCCGTCCGGTTCCACTGTGGAGATGAGCGACAAATACGCGCCCAAGTCCTCGGCCTTGCCGAAGGTGGCGATATTCGTCTTAGTGCTGGCCTGCGTGTGGTCGTTCCTCAACGACAATCAGGGGCGGCTTAACACTTGGACCAACGGCCAATATGGCAGCCTGCCATCCAAAGAAGTGTTGGAACAACGCGCCGCCGCCGAAGCCAGCAAGAAGCCCAAGCCCGCTGCCGCTGCCGCTGATACAGCAACCGCTGCTGCCGTCGTGACCAACACGCCTGCTGCCGCTGCAAAATAAATTCCGCAATCGTATCAAAGCCCGGACGTTCGCGTCCGGGCTTCTTTTTGGCCGCAAACAAGCGCAAAAGGCGCAGAAGAGTTTCTTGCGACTTCTGTGCTTTATTGCGGCCAACCCTTTTTGTGCGGTTCGTGTATTTCGTGGTTTCAAAATCTGGCGGCTGATAAACTGCCGTCGTCATGCCGCGCGAAACGAATGCCGCCAAGCTGGAGCGAACGCAGAAAATTCTTTCTGCGTTGAAGCAGGTTTATCCCGACGCGTATTGCGAACTGAATTTTGAAAATCCGCTGCAACTGCTCGTCGCCACGATCCTTTCTGCGCAATGCACGGACAAGCGCGTGAACATCGTCACGGCAGAGTTGTTCAAGAAATATCAGAGGGCCGAAGATTTCGCCGCCGCGCCGCTCGCGGACATCGAGGAGGCCGTGAAGTCCACCGGTTTTTTCCGCAACAAGGCGAAAAATATAAAAGCCTGCTGCGCCGCGCTCGTGGAAAAATTCGGCGGCGAAGTGCCGCGCACGATGGTTGAGCTTCACGCGCTCGCCGGCGTCGGGCGCAAGACCGCGAACGTGGTTTTAGGCAATGCTTTCAATATAAATGTCGGCGTGGTCGTGGATACGCACGTCACGCGATTGAGCAATCGTCTCGGTCTGGCACGCGGCACGGACGCCGTGAAACTGGAGCACGCCTTGATGCCGCTTGTGCCGCAGGATGATTGGTGTTTGTTCAGCCATCAGCTCATCTGGCACGGACGCCGCCGGTGCGTTGCGCGCACGCCGGATTGCGAACATTGCGAAATCAAATATCTCTGCCCGCAAATCGGGGTGAAGAATTTCAGGTCCGAAAGTCTGTGACCGAAAAAACTATTCCACGAAGCGATACCCCACGCCGCGCACCGTATCCAGATGCTTGGCCGCCACGCCGATTTTTTCGCGGAGGCGGCGCATGTGGGTGTCCACCGTGCGCGTGTCAATCAGGCTGTCGTATTCCCACACGTCGCGCAGCAATTGGTCGCGCGATTGCACGCGGCCGCTGCGTTGCGCGAGGATGGTGAGCAGTTTGAATTCGGTGGCCGTCAGTTCCATCGGCTTGTTTTTCCAGCTCGCGATGTGGCGCGGCACGTCAATGTGCAAATCACCGAAGCGTAGTTGGTCTTTGGGTTTTTCCTCCGTCTGGCCGCGGGCGAGGATTTTTTTAATGCGCAACATCAGTTCGCGCGGGCTGAACGGTTTCGTCAGGTAATCGTCCGCACCGAGTTCCAGGCCGAGCACGCGGTCAATCTCCGCCGCCTTGGCCGTCAGCATCAAAATCGGCGTGCGCGCGGTGGCGGCTTCGAGGCGCAGCGTCTTGCAGATTTCAAAACCATCCATCTCCGGCAGCATCACGTCGAGCACGATGAGGTCGGGCGTTTGCGCACGGGCTTTTTTCAGCGCCTCCGCGCCATCGGCAGCGGTGCTGACGGCGTAACCGGCCTGTTTCAAATTGAACTCGACCAGTTCAACCGCTTCCGGTTCGTCATCCACGACTAAAATTCTCTGTTTCAAGCAAAGCAAGGATGTCACGCGCCGCCTGACCGCACAATTTCAAATCAGTGACAACAAGGTTACGATTGGGTGACAGAAATCTCCAAGTGTCAATGCCATCGCAAGTGCGCTAAAAACTTGATACTTGAAACCTGACACTTGAAACTGCCGCCATGCCGCTGGCCGTCATCAGCGTTGCGCAGATGCGCGAATGGGAAGCCGCCACTTGGGCGACTGGCCAGACCGAGGCTGTGGTCATCCGCCGCGTCGGCCAGTGCCTCGCGAGCCGCGCCCGACAGCTCACGCGCGAGGGCGACGCCATTTTGATTCTCGCAGGCAAAGGCCACAACGGCGACGACGCCCGCGCCGCGAAAGAATTTCTTCCCGACCGCCATATAAAAATCCTCGACCTGCTTCAGCCGGAAACGGATTTGCCTGCGCTCGCTGCCGCGTTGTCGGAAAATCCGGCGCTGGTGATTGACGGCATTTTCGGCCTCGGCCTGAACCGTCCGCTCGCCGAGCCGTGGCAGAAAATTATTTCCGCCGTCAACGCCGCAAAATTGCGCGTGCTCTCCGTGGACGTGCCGTCCGGCTTGAATGCCGACACCGGCGAAATTTTTGGCGCGGGCATCGAGGCCGCCATCACGCTCACCGTCGGCACACCGAAAATCGGAATGTTGGCAGCGACCGCGTGGCCATTCGTCGGCCGACTCGAAGTCGCGGATGACGTCGGTTTGATTCCGTGTCCGCACCAAACGGAATTGAACTGGACGTTGCCGGCAGATTTTCAAAATTTCCCGCCGGCCCGAAATGTCGCAGCACACAAAGGTTCGTTCGGTCACGTCTCCATCATCGCGGGCAGTCTGGGTTTTCACGGCGCGGCGGTGCTGGCCGCGCGCGGCGCACAACGGGCACAGCCGGGGCTGGTCACGGTGTTCACGCAGCAGGATGTTTATTATCCCATCGCCGCGCAGTTGCAGTCCGCGATGGTGAACCTCTGGCAGACGGAATCAAAAAAAATGTCCAGCGGCTACGATGCGCTGCTCGTCGGCCCCGGCCTCGCCGCACGCGAGCTGCCGGTGGAATTGCGCCATGCCGTGCGCCATTGGTGGCGCGATGCCGAGCAACCATTCATCGTGGACGCCAGTGCAATTGATCTGCTGGCCGGCGAGCCGTTCCTGAAAAAATACACGCGCGTGCTCACGCCGCATCCCGGCGAGGCGGCACGGGTGCTGAACTGGCCGGTGCCAAAAATCCAGGCCGAGCGGGTGAAGGCGTTGCGGGAGATTTCAAAAAAGTTCGGCGGTTGCTGGGTGGTGCTGAAAGGTCACCAGACTTTGATCGGCCGCAACGAGGGCAAAATATTTGTGAACCCGTCCGGCAACCCGCACCTCGCGCAAGGCGGCAGCGGTGATGTGCTGGCGGGCTTCATCGCCGGTTTGCTGGCGCAACCGGCGTTGCAGACGGACGCGGAAAAAGTTTTGCGCTACGCCGTCTGGTCGCACGGCGCGGCGGCGGATGAACTGCAAGCGGTGCGCGCCAATTGGACCATCGAAGACCTCGTCGGACAAATCGGCAACGCGCCGGCGGTCATTTGACGAGTTCCAACCGGGAATTTTTCACACGGAACGTTTTCAGTGCCGCGCCGGTTTGGTTTTCCACGCGCACATTTTCAAACCGGATTCCTTCCGCATCCACCGCCGTCACGCCCGCCTGTGACGTGATGGAAATATCCTTCAACGAGATGTTATTCAGCGGCATCTCCGGCAGGCCTTGCAGCACGATGGCATTTTTTGCGCCGCGACAAATGATGTGCTCAAGGTGAATGTCGCGGAACTGTGGCGTGGCGTCGGTCACGGGCGGAAAATTGGTTTCGGTGTTCACGGTTTCATCCAACGGCGATTTGCCGCCGTAATACAGGTTGAAATTGATCGCGTCGCCGGGGATGTCAGTCATGTTCACGTTGCTGACAAAAATATTTTCCACCACGCCGCCGCGGCCGCGCGTGCTTTTGAAACGCAGGCCGATGTCCGTGCCGATGAAAAGGCAGTTGTTGACGCGGATGTTTTTCACGCCGCCGGACATTTCGCTGCCGATGGTGAAGCCGCCGTGTGCGTGATAGACCACACAGTTTTCGATGAGCACATCTTCGGTCGGCATGCCGATGCGGCGGCCGGCAGCGTCCTTGCCGGACTTGAGGCAGATGCCATCATCACCCACGTCGAACGTGCAGCCGCGAATGATCGCGCGGCGGCAAGATTCGAGATCGAGCGCGTCACTGTTTTGTGCGGCCGGAGAATTGCGCACCTGCACGTTGACGATGAAAACGTCTTCGCACAGCACGGGGTTCAGCGTCCAGTTTGGCGGGTTTTGAAACGTCACGCCATCGAGCCGCAGCCGTTTGATGCTGATGAGGCGCACCATTTTCGGGCGGAGGAATTGGTGCGCGGGTTCGTAATCTTCAAGTTTGAGTGAATTTTGTTTTCGCAAAGCATCGACGATTTTTCCACCAGCCATTGCCTCGCGGCTGGGATACCACGTCGCGCCTTTTTCATCCAGCACGCCGCCAGCTTTGACGAGCGCTTTCCAGTCGCTTTCGCTGAGTTTGTCTTTCTTGAGTGGACGCCACGCCACGCCGCCGCCGTCAATGATGCCGTCGCCGGTGATGGCTACATCTTCCAGATTCTCCCCGGAGATGGGCGACGTGGAATCAATTTCCTGTTCGCCTTTGAGGTCGATGATCGTCAGTGGATACAGTTTCCAGTCGCCGGAAAATTTGATGAGCGCGCCGCGTTCGACATGCAGTTCCGTGTGGCTGCGAAGTTTGATCGGGCCGGTGAGCCAGAGTCCGGGCGGCACGATGAGTTTGCCGCCGCCGTTTTTTGCGAGGGCGGCAAAGGCTTTTTCAAACGCCGCCGTGTTCAACGTTTTTCCATCGCTGCTGCCGAAATCGGCGAGGCTGACGGAATGCGCGGGAATTTTTGGCACGGCCACTGACGGGGAAATTTTTTCACCAATGTCCGCAATGCCGGAGTAACTGGTGCAGATCAAAATGGCCAGTGTGCCAAGGCGGCGGGGCAAATGTCCGGAGAATTTCATGGCGGGAGTCTAGTGTAGGGCAGGGCGAGGCGAAACCAGACTTTCGGCAAGGTGCATTGAAAAAAGTGCAGCCGCTGGAATGCCGGGCGCTGCTCGGCGTCCAAACCAGGTCACATGCTGTCACGAAAATTTTCCGTTGACCTGCGCCGCGCCAGTCGGGAGCATGGCGCGAATTCCATGAACAACAAAACGGACAAAGTTCTTTTCTGGGGCTGCTTCATTGCGCTCATCACCACCAGCTACGCGTTCATCAGCCGGATTATTTTATGCACCGGCCCGCAATTCGCCACGGATTTCAGCCTGGATAAAGTAATGGTCGGCGGGCTGGTCGGCGCGGGCATCTGGTCGTTCGGCGTGAGCATCATCATCTTCAG
>CAIKKJ010000094.1 GCA_903827955.1 uncultured Verrucomicrobia subdivision 3 bacterium
AGCTTCGTAGGCGCGCACACGCACCTCCACGGGCCGGACGTAATCCACATCTGCAAGCCAGTCCAAAAGTTTTCTGCCCTGAAAACTTGGCTCTGACAGATCAATAGTCGCGTGACCGCCAGTTTGCACCAGCTTGTAACGAATCTTCACGCCGCGCGGGTTTTCGGTGAAGCCGGTGATTTGCAAGATGCCCGCATCGCCTTTGGCCGTGTGGAAGATGTAAGTCTTGGGCAACACACCATCCTCGCTAAACAACATCACGGTCATCTTCATAAACTCCGGTGTGTTTTTCATTGGCGCTTGCGCCGTTGGCAAATTCGTCGCGTGTGTCAGCACGCTGGCCGCCGAAGCACTGTCCCAATCCGTCGCTGCCACCGGCAGGGCAAACGTGCCGAGCCGGCAATTCAGCCCGCTGGATTGCGGCATCAACTTGGGGTCGCCAATCGCCGTCATATCCACGCCTTTTTGATTGAGATAATCGTCACCCGACTTGCCGCCGGGCGGAACATCATTCGTCCCAAACGAAATAGTTTCAATTCGTCCCGAATCAAGGTTAATGCCGGAAAGAAAACGCAGCGGCATCTCGCACGGCACCACCCGCTCCACCACCGGGCCGAAGGAAAGATTTTGCGCGACGGATGAAGTTACGTTCGCAGTTGATGAATTGCCAAATTCATAAACGATCACGAGATAGTGCGTCGAATCGTCCTTCCGAATAAATGGAACGAGAAAAGCCAGCGCGCCGTTCTGCGGGATTTTCCCCTCGTAGAAAAGCTTCGCATGCAAATCCACCGTGCCGCGTCCGGGCATATCTAGGCTGTGGTTTACGCGGTCGGTAATGCGGATTTCAACATGCCCATCCTTATGGCGAAAGCCGAGAAAGCCCAGCCCGCTGCCATTGCCATTAGGCGCGTCAAACGCCGACCGGCTGTATGCCCAAGTCTCTGCAAGCCCCGGATGCCACCAGACGGATTCTACTTCCCGTGTCTGGTCTACCAGCAGGCTGGGTTTTTTGGCGATGCTGACAAGCAGCGCCTCAAGGGTTGCCCGGTCAATTTCAGCGACCTGCGCGTCGGTGGTTTTTTCGCCATGCGAGGACACGGAAAAATCGCCGATGTTCTGACTGCCGCCACCTTCGTTATCCTGCAACGTTGTTTCATCCGCCGGCACCACGACACCATGGCGTTGATTGGTTGGAATCCATTTGTCCACCAAAGCCGCGTCCGCCTCAAAAACCCGGCAACGAAATTCCGCGCTGGTCACGGCGGCCCGTCCCGAAGCGCGCCAATAAACACTGACGACTTTGCCCAGCACGGTTGCGTTGGGAATGGTTTCATCCGGCTGGCCATTGCGGTTGATGATGAAGCCGGAGTCGTCCGCGCGCACGACGCGCGACGCCCAAACTTGATACTTGTGCCAGTGTGCGATGATGTCGCCGGGCGCGATATGCGGGTGAAATTTCCAGACCAGAATCCGACTGCCAACGGGAATCTCTGGGTCAACTCCTCCGCCCGCGACGTAGAAGGGTTGGAGAAAATAGGCGCGGACAATCAGCGTGAAGAGAATGGCCGCCGGCACCATGAAGAAGAAAAATTTCTTGAGCCGCCGCAGGGTTTGGTTCTGGCGGGCGAGGTGGCCGATGAGGTAGCCGGCGGGTTTCCATTCGCCGTTCCATTGCCGGGTGAAGACCAACGTTTCCGCCGTGGACTTCAGCCCGTCGAACGACGAGTCGAACTTCGCCTCGAAGCGGTTTCCCAGCGCGGAATATTTTGTTGAAACCAATTTGCGGGAAATGATTTTGCCCAGCGGCCGCCGGACTTTTTCCAAGGCCTCCATCCAGTCGCCCTTGGTGACGGCCCAGCGAAAACTGCGCGACCCCACCTCCCAACTTTGCGCGTAATTGCCGCTGTCCATCAAAGCCAGCCACGATTCTATTTTTGACAGAACAGCTCCATCGTCCCCTTTGTTCACCGCGCGCCAGACGCGGCGGATGATGAGCCAGTCCACTACCACAGAAAGAACCGTTGCCACGCACAACCAAATCGCGAAGAAGAATCCAAGTTGAGCGCCGATGGCAAACATATCTCCCGGTTGACCAATAAACAAAAGCTTGGTGACCAGCCAGACCAGACCAAAGATGACTGCGTCCAGCGCGAGTAATGGAAACAGCAATCCGGCTAACACCGCCAGCCACAGGCCGTAGAGTTTCCCCGCCGAGCGGCGGATTTGCGCGACGGCTATCCAGCCGAGAATTGTTCCAGCAGCCAAAAATGAAAATTCCAAAGCTGGCCAGAGCAGAAATAGAATTTCAGGCAGGTGTTGCCCGGTGCCGCTCCAATAATCCAAAAAGATTCTGCCGGCGAAAACCAGGCACAAAGTGAATCCAAAACAAACCGTTCCCAAGATGGCCGTGCGCGAGAAGTGCGCTTTTTGATTCGTACCAGCCGACGTGAGTCGGCTCTCTTCTGGTTTTCCGCTTTCAGTTTGAGCGGACTCACGTCCGCTGCTACCCGGCGGCGTTATGCCAGCAATTCCTGCTTTGCGGTAGCGGAAAAGTGTTTCCATCAACAAAACCACTGGAAGCAGGGGTAAAACCGACATGCAGAAATTCCATGCTGGACTGCCGATATTTTTGGTGACCACCAAAGCCAGAACGACGAAAGCCAAAATCCGCATGGCAATCAGCCAAACCGTCCCTGGCATGAAGCGGGTGTCCAACCCCGGCGCTACAGGGGAAAAAAATTGTTTGAACCAGCTTACCGCCTTCTGCTTTCCGTTTTCAGTTTGAGCCTCGTCACCTCGGCTGCTACCCGGCGGCGTGGCCACGATGGTCTCCACCATGGTCTTCACCTCGCTGACCTGCTGGTAGCGGAGTTCAGGTTTCTTTTCCAATGCCCGCAAAACGATTTCATCTAGGCGCACATCAATGGAAACTTTCTTGGAAGGCGCTTCGATCTTCTTGCCGGGCAGTTCGCCGGTGAGCATCTGGTAAAACACCACGCCCAGTGCGTAAATGTCCGCCCGGTGATCCACCTCGCCCGGGGCCTGGATCTGCTCGGGCGACATGTATTGCGGCGTGCCCATCACCTTCCCCGCGTCGGTCAAATTTTCTGTAGCGGCAGTCTGTGACTGCCGGATTTCGTCCTCGTCACCCCCACGGCGGTCGCAGACCGCCGCTACAATCTTCGCCAGCCCAAAATCCGCCACCTTCACGCGGCCACGGCGGTCGAGCAAAATATTTTCCGGCTTGATGTCGCGGTGGACGATGCCCTGGTCGTGCGCAAATTGCAGCGCGTCGCAAATCTGCGGCACGATGGCCAGCGCCTCGCGCGCGGAAATCCGGCTACCCGCGAGCAACTGGCGCAGGTTCACGCCGTCCACAAATTCCATGAGGAAGAAAAATTGCCCCGTGGTAGGGCGGTGCTGCTGCGCCGCCTCCCCGCCGTGGCTGACCGGCAGGTCAGCCCTACCAAATTCGTAGAGCGTCACGATGCCGGGATGATTTAATTTCGCGAGCGCCTTGGCTTCGCGCGTGAAACGTTCGGCGAACGCCGCGTCGTGGCCGATGCCGGGCGGAAGAATTTTCAGCGCGACGATGCGGTCGAGCTGTTTCTGTCGCGCCTTGTAAACCGCGCCCATACCGCCTTTGCCGATGAGTTCGAGGATTTCCAGTTGCGGAAACAGCGGCGCAAGCTCCGCCACGCTCGGCGGCACGAAGGCTTTTTGATTTGCGTCCGTGACGGTGTCCGCCGCCGCGCCGAGTTTGAGCAGGCAAGCGGGGCAAAGTCCCGCGAGCGCGCCGGTGGGAAGTGGCGTGGCGCAGTGCGGGCATTTCGGGGCGTCGGGCATTGGCGATGAAAGTTTTACCTTGTCCATGCCCACTTCAGAAGCAAAACCGTGAAAATGTTACCCAGAAAAATTCTTAACCGCAAAATAAACGAAATACGCGAAATGGAAAAAGCTTTGGTTCGCGTATTTGGCGTGGGTCACGGTAAAAATCAGCGCAGCTTGAAGCCGCCTTGGAAAATCACTTCCGCCGCCACCACAATCAGAAACACCATACCCACCAAGGCGTTCAGGCGGAAAAAAGCGTTGTTGATCCAGTTCAAACTGCGGCGGCGCGCGATCCAATGTTCCATCACGAGGCAGACCAGAATGATCAGCCAGCCGACGAGATATGCGAGGCGAAAGCCGCAGAGAAAGCCAAACCCAACCAGCAGCCCGCACATGATCATGTGCGCGAGAAACGCGGCAGCCAGCGCATTCTGCGGGCCCCACGCCACGACGAGCGAACGCAAGCCGTGCGATTTGTCGAACTCGTAATCTTGCAGCGCGTAGATGATGTCGAAGCCGACGAGCCATAAAATCACGGCGGCAGCGAGCGTGGTCATTTGAAAAATTTCCAACGTGGAAACATCCGCGCCGCGCACTGCCAGCCACGCGCCGATGGGCGCGAGCGCGAGCGCGACGCCTAGGAAGACGTGTGTGTAATCCGTAAACCGTTTCGTCAGCGAATAAAAACAAACCGCGACCAGTGCGACCGGCGAAAGATAAAAGCACAGTGGATTCAGGAAAAAACTCGCGGCAACCATTCCCGCGCCGGAAAGCACGCATAATAAAATCGCGCTCGCCAAAGAAATTTGTCCGGCGGGCAGATGACGATTCTTCGTGCGCGGATTCAGCGCGTCGAACTTGCGATCCACGATGCGATTAAACGCCATCGCGCACGTCCGCGCGCCAACCATCGCGGCGAGAATCAGCCCGAACGTTTTCCAGCCCGGCCAGCCGCGATGGTCGCGTGCCGCCACGAGCATCGCCGCCAACGCGAACGGCAGCGCGAAAACCGTGTGCGAGAAGCGCACAAACGACGCCCATTTTTGAATCGTTGAAAACATTGGTATCACTTGGAAAATTTCTCCGCCGCTTCTTCCAGCATCGTATAAATCGCTGGGCTGCGGATGCGGCTGCGGGCGCGATCCAATGCGTTCAGATTCATCCAGCCGCGAATGGTGGGATCAGCCCCTGCTTCCAGCAGAACTTCAATCATTTCAAAGCAGCCGTCACCAGCGACTTCGTTGATGGCAGTGTTGCCAATTCTTCTGCTGTCATGCGCATTGACGTCGGCACCGGCGGCCAGCAGTAGCTTTACGGCTTCAACATGGCCACCCATGGCTGCGTGCATGAGCGGAGTCAGGCTCAATTCGTCAAAGACGTTGATCAATTTCAAATGGTCCGTTTGCAACAGCTGCCTGATTTCAAGAGTGTTTCCATCCGCAGCCGCCTGATGCAATCGCCCCAGTTCGAAACGTTCTTCCAACGACAGATTGTCAGTGAAACGAATGACGTTCATTCTTTTTCTTCCGTCCAACGCGGTGCAAGCTGGTTCGGCAGGCCGATGTGATCAAGCACGCGCGCAACCACGGTATCCACCAGCTCAATCACAGTTTTTGCACCGGAATAAAAACTGGGATTCGCCGGAATCAATGTCGCGCCCGCGAGGAGCAGCAGTTCCATGTTCTTCACATGGATCAAACTCAACGGCGTTTCGCGCGGCACCAAAATCAATTTCCGTTTTTCCTTCAACACCACGTCCGCGGCGCGCAGCAAAACGTCCTCGCTGTAACCGTGCGCGATGCGGCCCATCGTGCCCATGGTGCAGGGAATGACCACCATCACGTCCGGCGGATTTGAGCCGCTGGCGAACGGCGCGTTCATGCTTTTCAAGCCGTGCGGCTTCACGCCATCGGGAAATTTCAAGCCGCCCGGCAGTTCCTCGGCCACGACCTGCTGCGCATAGTTGCTCATCACGACGTGGATTTCGTGTTCACGCGGATTCAAATTGTCGAGCAAGCGTTGCGCATAAAGCGCACCGCTGGCTCCAGTGATGGCGACGAGAATTTTCAAGCTGGCGCATTATCGCCAAATCATTTCAACCGGGCAAGAAGTCGTAATCATAATCTGCCCGAACGATTACGATTACGATCAAGATTATGATGGCGATGGAAGTGAAACAGCTTGAGTCCGCTTTCGCGTTCCGCAAAATTGGCGCGTGTTCAAACTTGCGGGAATCATTTTTGGCGGTGTGCTGATGTTTTTGACGGGTTGCGCCACCACGCGCGACAACAGCGAGCCGCCGCCGCCGAATTGGTCAGCCACCAATTCCATTTCCGTGGTTCGGACCAACGTGACCTGGCAGCCGATTCCATCCGTCATCAAAACCAATCCGCCGACAACGCACACAAATCTGCTGCCTGCCAAAATCGTCAAACCGCCGCCGATTTACACCTTCACCTCACTCAACCGCTGGGCGGCGGAGCAAAAACTTTCTGCTCCAATCCTCCTCACCAAGTCGCCGCTCACGACGTATTCCGTCAGTTCCAAGCGCGGCGTGCTCGTGCTGGCCATCGGCAGCCGCGAGGCGACGTGGAACGGCGTGACCTTTCATCTCGGTTTCGCGCCGGAGTTCATTGACGCACAAATTTTCGTGCATGGCCTCGACCTACGGAAAAATTTCGAGCCGCTGCTCACCGATGCGCCAATGGATTTTTCCGGCACGAACCGCGTCATCGTGATTGATCCCGGCCATGGCGGCATCAACGCCGGCACGGTCTGCCTCTTTGATCATCGCACGGAAAAGGAATTCACCATTGACTGGGCGCGCCGGCTTGCGCCACTGCTCGCCTCAAACGGCTGGACAGTTTTTCTCACGCGCACGAACGACACCGACGTATCGCTCTCCAATCGCGTCGCCTTCGCCGAGGCGCACCACGCGGATTTGTTTGTGAGCTTGCATTTCAATTCCGCCGCGCCGGACAAAAAACAGTCCGGCCTCGAAACGTATTGCCTCACGCCGCAGGGAATGCCCTCCACCCTCACGCGCGGCAATCCCGATCCCTGGTCGCAGTGGTTTCCCAACAATGGCTTCGACACGGAAAATTTTCAGCTCGCCATGCGCCTGCACCGCGCCGTGCTGCGCGCGAGTGGCGAGGAAGATCGCGGCGTGCGCCGCGCCCGCTTCATGGGCGTGCTGCACGGCAACCGGCATCCGTCAATTCTGATCGAGGGCGGCTTCCTTTCGAATCACAACGAGGCCGACAAGATTGAATCCGGCGAGTTTCGTCAGCGGCTCGCAGAAGCGATCGCAACCGCACTAAAATGAAAAAAGAAAAACACGTCCTTGTCACCGGCGGCGCGGGCTTCATCGGCGCACACCTCGTCGAGCGCTTGCTGACAGATGGGAAAAGTGTTGTGGTCATTGATGATTTGTCCACTGGCAGCCGCGACAACTTGCGTGCGGTGGCGATGCAAAAAAACTTTCGCTTCATTCAATCCAAGATTTCCAATTGCGCGGAATTACCCCAACTGGCGGCGGACGCGGAATTTATTTTCCACCTCGCCGCAACCGTTGGCGTGGAACTCGTGGTGAAATCGGCACTGCACGTTCTCGAAGCCAGCTTTAACGAAATGCAAATCCTGTTGCGCGCCGCCGCGAAAAATTCCACGCCTTTGCTGCTGACTTCCACCTCGGAAGTTTATGGCAAGAGCGCGAAGGCGGAGTTCAGCGAGGATGACGATCTGCTCATCGGCCCGCCGGGGCATTCACGCTGGAGCTACGCGTGCTCGAAACTCACGGACGAATTTCTCGCGCTCGCCTACGCGCGCGAAAAAAATCTGCCGGTGACCATCGCGCGGCTGTTCAACACCGTCGGCCCGCGTCAGACGGGGCGCTATGGCATGGTGTTGCCGCGCTTTATTGCCGCCGCTAAAACAAATGAGCCGTTGAAAGTGTTCGGCGATGGCAAGCAGTCGCGCTGTTTTGGTTTTGTCCACGATGTGGTGGAAGCGTTGGTGCGCTTGCAGAAATGCGACGCGGCGCGCGGAGAAATTTTCAACATCGGCGGCACGGAGGAAGTTTCCATCTTCGAACTGGCGAAACTGGTCGTGGAAACGCTCGGCTCGAAATCGAAAATTGAATTGATTCCCTACGACCAAGCCTACGCGCCGGGCTTTGACGACATGCGCCGGCGCAAGCCACTCGTGGAAAAACTGGAGCGCTTCGTTAAATTTAAACCGCAGACTTCGTTGCGCGAAATCATCCAGCGGGCGGCAAATTAATTTTCTTCGCTTTCCCCGCCGGGAAATTTTATCCTGTGTGAATGGTTCATGTTGGCATCGGCTACGACGTTCATCAACTGGTCGCGGGGCGCAAATGCGTGCTCGGCGGCGTGGAAATTCCGCATACCAAAGGTCTCGACGGCCATTCGGACGCCGATGCGCTGATGCACGCCATCTGCGACGCCGTCCTCGGCGCACTCGGCGAGGAGGACATCGGCCATTTTTTCCCGAACACCGACCCGCGTTGGAAAAATGTCCCAAGCAAAATTTTTCTGGAGGAAGCCGCGAAGCAGGCGGCAAAGCGCGGTGCGAAAATCGTCAATATTGATGCCACGGTCATCGCGCAGGCGCCGAAAATTTATCCGCACATCGCGGAAATGAAACGCCACATCGCCGCCGCGCTCGGCATCACCGAAAAGCAGGTCGGCGTGAAGGCGACGACCAACGAGCTGATGGGTTTTATCGGCCGTGAAGAAGGCATCGCCGCGATGGCGGTGGCAAGCGTGGATTTTTGAATCATGCCTAAAGCTGAAATCAGTTGGAAACGAGTCACCGAGGACGGCGAGAAATTGCAGGTCTATGTGCAGCGCGTGAGCCGCGAGTGGAAATTTTTCCATCGCGGGCGGCGTTTTGAAAACTGGGAGCCAGTGGCCGAACCACCGCTGGAAGACTGGATGGAATTGCTCGACGCCATGCAGCGGCTCGTGAACCGCCGTCGTTATCAACCGGATGACGAGGTGCTTTTGCGCCGGCAAATCCGCGAGCGTTTTCCCGAAGCAGAAGTCTGATTATCAGGGCGTGAAACTATTAACCGTTCGGTTACGTCGGATGTTGCTACTTGAAATAAGGCACGTCGCGCCCGATAATTGTCCGCACCTTTATGTTGAGCCGAGACCCCGTATTTGTTGTTGGAGTTTTCCGCTCCGGCACCTCGTTGCTTTGCTCGATTCTGAACCAAAATCCCGAGCTCGCACTGATGTTCGAGTGCGATGTCTGGAACTTTCCCCGACCGCTGCTCAAATATCGTTTCGCGATGAATTGGGCGGAGCGCATCGAGTTTTTTAACCAGGCGCTCTCACGGCATAAAATCGTCAACACCCAAAATTTTTCCAAGCTGGAAAAAATCCGCGAACCGCTGGACTTGTATCGCGCCTTTGGCGCCCTCAAAGGCGCGGGCGTTTGCGGCGAAAAGTCCCCGTTCTACTGCGACCGGCTGGTGCAACTGCACAAGATGTATCCCCGCGCCGCCTTCATCTATGTCTGGCGTGACCCTTTGGAAGTTTACCGCAGCGTCCTAAAGGCCGGTGAGACTTCACGCTTCTTCGGCAAGCCGGGCATGTTGAGCCGGATGATTTATCATCAGGAACAGGCCATCCACCAGCTTGCGCAGCTTGAAAAATCCGGCGCGCGCGTCTTTCGGGTGAGCTACAAAACGATCGTCGAAGAAACAGAAAACACCTGCCGCAACCTCACGGCGTTCCTCGGCGTGCCGTTTGATGCGCGGATGCTGCACCTGAATCAGGCCGACCTCTCGGCAATTTACAAAGAACCGCACCACGCTTACCTGCGACGTGGCGTCATCGAACGCCAGGCATACAACCGCGAATTCGTTCCAACCGCCGCCGCCAAACAGCTGACCCGCTACCGCCATCGCTGGGAAAAACTCCAGTCACCTTGGCTCAATCCGACCGAACCCAATGCAGCGGAGCCGGACGCAATTGAATTTGCCTTTCACAATTTCATGGGCCGGACACTGACGTTATACGATTCGCTCGTCCGGGCGGGTTTTGAATTTCTGCCATTGGTCTGGCTGCGCGTCTATCGTCTGATGAAGTTCTGGGTCGTCAACCCGCCATCCGGCAGGCTCGATGAAAAAACTTCGATGCTCAATGACCTGAAGCATCACTGGCTGACCATCCTGACGGCCGCGCTGCTTTACGCCGGAATTGCAATGATGCATCTGCACGCCAACCCGCACCTGATGTTCATCCTATTTTACACCATTCCCTGCGTGCTGCTGGCACTGGTGGTGAACACCCGCTGGGCCACGCTGTTTGTGCTGCTCGGCGCGCTCACTGCGCCATGGGTGCAATACGAGGGCGATGCCGACTACCACTCCACGCTGGTCTTCACCTGGAATTTCATTACACGCTTCATCATGATGGAAATCCTCGTGCTGGCCTTAGGCCGCATCCGCATGGAATTTTCCAAGACTGACCCGCGCAAAATCGAAAGTCCATCCGCGCCACCGCCATGAAGAAAACCTCACCCGCCTCAAAAAATCTTACCGCCACCGTCAGCCAGATTTCGCTCGCGCAACGCGAAAAACGCAACCGGCATCGCGGCTGCGTCCTGTGGTTCACCGGCCTGTCCGCATCCGGTAAATCCACCATCGCCAATGAACTCGAGGCCGCCCTCTTCGCGCGCGGCTGCCAGACCTTCGTGCTGGATGGCGACCGCGTGCGCCATGGCCTGTGCAGCGATTTGGATTTTTCCGAAAAAAGCCGTCACGAAAACATCCGCCGCGTGGGCGAAGTCGCCAAACTTTTTTCCGACGCGGGCTTCATCTGTCTCGCCGCCTTCATCTCGCCCTATCGCGCCGACCGCAACCTCGTGCGCGCGATGGCCGGCGAAAACTTCGTCGAAGTTTTCGTCAATGCACCCCTGTCCGTCTGTGAATTACGCGATCCCAAAGGGCTTTACGCCAAGGCCCGCGCCCACCAGATCAAAAATTTCACCGGCGTCTCCGCGCCCTACGAGCCGCCGCTGAATCCCGAAATCGAAATCCGCACCGACAAGCTCACCGTGGCCGAGGCCGTGCAGAAAAGCATCCGCCATCTGCAAAAAATGAAATTCATCAAGGCGCGCTGAAGCCGGTGCTCCCATCCGTCCGACTCGCCCGAACTGGCGATGGCGGAACGCGCGGCATTGCGGTTTAATTTCGCATGCACAAGTTTCTTTTGACGGCAGTGGCGTTTGTATTTTCCGTCGGCCTGTTTTCCGGTTGCACGACGGCAAAAAATCCAGCCGCGCAAAACGCCCTGCAAAATCTGCCCGCGAACTGCGACCCGAAAACCGTCGGCGAAAAAGTCTGCGCCAATTTTCTACCGCGCAAAATTTATTACAACACCGACGGCAAAATCGTTTACCCCGAAGTCTGCGCCGCGTTCGGCGCGCTGCGGTTTGCCGGGGTCACGGGCGATTCTTTGTTGCAACAGAAACTCATCGCGCGCTACGAATCGATTCTGACACCGGACGGTCGCAAGGTGGTTTCCACCAATCGTCACGTGGATTTTCACGTCTTCGGCGTTTTGCCGTTGCAGATTTATCTGCTCAATGGCGACGGCCGTTATCTCGACATCGGCATCCACATGGCCGACGACCAATGGCTCAACCCGCGTCCCGACGGCCTGTGCGCAGAAACGCGCTGGTGGGTGGACGATTGCTTCATGATCGGCTGTTTGCAGATTCAGGCTTACCGCGCCACGCACGACGCAAAATACGCCGACCGCGTCGCGACCGAACTCGCGGCGTATCTCGACAAGTTGCAGCAGCCGAACGGACTTTTTTTTCACGCCGATGTCAGCCCGCATTTTTGGGGACGCGGCAACGGCTGGTTCGCCGCCGCGCTCGCGGAAGTCTTGCGTTCGCTCCCGCCCGAACATCCGAAATACGCGCGGCTGATGGCCGGTTACAAAACCATGATGGCATCGCTGAAAAAATATCAGGCGCCGTCCGGC
>CAIKKJ010000095.1 GCA_903827955.1 uncultured Verrucomicrobia subdivision 3 bacterium
CGTTCGCCAGTCGGCGTAGCCGGACGAATGACGCCACACTCGTGATGACCGGCGTTAACGGCGAAATGCGCGGTATTGCCGGCGCACTCAAATTTCAGGCACGTGTGCGCGTGCTACCCACCGGCGGAACGATTTTCGCGAACGCGGATAAAATTTCCATCAGCGGCGCGGATTCCGTCACGCTGCTCATCGCCGCTGCGACGAGCTACAAAAATTATCACGATGTCAGCGGCCAGCCGGAAGTCATCGCCAAAAAACAAATCGCCGGTGCCTACGAAAAATGGGCAAACGCCCATGTGCGCGATGGCGTGGACACCACGCGCGCCGACCACATCGCCGACTTTCAGAAATTTTTTCACCGCGTATCGCTGACGCTGGAGACGGATGAGCCGCTGAATTTGCCGACCGACGAGCGCATCAAGAATTTTGCGAACGGCAACGACCCGCAGCTCGCCACGCTGTATTTTCAATTCGCACGCTACCTGCTGATCAGTTGCTCGCGCCCCGGCGGGCAGCCCGCGACATTGCAAGGTTTGTGGAATGATTCGCTCACGCCGCCGTGGGACAGCAAATACACCATCAACATCAACACCGAGATGAATTACTGGCCGGCCGAGACCGCCAACCTCGGCGAGCTGACGCAGCCGCTTACACAAATGGTTTTGGAAATGTCCGAGACCGGTGCCCGCACGGCGAGGGTGAACTACGGCGCGCGCGGCTGGGTGGCGCATCATAACACCGACCTCTGGCGTGCGACCGCACCGGTGGACGGCCCGGCCTACGGCATGTGGCCGAGCGGCGGCGCGTGGCTCTGCAACCAGCTTTTTGACAATTATCTTTTCAGCGGCGACAAATCGGAGCTGAAGAAAATTTACCCCGCGATGCGCGGCGCGGCGCAATTTTTCCTCGATACGCTGGTGGAAGAACCAACGCACAAATGGCTCGTCACCTGCCCTTCCCTCTCGCCGGAAAACCAGAATCCGGCCGCGCCAAAAACCAGCCTGACGGCCGGGCCGACGATGGATTTGGAAATCATTCGCGACCTCTTTGCCAACTGCATTTCGGCCTCGGAAATTCTCGGCACGGATGAAAAGTTCCGCCGCGAAATCGCCGCGACCCGCACGCGGCTCGCGCCGTTGCAAATCGGCGGCGCCGGCCAGTTGCAGGAATGGCTGCAAGACCTCGATATGCAATCACACGCCTTGAATCACCGCCACGTCTCGCATCTCTACGGTCTGTTTCCGAGCGCGCAGATTGATTTGAACACGACCCCCGAACTCGCCGCGGCGGCTAAAAAATCGCTGGAAATTCGCGGTGATCAGGCGACCGGCTGGGCAACCGCATGGCGTATCAACTTGTGGGCACGGCTGCACGATGGCGACCATGCGTTCAAGATTTTTCAATTTCTGTTAAGCCCGCGCCGCACGTTCCCGGACATGTTTGATGCGCATCCGCCGTTTCAAATTGACGGTAATTTCGGCGGCGCCTCGGGCATCGCCGAAATGCTGCTGCAAAGCCAGAATGACATCGTCCAAATCCTGCCCGCGCTGCCGACAGCGTGGGCGTCCGGCAGCATCAAGGGACTGCGGGCGCGCGGCGGTTTCGTGGTCGATATTGCTTGGAAAGATGGCCAGCTCACGAAGGCCACGATTCGTTCGCTTAACGGCAATCCCATCCGCCTGCGCTACGGGTCAACGACGAAACTTGTGATGACGAAGAAGGGCGAGACGATTTCGTGGGACGGAAAATAACTTGATCTGCTCGTTGAAAATCCTCGAACTCAATCACGTGGCCATCCACGTCGCCGATGTGGCCCGGAGTTGCGCGTTTTACCGCGAGGTGCTACGGCTGGAAACGTTACCGCGGCCGGCGTTTGATTTTCCCGGCGCGTGGTTTCGCTTCGGCATCACGCAGGAATTGCATCTGATCGGCCGCCGCATCGAGTCAGTGCCGCCGGTGAACCGCAACAATCATTTCGCATTACGCGTAGATGACATCGCGGCGTGGGAAAATCATCTGGCAGCAGTGCGCGCGGATTTTCAGCCGCGCAAGCAGAGGCCGGATGGCGCGTGGCAGATTTTTGTGCGCGACCCGGACGGGCATTTCATTGAGCTGTTCACCGTGCCGGGTCACTGACCGGGCGTCCAACTGGAGTTGTCGAGCAATTCGATTCCCGGGTTAAGAAAACGGATGCGCCGGCTTTTATAGAGCGCGCCGAGCGCCTGCTTGAAGGCTTTTTTACTCACACCAAGTTTTTCGCGGACGGCGGCGGGCGAGGAATTGTCGTCCAATTCCAGCTTGCCGCCGTTGGTTTTGAGCGCGTTGACAATTTGCAATTTCAACGGCAGCACGCGCCGGTAACCCGCAGCATCCAGGCCCAGATCAATTTTTCCATCGTCACGCACCTTGCGGACGTAGCCGGTAATGCTCTCGCCAATCGCGGGCGGGGTGGTGAATTTATCGAGATACAACAGTCCGAGATGCACGCCTTCCACAATGACGCTGTAGCCGAGCGGCGTGCGGCGGGCGACGAGCAGCCGCACCGGCTGGCCGACCGCGTATTGCGGCGGCGCAGCGTTGATGTGGCGCCGAAGCCGCGCGCTGGCGATGATGCGGCCGCTACGGGAATCATGACAGACGGCCACCACGACATTTTCACCAAGATGCACCGGCCCATCCTGTTCGGAAAATGGCAGCAACAAATCTTTCGCCAGTCCCCAGTTCAAAAATGCCCCGGCGCGCGGGTGCGTGCCCACGACTTTGAGACTGGCAAATTCACCGACGACCGCCAGCGGTATTTCCGTCGTGGCGACGAGACGGTCTTCGGAATCGAGATAGATGAAGACATCCAGTTTTTCGCCCGGCTTGAGATTTTTGGGAATGTAACGGCCCGGCAGAAGAATTTCGCCCAGTTCGCCGCCATTCAGGTAAAGCCCGGGCGCGGATTCGCGGATGATGGAAAGTTGGTTGCGCTTGCCGAGGATTGCCATGCGCCAATAGGATAAACGGAGCTGGCCGCAACGGAGAGCGAAAAATGTCGCCGGAAAATTATTTCGGAGGACGTTTTCCCCAGTAGTTCGCCAGCACCGAGCCGCTGATGTTCATCCACGGAATGAAAATCGCCGCCGCGAGGCCGACCGTGCCGAGCTTGCCCATCGCGCTCGCCAGGCCGGACGCCATGCCGCCGTTTTGCAGACCAACCTCGAAGGCGATGCTGCGCGCGGAGTTTTTGTCCAGCCCTGCCGCGCGGCTCAAAAAGTAGCCAAAGAAATATCCCGCGGTGTTGTGCAGCACCGAAGCGATGAATAGCAGCGCACCAACCTTCAGCAAATTGTCGCGCCCCGACGCTGTGGTCATCGCCGTGACGTAGAGAATGCCAATGATGGACAACGTCGGCATGATGCCATCCAGACGCGGAAAAAGTTTTGCCAGCGTGTGATACGCCGTGCCGATGCCAAACGTGCTCAACAAAAATCCCGCGAGCGAGATTGCTGTAAGCGTGTCGGCGGTGAATTGTTTCTGTAATAGTTCCCAGCCGCCGCACACCAGAAACAACAGCCACGCCGCCGCCAATGCGCCCGTGTAAAAAACCATCTTCCGTCCGCACAGCGCGGCGTGTTTCAGATAATCATGAATCAACGCGGCGCCCACCGGCACGAGCACAATTTTCACAATCTCCACCATCAACTTGAAGAAGCTCACCTCGACCATCGTGCCGGCAAGCAGTTTCATCCACAGCGGCGTCATCAGCGGCGCGATCATCGTCGTCACTGCCGTGACCGTGACTGAGAGCGCGAGGTTGGATTTCGCCATGTAGGCCATGACATTCGACGCCAGCCCGCTCGAACAGGAGCCGATCAGAATAATTCCCGCCGCAATCTCCGGCTCGAAGTGGAAAATCTTTGTCAGCGCCAAGCCCACGATCGGCATCACCGTGAAATGACAAAAAATTCCGACGAACACCCCGCGCGGCGCTTTCGCCACGCCCGCAAAATCGCGCAAGCTCATCTGCGTGCCCATGCCAAACATCACGAGTTGAATCGCGATAAGCATGACCCATTTGTTCTTCATGTCGAACCCGCCGACGTGAAGAAAGTTTTGCGGATAAATCATCGCCGCCGCGACCACCGCGATGATCCACGCCGTGAACTGGTAGCCACGAAATTTGGGGACGAAGCGAAGGATAATGGCAAATGCAACAGCACAGAGGACAATCACCACCTTTAATATTTCAGCATCGTTTGTAATCGTCGTCATTACAAAAGCAACCAAAATGGTGGCGAAAATTGCGAACAAAAATTTTGCCAGCGGATACATTTTGAACTCGTGAAAATTCGTGTCTTACAACACCGTCGCCAGATAATCCACCGCGATGCCCGGGCTTGCGAAGATCGGCACGCGCTTGTCAGCAAGCGCGAGCGTGTCCACCACGCGGGCCATCGAAGCTTGGGAAAGCACGATGACGTCCACCTGCTGGGATAATTCTTTCAAAGCCACTGCCACTTTCGCGTCGTGCGTCGCTCCGTCGCCCGCCATCAACGCTTCAAACGCGCCTTCAACCAATTTAGAAGTAAGTTCGATTTGTTTACCGGACAACGCCGCGCGCCGTTGGATTAATTCCGCCGTCGGCTCCAGCGTGGTCGAAAGCGTGGCGATGACGCCAATTTTTTGTCCCGCGGCCACAGCTTTGTCCGCCATCGGCAAATCCACGCGCAGCACCGGAGTTGGAATGCCCTTGGCACCCGCTTCCACCGCTGGTCCGATGGATGAGCAAGTGACCATGATGTAATCCGCGCCCGCATACGCCGCCGAGGTCAGATACCCCGCGACGCGCATGTCGATCGTCGGAGTGATGCGTCCCGCCTCACGGATGCCGCGCACCAGCGAATCATCTACGATGTTGAAGACGTCTACATTCGGTAATTTCTCTTTGCATAACGCAGCAAACACCGGCACAAGTGTGGCCGACGTGTGAACTAATCCGAGTTTCTTACGTTTCATAAATTTTTTCCGAGCTTCACAATTTCAAAATAATTTTCCGGTCCCACCTGCCCGCCCTTGAAAACCATTTCACAACCATCTGCCGGTCTGCCCGGTGCGTGCGCCCGGCACAACGGAGCGCCCGGCGTCAGTGGAGCGATCATTTCCAGCGCTTGAATGCCCAGTGCCCGCCCGGCATAGCTTGAAGTGTCTCCGCCGGCGATGCAGACGCGGTGGACTAATTTCTTCTTCAACGCGGATTGAGCTACGATGCCAAGTGCTGTTCCAAGCCACATGGCCGGATTATCCTTCATTTTTTTGGGAACGCTCTTGCTAACACCTCGCTTGGCGGTAAAGACAACTACGCTGCGTCCTTTTTGAAGCAACTCATTTGCGGCGCGGCAAACCCGGTTGATTTCTCCCGTCGGGTCAGTCGCCAACTTTTGAAAATTGAAATCAACTTCGGCAAAACCATTTTTTAACGCCCGCGAAATCTGTCCGCCCGTCACCGGCGAACAACTCCCCGAAACGACCAGGATTTGCTTTGCCGCCATGCCGAAAGCTCTCACCGTTGTTCTCTTTTCCAAAACCGTCGCTAGCGCCGACTCGATGCCTGAGGAGCCCACCGAAAACAACGGACTGCTCTTCCTCGCCGCCGATTCCAGCACCGTGCCGATGCGGGCGATGTGTTCCGCCGTTAGCGCATCGAAGAGCACCACGTCTGGCTTTTCCGCAAGCAACTGGCGAAATGCCGCGTGAAATTCCTTTTCCGGCAGCGAGAATTTAAGGATGTCAAACAACGCGATTATCTTTTTCGTCTGCTTGGCCAAATGCAGCCGCAAATCCGCCTCCGTCATAGGCGTGACCGGATGTTTGCTGATGGACGGATGCCGGTCGAGCCGATGAATCGCACCCGCGCTGCCGATGCCATAGCGCGCGAAGTGCTGACCGAAAATCGTGTAGCGACCGAGCGCCGGTGCGGCGACGAGCAGCGGGATGAATGGCGTGCGGAAAATTTTTGCGGCCACATCCATCACGTTGCCGATGCTGCCGATGGTCGGCGAGGAATCAAACGTGGAACAAACTTTGTAGTGAACGTGCCGCGGCTTAAGTCTTTTCAGTGCTAGCAACGCCGGCTTGAGTTCGCGTTCCATCGCCGCCGGCACGAGTGAACGGGTTTTACCCGCGACGCCGATGGCTTGCAGGTCGGGAAATTTTTTTAACTGCGCCGGTGTCGGTGGCTCGACGAACAGCGCGGTGCGGATGCCCGCGAGCGTCAATTGCTCCAACGCATCAGTCGAGCCGGTGAAGTCGTCGCCGTAAAATGTCAGCAACAATTTGCTCATCCGCTTTTCTTGCCGAATTTTTCCACTGAAATTTTTAGCTCGGGGTATTTCGCAACGGCTTGTTCCATCGTCAAATCTTCGACCGCCGCCGCCCACCATTTTTGCAACGAGCGCACGCCCGCCGCCGGGCCGTCGGGATGCGCCATGATGCCGCCGCCAGCCATGTAAAGTAGGTCAACCGTTTTTGTCCGGCGAAACGTTTCGCACGCCTGCCCGCCCCACTGCCCTGATGAAACAACTGGCAGCACCGACATTCCGCCGAGCAGCGGCTTGGCGCACGCCTCAATCGAACGCACCACGGAATCGTCGCTCTCCCAAAACTTGTTCGCGATGCCGTTGACATGGATCTGATCCACGCCCGCGAGCCGCCAGAGTTTTTGATACGCGGGAAATTCGATGCCGAGCAGCGGATGGCGGTTCAAAACACCCCAGCCGTTGCGATGTCCGTGAATCACCAGTGCGCCGTTGTCGCAAATTTTTTTCGCGCCGCTCAAGCCCACACTGTTGAGCGAAATCATCGCGCTCGTGCCACCAGCAGAAATAATTTTTTCGTAGTGCCGTTGCATCGCGTCGAGTTCGTCGCTGACGTTGAAGGCATACATCACCTTTTTGCCCGTGCGGTCGGTGTGGGCATTGATGACGTGCATGATGGCGTCCACGCGCTCGTCGAAAGGTGAGTGCGGCGGATTAGCCATCAGCTCGTCGTCCTTGATGAAATCAATTCCGGCTTCGCAGAGAACCTTTACCAAGTCTGCCGTCTGCTGCGGCGTCAGACCGATGCTGGGCTTGATGATCGTGCCGATGAGTGGCCGGTCTTCAACATTCGTCAGC
>CAIKKJ010000096.1 GCA_903827955.1 uncultured Verrucomicrobia subdivision 3 bacterium
CATTTACGACTTGGCATCACTGGACGAAGAGCGACGCGTTATTGGAATCCGGTTTGCTCGGCCCGGTCAGAATCATTTCCGCTAAGGAAGCGGCTGCGGAGTGAGCTGAAAATTGGTGCGCACGAAAGGACTTGAACCTTCACGCCTTGCGGCACCAGATCCTAAGTCTGGCGTGTCTGCCATTCCACCACGCGCGCTATATTGATTCTATTGACTTTTATCGCTTTCCAGATTCGTCACTTTTTTGCTTTGTATCCCGCTTTTGTATCTCGTAAAATCGTTTTGTGAGCACGACATCCGAGACATTTCAGGCGAGAACTAGGAAACGCGACGAACAATTGTCCGCAGACGGCAAGTGGCGGTCGTTTCCAAAAGTGCCAAACCTGCTGCAATACGTCAGCAGTGGTAATTACTATGGCCGAATCAAAGTTAGGGGCAAGCTCATTCGACAGAGCTTGGATACTGACGTTTGGAGCACCGCAAAGCTCAATCTCACGGACTTTCTTAAGAAGCACCAAGGAGCCGGCGCAAGGCATCAAGCTCCAAAGTTTACGGAGGCGGTCGATCTGTATCAGAAAGACTTGAAGGCCAATAATAACATGAAGCCGCGTAGCAAGGAATACCGGCTTGGATGCATCCAGAAATTGCAGCGAACATGGCCGGCACTCTGGGAGCAACGGTTGGATGAAGTGCGCGCCCAGGATTGCAAAGACTGGGCCACAAAGCTGAGCAAGGAAGTTGCTAGCCAATATTTCAACAACATGATTGGCACGCTGCGCTTGATCATTGACCGTGGCATCAAGGAACACAAGGAACAGACGGGCGAGAAGCTAGAAAATCCTGCGGAAGAACTACGGCGCAACAAGGTCAAGCAAAAGGATCTCCAGCTTCCAGAGCCGGAGCATTTTAAGGAACTGGTGAAGAACTTGCGCTTAAAATCGGGTGGCTGGGGTCCAAGGGTGGCTGACTTGATTGAGTTTCTTGCTTACAGCGGAATGCGTATCCGCTCTGAGGCCTTGTGGGTTACTTGGGATGATGTTGATTGGAAGCGTAACGAGATTGTTGTCCGTGGTGATCCTGTGACCGCCACCAAGAACAGTGAAATCCGTCGCATACCAATATTTGAAAACATGAAGAAGCTCTTGAAGAGCCTTAAAGGTCAGCGTGAGACCTTGCGGCCAGGCAGGATCTTGCAGGTCACCCGCTGCTACGAGTCGTTGGATCGGGTGTGCGCTGAGGTGGGCATACCACGGTTGACACATCATGATTTTCGACACTTGTATGCCACCCGCTGCATTGAGGCCGGTGTGGACATTCCTACGGTAGCCCGCTGGTTGGGACACAAAGATGGCGGAGCTTTGGCCATGAAGACATACGGACATCTACGCAATGAACACAGTCAGGAGATGGCGAAGAAGGTGAAATTTTAATACATGGACTCATCGCGGCTACTCACTCGCGCTTTGGGAATCGGCGGACGGCATTGATTGGAAACTCTCCAAACATCCGTTTGTCGCAAATCCGGGAATCATCAAATGGGCTGACGGCCACGAGGAAAAACTCACAGCGCTGGAGCGTCCGCAACTCGTTTTTGAAAACGGCGAACCCGTGGCGCTCTGTTGCGCGGCGGCGAATGACAAATCGCGTCATGGCAGTTTCAACGTGCAGATTCCGCTCAAGGCTTCCAAATGAAATGTTTCCTCCGAAACTCGCTGGCTCTGGTTCTATTTGTGTCCATTGGTGTGCGCGGGTCGGCGCGTGACTTCACCACCACGGGCGAGTGGTCGTTCAGCAGCCTGCCGGGATATGAAAAAGGCGCCGGCTCGATTTATGCCAAGGAGCAGGACGCCACGGCGCTCTGGCAGCCGCGATTGCACAGCGTGAATCCCGTGCGTCTTTCGCTTTACCTCGTCACGCATCAAGGCAATGCGACAAACGCCATCGTTGAAATCTTTGCGGATGGGAAAACGAATCTGGTTACCGTCAACATGGAATCCGGCGCGCCGCGCTGGCTGACGCTCGGCAAGTTTGCTTTCGCTGGCAAAGGTGACGAGTGGATTCGAGTCCGGTCTGGCGGACGCGGCAATGTTCGTTTGAGCGCCTTGAAGCTGGAGATTCTGGACGCGAAGGACGGCAGCATCTGGCAGACGCTCGTGCTGGATGATGTCGTGCCCTACAACCCTTCGAAGTTGCAACAGGCCGCGCCGAAAAATTTGCGCGAAGGTCCGCCGCATCCGGAGCAATGGGAGCTGACCTTTAGCGATGAGTTCAACGGAGTCGCGCTCGACACGAATATCTGGAAGAGCGCGCAAGGGCAGTCGTGGGGTCAGTTGCTCTCGGCGCGCTTTCCGGAAAACGCCGTGGTGACGAACGGTCTGCTCCGGCTCGTGACGAAGCGGGAAAATCGCGGCGGCAAGGAATGGACCAGCGCGATGATCACCACCAAAAATTTCCGCCAGAAATATGGCTACTGGGAAGCGCGCTATCGCTACGCGCCCGCCACGGGATTGAATCAAGCGTTCTGGATGAATCCATTTGCACAGGACAAGACCAAGGGTTTTGAAATCGATGTGAACGAGGGGCATTACCCGACGGATGTGAACGCGACGCTGCATCAGAGCGAACTGCCGTCGAAGTCCAAACGCTTCGTTGCTGACTACGATCTTGGCGCGGACTTTCATCTCTACGCCGCCGAGTGGAATGAAAAAGACGTCATCTTTTATTTCGACGGTCAGGAAATTCATCGCGTGCCAAATACCAAAGCCAATCTGGATGTGCCGGTGATTTTTGCGACGGCGGTTTTGCCGTGGGCCGGCCCGATCAACGAATCGCTCAACGGCGCAAGCATGGATGTGGACTGGGTGCGCGTGTATCAGAAAAAAACTACCAATGAAAAATAGAATTCAAATCGCGGCGGCCTTGTTAGTCGCATCCGTTATGTCCGCCGCGGCGAGCGGTGAACTTAAGCAATCGCTCAACGGTCCATGGCAGTTCACCACGAACGCCGCCGCTGTGTCGTGGGACAGCATCACCGTGCCGAAGCCCGCGCCGCCATCTTTGAATGGATCGAAGTATTTTACAACCGCGTGCGGTTCCACAGCGCCCTCGGTTTCAAATCACCAGTGGACTTTGAAACGCAACTCATCCGCTCGCCACGCCAATAACTATGGCCGAACCGGATTGGGCGGCAAGCTGATTTGCACCGGCCTGAAAAATCCCGGCGGCGGGCAGGTGGGGTGGCGGGGTGCTGCCGGTCAGCCGAATTTCGTGTCAGAAATTGATTGCCTCGACGGTTAACCCGCTTATTATCTTCGTTCCATTTTGTCCAGTGGCGGGAGACTTTTGAATTTTCCGCCGCCTGACGCTGAAAAATTTATTATGAGCGACGCCAAACCAGCCAATTCGCCCAATCGCGAATACACCCTCGAACGCACCCGCAACATCGGCATCGCCGCGCACATTGACGCCGGCAAGACGACCACCACGGAGCGTATTTTGTTTTACACCGGCCTGATCCACAAGATCGGCGACGTGGATGACGGCAATACCGTGACTGACTGGATGGAACAGGAAAAGGAGCGCGGCATCACGATCACGTCCGCCGCCGTCACCTGCTTCTGGACGCAGAAGACTGCGAAAGCGGGTGAGGACAAAGTTTACAAGGCCTATAACAACATCCCGCACCGCATCAACATCATTGATACGCCCGGCCACGTGGATTTCACCGCCGAAGTCGAACGCTCCATGCGCGTGCTCGACGGCGCGGTCGCCGTGTTTTGTGGCGTCGCCGGCGTGCAGCCGCAATCGGAAACCGTCTGGCGTCAGGCGACGAAATACAACGTTCCGCGCATCGCATTCGTGAACAAGATGGATCGCACGGGCGCAAACTTTGCAAATGCATTGAACGACATGCGCACCAAGCTCAAGGCTTATGCGTTCCCGATTTTCCTGCCGCTTGGTCAGGGCCCAACGGAAGCCGAAGGCAAGCCGGTCACCACCGGCTTTGAAGGCGTGCTGGACATCGTCAACCAAAAGACAATTTTTTGGGGCCCGACCGAGGCGAATGAAGGTCTCAATTACGAAATCCGGGACATTGCTCCCGAAGACAAGGAACGCGCCGAAGCCGCGCTCGCGGAATTGATTGATGCCGTTTCCAACAAGGATGACGAGATCGCCAATCTGGTGCTCGAAGAAAAGCCGATCACCGCGCCGGTGTTGAAGGCTGCCATCCGCCGCCTCACCTGCAAAATCGAAATGGTGCCGGTGCTGTGCGGTTCGGCGTTCAAGAAAAAAGGCGTGCAAGTTTTGGTGGACGCGGTCATTGATTATCTCCCCAGCCCGTTGGACATTCCCGGCGCAACCGGTCATGAAATTGGCACGGATGTCGTCGTCAATGTGCCGACGAACGATCACGAAAAATTTTGCTCGCTCGCGTTCAAACTGTGGACCGATCCTTACGCGGGCAAACTGGTATTCTTCCGCGTTTACTCCGGTCACCTCAAAAAAGGCGATACGATTTACAATCCGCGCACGCGCAAACGCGAACGCGTCAGCCGCCTCATGGTCATCCAAGGCAGCGAACGCAAGGACATCAACGAGGTTTACGCCGGCGACATCGCCGCGCTGGTCGGTCTGCGTAACATCACCACGGGTGACACGCTGTGCGATGAAGATTACGACGTGACGCTCGAACCACCGACGTTCCCGGAACCGGTCATCTCGATGGCCGTCGAGCCAAAGACGAAGCAAGATCGTGACAAGTTGTCCGAAGGCTTGCAACGGCTAGCTGAAGAAGATCCGACATTCCGCTGCTTCACGAATGAAGAAACCGGCCAGCTCATCATTGCGGGCATGGGTGAGTTGCATCTGGAAATCATCATTGACCGCCTCAAGCGCGAATTCAAAGTCGAGGCCAACACCGGCGCACCGCAGATTGCGTATCGCGAAACCATCACGAAGAACGCAGAAGGCGAAGGCAAATTCGTCCGCCAATCCGGCGGCAAAGGCCAATACGGCCACGCGTGCATCACTGTCGCGCCGAATGAAACCGGCAAGGGTGTCGAAGTCGTTGATGAAATTGTCGGCGGCACGATTCCGAAAGAATACATTCCGGCGGTCATCGGCGGCATCGAAGAAGCCATCAAGAGCGGCGTGTATGCTGGTTATCAAGTCATTGACATCAAGGTCGAAGTTGTGGACGGTAGTTTCCACGAAGTTGACTCGAATGAGCTCGCATTCCGCATGGCCGGCATTTTCGCGTTGAAAGACGCGTTCAAGAAAGCCGGTCCGATTTTGCTCGAGCCGCTGATGAAAGTGGAGTGCACGACCCCCGACGAATATCAGGGCGACTTGCTGGGCGACATCAACCGTCGTCGCGGCACCATTGTCAGCATTGAAGCGAAGAACGGCCAGACTGTGCTCAATGCTCAGGTGCCGCTCGCGGAAATGTTCGGTTACGCCACGGCAATCCGTTCACTCTCAAAAGGCCGCGCCTCGTATTCGATGGAACCGCTGTCCTTCGCGCAAGTGCCGAACAGTGTGCTCACGACGATTCTCGATCAGGCCGCAAAGAAGCCGGCGGCGCGCACCTAGAAAGTTTTTTCATCACACGAGCCGGAACGAAAGTTCCGGCTCTTTTTATTTGAACCGAACCCAGCCAAAATTTTTTAATAATTTTATTGCACTGTAGCATGCAATTGATATATTCCGCCTCCGCTTTCGAATGGTCGCAAGCGAAAAAAACAGAAACCATTAACAGACAATCGCTCTTTGTATGGCTCAACGCATTAGAATTCGCCTTAAGGCCTTTGACTTTCGAGTCATTGACCAGTCGGCCCGCGAAATCGCTGACACCGTGAAACGCACTGGTGCCCGTGTCGCCGGCCCGATTCCACTTCCCACCCGCATCGAACGCTTCACCGTCCAGCGCTCACCGCACTCGGACAAGAAGTCGCAGGAAACTTTCGAACAACGCACCCACAAGCGGCTGATTGACATCCTCGATCCGACCGCCAAGACCGTGGACGAATTGAAGAAGCTCAATTTGCCCGCCGGCGTGGACATCACCATCAAAATCTGAGGAACCCACCATGCCACTAGGACTTTTAGGAAAAAAACTCGGACATACGCGCGTCTATGACGCCAGCGGCAATGTCGTTCCCGTCTCCGTCGTGCTCTGCGGTCCCAACCGCGTATTGCAGGTCAAAACCCAGGCGGGCAAGGACGGTTACAACTCTGTGCAGCTTGGTTTTGATGACCAAAAAGAACAGCGCCTCACCAAGGCGTTGCTCGGCCATATCAAAAAGCAAAACGGTGTCGCCGTGAAGCGCATCAAGGAGTTCCGCGACTTTTCGAAGGATGTGAAACCCGGTGACATCGTCGGTCCGACGCTTTTTGCGCCTGGCGATTTCATTGACGCGATTGGCGTCGTCAAGGGACGCGGCTTTGAAGGTGTTGTGAAGCGTCACAGGATGGCCGGTGGTGATTCCACCCACGGTGCCAAAGGCTGGCATCGTCGCGGTGGCGCCATTGGGCAGCGTTTGTTTCCCGGCACGGTCATGCGCGGTATGCGCATGCCTGGTCACATGGGGCAGGACACGCGCACCACGCAAAACCTCGAAGTGATTCAGGTTCGCGAAGCCGACAATTTGTTGCTGATCAAAGGTGCTATTCCTGGTGCGGAAGGCGATTACGTCGTCATCCGTGAATCCAAGAAACGTCCCAAAGGCTGGAAACCGCCGGTGCAACCGATCAGCAAAAAGAAAGCTGACGCCAAAGCCGCCGCTGCCGCCAAGAAATAACGAGCCATGAAAATTTCCATCAAAAATATTTCCGGGAAAAATCAGGGTGAACTTGAAACCAAGTTCGCCATGATTGAAAACGGCAAAGGCACCCAGGCCGTCCACGACACCGTGACCGCGTATCGCGCGGCCCAGCGCAGTGGCACCGCCTGCACCAAGACCGCCGGCGAAGTCGCCGGCACGAACAAGAAACCGTGGAAGCAAAAAGGCACGGGCCGCGCCCGCGCTGGTTCCTTCCAGTCGCCCTTGTGGGTCGGCGGTGGCGTGGTCTTTGGACCGAAGCCGCGCGATTTCAGCAAGACCATTTCCAAAAAGACCAAGCAACTCGCGCTCCGCAAGGCCTTGAGCGAACGCCTCAAGCTCGGTGACATCCTCATCGTGGACGATTTGAAGCTCGCTTCGCACAAGACGAAAGATTTCGTCAAGGTCATCAACGCGCTGGATCTTGACGGCACCACGCTCGTCGTCTCCAACGGCGAAGAAAACAAAAACCTCACGCTGGCCGCGCGCAACATCTGCGGCGTCACGCTGACCACGAGCGACTCGCTCAACACCTACGACGTGTTGCGCCCGGACAAACTCCTCTTCACCAAGAGCGCGTTTGAAAACGTCGAAGCCCGTTTGAACAAGGAATAATCATGAACGTTTTTGACATCATCAAGACCGTGCGCCTCACGGAAAAAGGCACGCGTCAGGCCGAAAAGTATAACCAATACACCATCGTGGCCGACCGCCTCGCGACTAAGCCGCAGATCAAGCAGGCCGTGCAGGAACTCTTCAAGGTCAAGGTCACCAAGATCAACACCCTGAACGTCCGCGGCAAAGCCCGCCGTCAGCGCACCACGCAGGCCGGCCGCGCGCCAAACTGGAAAAAGGCCATCGTCACCTTGAAAGAAGGCGACAAGATCAGCCTCACCTGAAATAAATTCTGAAACACGAACGGCGCGGAAATTTTTTTCCGCGCCGTTTTTATTTTCGGGAGTATGTAGATAACGCAAATTGGAATATTGGGCCGCAAGCCAACGAAAGGGTTTAAGCGAAAACACCAAGCAATTGCATTATCCAAGTTCCCGGAATGCCAATTCACCGGGTCGTTTGCGTTATCTACATACTCCCGTTTATTTTTCGGAAAGGACAGCCTTTGTCTGTCTCGCTCCGGCAAAATTCTTCCCGTCAACTGTCGTTGTGAACAACTCCGCATGGTGCGGCGGCGGACGACAGCGTAATGTCAACCGACTTGAAAAACCGGATTCTCCATGTGGACGGCGATAGTTTTTTTGCGAGCTGCGAGATCGCGCTTGATGAAAAACTACAGGGCCGTGCCGTGTGGGTCGGCGGCGGTCGGCGCGGCGACGGCATTGTCATCGCGGCGAACCGTGAGGCAAAAAAGTTTGGCGTCAAAACCTGCATGCCGTGCTTCGAAGCCAAACGGCTTTGCCCGCGCGGCGTTTTGTGCAAGCCGCATTACGACGCCTACCGCGACATCTCGCAAAAAATGTTTCGCGTGCTGGAGGAGTATTCGCCCATGCTCGTGCCGATTTCGATTGATGAAGGCTTTCTGGATTTCTCCACGATGGACAGCGTCGTCTGGCGCAACACCACGCCGGAAAAATACGTCCGCGAAATTTCCGAACGCATCGCGCGTGAGGTGAAGATTCCCGTGTCCGCCGGCCTCGGCAATTCTTCGCGCCTCGCCAAGCTGGCGACGGACGCCGCCAAGCCGGGCTTTCTCGAAGTGAAGCTGGGCGAAGAAAAAGAATTTCTGAAAGACCGCTCCGTGCGCGAACTTTCCGGCATCGGAAAAAACCGGCAACGTTCGCTCGCGGCCTTGGGAGCATTGACGTTTGGCCACGTTGCGAATTTGCCGTCGCCGTTATTAAAACAAAAATTCGGCATCTGGGGCACGCAACTCTGGCTGTTTGCTAACGGTTTGTGGAATGAGCCGTTGCTGCTCGCAGTGAAAGATCGCACGACGATTTCCAGCAACACCACGCTGCCTTACGACGAGCCGGATTACAACGCGGCGCTGACGTTCGCGTTGAGCGAGACCACGCGGCTGACCGGCCAGTTGCGGCGCGAGCAGTTGCAGGTGCGCGAGATGTCGTTGACGATCCGCTTCGAGGATTTTTCCGAAGTCGGCGGCACGCACCGTTTTTCCGCGCCGCAGTTTTTGAACTCCATCATCAACGCGCACCTCGAGGAAATTTTTCACGACATCATGGCCGGGCAGGGGAAAGCCGTTAGGCAAATCCGCATCGCGTTTTGGAACCTCGCGCCGCTCGACACGCAGCCGACGCTCTGGGGCCGCACCGACG
Source organism: uncultured Verrucomicrobia subdivision 3 bacterium (assembly GCA_903827955.1). Lineage (GTDB taxonomy): Bacteria > Verrucomicrobiota > Verrucomicrobiia > Limisphaerales > UBA11358 > UBA11358. Next base: position 9,116 of record CAIKKJ010000096.1, read on the forward strand.
CGGAACGCTGGGGCGCGCTCGATGATGCGGCGCACAAGATGAATTCGAAATTTTCGCGTCCCGAAAAACCGGCGCTGATGACCGGCGCGCAGCTCGCCTTGCGCCAGCTCGACGACGCGCACAAAAATCCGAAATCCAAATGCCCGTTCGTGCCGCAGCGCGAGATGGTGAAAAAACTCTGGGGCACGGACGCCGACCCGCTCGCGCACAAGGGCGACTGGGAAAATCGCCTGGCGAAGGTGAGCAAGCAGCTTCAGTTCAATCATTGATTAGCAAGCCTGTCGCTTGAGAAAATTTATTTTCTGGATAGCCGCGCTGTTATTCGGCAAGCTGTGTTTCCAAATTTATGGACGTAAAACTTCCCAAACTGGGCGAGGGCGCTGATTCCGGCGTCGTGGTCGGCATCTTCGTGAAAGAAGGCGATACCGTAGCCAAGGGTCAGGCCATCATGGAGCTGGAAAACGAAAAGGCCGTGGCTTCCATTCCGTCCACCGCCGATGGCGTGGTAGAGAAAATTTATGTGAAGGCGGGCGATCGCATTGGTGTGGGTGCAAGAATTTTGTCGGTCGCGGGCGGCGGTTCCGCGCCTGCTCCGGTAGCGGCTCCGGCCGCTGCGCCAGCGGCGAAACCAGCGGCGAAAAAAGTTGCGGCCAAGCCCGCGCCGGTTGTCGAAGATGATGAACCCGTTGCGGAATCAGTGGATGAAATCGTGAATGAAAATCCCGTCGCCTCGCCGTCCGTGCGCAAGGCCGCCCGCGAATTCGGTATTGATCTTCACAAAGTGGCGGGCGACGAGTCTGGTCGCGTCACGGGCGAAGATATCAAAAATTACATCGCGCATTTGGTTCGCGCGGCATCGCGTCCGGCGGCAGTGGCTGCGAGTTCAGCGGCACCAGCCAAACCCGTGCCGGTGTCGGTTGATTTCTCTCAGTTCGGTCCGATTCTAAAGAAGCCCGTGACGCCGTTGCGGAAAGTCATCGCCCGCCGGATGAGCGAAAGTTGGAACAGCGTCGCCCGCGTGACGCAGTTTGACGACATTGATTTCACCAAGCTCGGTGAGTTGCGGAAAAAGTTTGCCGCCGATTACGAAAAGAAAGGCGTCAAGCTCACGCTCACGCCGTTCGTGTTGAAAGCGGTTGCCACAACGTTGAAGGCGCATCCAATTTTCAATTCCAGCCTCGATGAAGTTGCGAGCGAAATCGTCATCAAGGAATATATCCATCTCGGCATCGCGGTGGATACGGAGCAAGGTTTGATGGTTCCCGTCATTCGCGATGTGGATAAAAAATCCATGTTCAATTTGGCGAAAGAATTGGAAACGCTCGCCGCGAAAGCGCGCGACCGGAAAATTTCCGCCGACGAAATGAAAGGCGGCACGTTCACGATTTCCAACCAAGGTGCGATTGGTGGCGCGCATTTCACGCCGATCATCAATTTGCCCGAAGTCGCCATCCTCGGCCTCGGTCGCGGCCGGATGCTGCCGGTCGTGCGCGACGGCAAAATCGAGGCGCGCATGATGACGCCGGTGGCGTTGAGCTACGACCATCGTGTGATTGATGGCGGCAGCGCGGCGCGGTTCACTGTTGATTTGGTGAAGGCGTTTGAAAACTTCGATGAAGCGTTGGTGAAAATTTAATCGTATGGATCCGATCAAAACTGAAATTGTTGTCGTTGGTGCCGGCCCCGGCGGATATGCCGCTGCTTTTTATGCGGCGGACTTGGGCATGAAGGTCATTCTCATCGAGCGCGAGAAAAAGCTCGGGGGTGTTTGCTTGAATCGCGGCTGCATCCCGTCGAAGGCGCTGCTTTACGCGACGCACCAGATTGTCAATTCGCGCGAATCGGCACATCGCGGCATCACTTTTACCGAGCCGAAAATTGAAGTTGAAAAACTTCGGGCGTGGAAAAATTCCGTAATTGAGAAACTCGCTGGTGGCGTGGCGACGCTTGCCAAGATGCGCAACGTGACGGTCATCACCGGCCGCGCTTATTTTGAAGGCTCGAACA
>CAIKKJ010000097.1 GCA_903827955.1 uncultured Verrucomicrobia subdivision 3 bacterium
TCACCAATTTCAACGGCAAGGCCGGCAGCCTCGCGCTGCGCACGCGCGTCGGCTTGCACACCGGCGAAGTCGTCGTCGGCAACGTCGGCAGCACGGAGCATTTCGATTTCACGGCCATCGGCGAAAACGTAAACCTAGCCTCGCGCCTCGAAGGCTTGAACAAGCAGCTCGGCACCGACGTGCTGCTTACGCCCGCTGCACTGCCGGCGGCCACGGAAAATTATTCGCTGCGACCCGTCGGTAAATTTCAGTTCAAGGGCTTTGAAAGTTTTGTCGAAGTGGTTGAGCTCGTGGTGAACGCCGGTTCGGTTGAGCAGACCCGCGCGTGGCGGGAAAGTTTCGCCACCGCGCTGGCGGAATTTGGTCGGAAAAATTTTGACGCGGCGGAAGCCGGTTTCAAACACACCCAGGAACTGCGCGCCGATGACGGGCCGTCGGGTTTTTACCTGAAACAAATCGCCGACCTACGCACGCACGCGGTGCCGGAAAACTGGGCGGGCGAAATCAGCCTGAAGGAAAAATAAAACGGGCCGATGTGCACACGGTGTTTTACCGTCATCGGCCCGAGAACCGTTGATCGACAGGAAAAACGGAACGCCCAAGTGACCGGGCGAGTTCAACCTAGCCCAAGCCATGCCAGCCGCAAGCCGTTTTTGAAAAATCTTTTTCACCGCTCCCAAAACAGCTATTCTCGCAAAACTTTGAGCCGGCGAATCCATATTTTCCTCACCTGTCTTGCGGTGGCGTTGTTTTTGGGACAGCGCGCGGCGGCGGAAGCGCCGTTCACCGTGGATGTGTGGGGCACGGCGGACGGCTTGCGCCAAAGTTCCGTCATCGCTCTCACGCAAACGCGCGACGGTTACCTTTGGCTCGGGACGCAAAACGGCCTCGCGCGTTTCGATGGCAACACTTTCACACCCTTCAACGTCAACAACACGCCGGGACTGTCAGACAACCGCATCGTTTTTCTGTTTGAAGACAGCCGGACTAATCTTTGGGTCGGCGCGGACAGCGGCGGGCTTTGCCGCATCACGGACGGTGTCGTAAAAAATCTTTCGACCGATGGCGGGAAGATTTTTTACGCCTACGAAGATGATGCCACGGACGTGTGGTTTTGCGCGGCGGACGGACGAGTTTTCCGCTGGCACGGCGGGCAGTTGGAATTGAAGCCGATGGTGCCGCAGGTTTTGTGGGAACAACTTTTCCGACGCGCCTTCAACCTGGTTGTGCCGGGGAAAAATGGCGGCTTCTGGCATTTGAACCCGCAGGATGCGCACGTCGAATTTTGGAGCCGCGACCGGCTGCAAAAAGATTTCGCCGCGTTTCCGTGGGCCCCGGCGGTGGTCGGAGTTCCGCTCGCCGCCGCCCAAACTGGCATGGTCATTGACAGCTCGGTCACCTCAACTTGCGTGGATGCGGACGGCAACCTTGTCGTCGGTACGCGTGGCGACGGAATTTTTTGGATGGACGGGCAGGGTGGGTGGCGGCACCTCAGCCCGGGCGGTCAGTCGGCGCAAAGTTTTGTTTCGTCACTCTGCTTTGACCACGAGGAAAATCTCTGGGCCGGCACCGACGGCGGCGGACTTTACCGCGCCCGCAAAAAAACCTTTACCGCGCCAACCGGCCTGCCGGCGGGCGTAGCGAAATCCGTGGCCGAAGATGCGGCGGGCGGTTTGTGGGTTACTTATAACGCGCGCGGCCTGGTTTATTCGCTGACGAATTCCACCAATGTTTTCGGCATCGGGCGCAGTTCCAACGCGTGGTCTGTGCTCGTGGATCAACAGCAAAATGTCTGGGCGGGCACGAGCAGTGACGGGCTTTTTCATTTTGAAGCCGGTGGTTTTCAACGCGTCCTGCCGGTTGAAAAAATCGGCCCGCAAATTTTTTCGCTGTTACAGGCGCGTGATCAAAAAGTCTGGGTCGGCGGGCAGAACGGCCTCGCCAGTTTTGACGGCCAGAACTGGAGACTGTTTTCCAAGGAGGATGGCTTACCGCCCAACGCGGTGCGCGCATTGGCTGAAGATGCGGATTCAAACTTGTGGATTGGCACGGATGGCGGCGGGATTTTTATTTGCCGAGCTGGAAAAATTTCCGCCGTCAGCGCGCCGGTAAAGGATATTTCCTGCCTGCTGGCCGGCTGCGATGGCGTGCTTTGGGCAGGAACGTCCGGCCACGGTCTGGCCCGTTTGGCGCAGGGCCGGTGGACGATTTACTCTGCCGCCGCCGGACTGACGGGCGATGACATCGGCTATCTGGCGGAAGATGATTTTGGAAATCTATGGCTTGGTTCCTACGAGGGACTGATGCGGGTTGAAAAAAAATCGCTGGCCGATTTTGCCGCCGGCGCGGTGAAGACGATTTCCTGCCGGACGATTCTTACGCGCGAATGTTCTGCCGGTGCGCAGCCCGCCGCCATCCGCACGCAAAATGGCCGACTGCTATTCCCGACCATCGAAGGTTTGATTGCTGTCAATCCGGCGGAGTTGGTGCGCAATACCAACCCGCCGCCGGTCGTCATCGAATCTGTGCTCGTGGACGGCGCAAAGCCGAGTGAAAATCTGCTCAAGCCGTTGGCCGGCGGCATGGTGACGCTCACGCCGGACAACGAACAGTTGGAAATCCATTTCACGGCGCTGAATTTTTCCGCACCGAAGGGCGCACAGTTCGGTGCGCGTTTCAAATACCAGCTTGAGAACCGCGACAAAAACTGGACGGACATCGGCAGCGAGCGCGTGGCGCATTTTACCACCACCACGCTGTCCCCGGGAAAATTTCTGTTCCGCGTCATCGCTTGCAATGAAGATGGTATGTGGAACGAAACTGGTGCGACACTCGCCATCACGGTTGAGCCGCCGTTCTGGCGTAAGCCGTCATTTTTGATCGCGAGCACGCTGGTTTTCCTCGGCGTGCTGGCGGGCATCATTTATCTTGTTTCAACCGCGAAGTTGAAACGTCAGTTGCGCACGGCGAAGCAAAAGGAATTGATCGAGACCGAACGCGCCCGCATCGCCCGCGATTTGCACGACCAGCTTGGTGCGAACCTCACGCAGATCACGCTGCTTGGCGAAATGGCGGAGCTGGATAAGGAGCAACCCGGCGAGGTGGCCGAACACGCGCAGCAGATTTGTGATACGGCGCGCGAGACGACGCGTTCGCTGGATGAAATCGTCTGGGCGGTGAATCCGTCCAACGACACGCTCGAAGGTCTGGTGAACTACGCCTGCAAATATGCGCAGGATTATTTTGCGCTGGCCGGTGTGAGTTATCGCGCCGAGCTGCCGCCGAATTTGCCGCCCACGCCGATCCTGCCGGAAGTGCGGCATAATATTTTCCTCGCGTTCAAAGAAGCCGTAAACAACGTGGTGAAACACGCCAAAGCCACCGAGGCGCGGGTGAAATTGCAGTTGGACGCGGATAAATTTATTTTAAGCATCGCTGACAATGGTCGCGGACTTGGCGACATTTCCGGCAAGAGTTTGCGGAACGGAATGAAAAATATGAAACGCCGCCTCGCTGATGTGCGCGGAGAATTTGAGATTTCGCCCAGTGAAAAAGGCGGAACCATCGTGCGTCTGGTTGTGCCGCTCGCCAAAAAATAATTTTATGCCTACGAACATTTCCATCGTCGAGGACAACGACAAGCTGCGCGCCACGCTCGCCAAGGTGATGGACCGCGTGGAGGGCTTTCGCTGTGTGAGCCACTACGGCAGCGCCGAGGCCGCTCTGGAAAACCTGCCCGTAGTGAAGCCAGACGTCGTGCTGATGGACATCAATTTGCCGGGCATAAACGGGGTGGAATGCGTCCGCAAATTAAAAGTCATTTTGCCGAAGACGCAGGTGATGATGCTGACCGTTTACGAGGACACGGATAATATTTTTGCCGCGCTGGCCGCCGGGGCGAGCGGCTATATGCTCAAGCGCACGCCGGCGAAGGAATTGATCGAGGCCATCCATGAAGTGCTGCGTGGCGGCTCGCCGATGACCACGCACATCGCGCGCAAGGTGGTTTTATCGTTTCAAAAATCTCCCGGCGCACAGCAAGCGGCGAATGAACTGGCGGAGCTTTCCGAGCGCGAGCAGCAGGTTTTGGATTTGCTGGCGCAAGGTTTGATCTACAAGGAAATCGCCGAGAAACTTCAGATTAGCTACGAGACGGTGCACACCTACATCCGGCGCATCTACGAAAAGTTGCAGGTCCGCACGCGCACCGAGGCGGTGGCGAAATTTCTGCAACGGTGACATTGCGGTAGGTTATTGCCGGCGGAAAACTTTTCCAGCATCGGCTTGATCCACCGGTTTGACGACCATTTCATCAATATTGACATGCGGCGGCCGGCTGGCGACCCAGACAAGAATTTCGGCGATGTCAGCAGCGACCAATGGGTTTGTCCCGGCGTAAAGTTCTGTTGCCTTCTTCGTATCCCCCTTGAAGCGGACAAGGGCAAATTCTGTTTCCGCCAGTCCGGGGTCAACGGTGCTGACGCGGATGCCCGCACCGAAAAGTTCGTGCCGCAACACTTTGGTAATTTGCAGTTCGCCAGCCTTAGCGGCGCAATAAACTGAGCTGCCAGCATAGGCAGTGCGCCCGGCGACGGAGCCAAGGTTGATGATGCTCGCGCCGTCGTCGCGCGGGATGAGTGGCAACGCGGCGCGCGTGACACGGAGAAGGCCCAAGACGTTGGATTGGATCATCGCCTCCCAATCGGCATCTTTACCTTCGGCCACGGTGTCCAGTCCAATGGCACCGCCGGCGTTATTGATGAGGACGTGTAAATTTGTTTTCTGGATTTTCTGTTTTGCCCACGCCATGAAGGTTTTTACGCTGGCGGTGTTGGCAACATCGAGACTGTGAAAATGGACTTCGCTGGCCCCGGATTTTTTGGCGGCGGCGGCGGCCTGCTTCAACCGCTCAACGCGGCGCGCGCCGAGTAACAGTTTCGCACCTTGTGCGCCAAAGGCGGCGGCGGCGGCGGCCCCGAAGCCGCTGGACGCGCCGGTGATGAGCACCCATTTGTCTTGGAGGGAAAATTGCATGCGGAAAATTATTTCGTCGGAGTGTAACGAGTGAAAACTGGTGGAGCCTAGGGGGTTCGAACCCCTGACCTTCTCATTGCGAACGAGACGCTCTACCAACTGAGCTAAGACCCCAGCAAATTAAGAATCAGACACCTTCAAAGCATTTGGTGATGCGATGTCATAATTCATCAGACGAAATAAATTATGCGTGCTTCGGCTGCAATGGCAAGGAGATTCCAGCCAACGTCCGTTGCCAGCCCGCAAATGCCGAGCCGGAAATGTGTGCGGTTGCAAGTCCCGGCAGTTGTCGAATATCCTCACCCAATTCTCGCGGTGTCATTGGCAGTGACAACGAAGTGTCGTTACGCGAGCAGCCGGCCATCGTGAAAATTGATTTTGCGGTGGATGGAAAAATTGTTGTAGCCAAGGACTATTTTGATTTCGTCTTGAATAACACCAAATGAAAAAAAATTCCCTGGTCGTGCTGTGCTCATTGCTCGCACTGGCCTTGCCGTTGTGCGCGGCGGAAAAGTTTACCCCACCAACGTCGCCACACGCCACTTTCAGTTTCAATCCCGACTGGAAGTTCATCCGCGAAGACGTAACGAATGCGATGCAGACATCCTGCGACGACTCCAAGTGGACGGACGTGAGCGCGCCGCATACCTACAACGACGTGGATTCCTACACCGCGATCATCAGTCACAGCGGCGGGGATCGGAAGGCTTGGTCCGGGATCGCCTGGTATCGCAAACATTTCAAACTGCCCGCGACGGCGAATGACGGAAAAGTATTTCTGGAGTTTGAAGGACTGAAACAAGCTGGGCGTTTCTGGGTGAACGGAAAATTTGTTGGTCGGTTTGAAAATGGCATCACCGCGTGCGGGCTGGATCTGACGGGCCTTGTGAATTTTGGCGACGCGGAAAACGTCATCGCGGTAAAAGTAGACAACAGCAATGACTATCAGGAGGAAGCCACCGGCGTGGGCTACGAATGGATGGGGCGCGCGTTCAATCCCAATTACGGCGGACTTAATCACGACATCTGGCTGCACCTGACCGGCAAGGTTTATCAAACGCTGCCGCTCTATGAAAATCTGAAGACTACCGGCGTGTATGTCTGGCCGTCGAATTTTTCCATCAGCAATAAAATCTGCGACGTGAACCTCGAGGCGCAAGTTCGTAATGAAAGCGGCGATCAGCAATCCATCACGCTTTCGGCGGTCGTCGTGGACGCCGACGGAAAAGTCTGCGCGAGTTTTTTGAGCGAGGCGCTGGATCTCGTGAGCGGCCAGACCGAAGTGTTCACCGCGAGCGGCAAGCTGGCGGATGCAAAATTCTGGAGCGATGAAACGCCCAATCTTTACAACGTTTATTCCATGCTCACGGTGAATGATAAAATTGTGGACGTGCAGAAAATCACCGCTGGTTTTCGCAAAGCCGAGTTCAAAGGCGGCGTTGGCACGGGCGGAGTTTATCTGAACGAGAAATTTGTCTGGCTCACCGGCTACGCGCAGCGTTCATCGGATGATTGGGCGGGGCTCGGTCAGGCGTATCCCGATTGGATGCACGATTACAACGCGCAGCTTGTCCGCAGCACGCACGCGAATTACCTCCGCTGGATGCACATCGCGCCGCAGGCCGTGGACGTGCGCGCGTGTGACAAAACGGGCATCGTGCAAATTTGTCCGGCGGGCGACAAGGAAGGCGACCCGGTGCTCGACAAACGCCTGAAGCCGGAAGTTGCCACGCGCCAGTGGGAGCAGCGCATGGAAGTGATGCGCGACACGATGGTTTATTTCCGCAACAACCCGAGTATTTTGCTGTGGGAGGCGGGCAATAACGGCGTGACCACGGAACACATGAAGCAAATGGTGGAATTGCGCAAGCAGTGGGATCCGAACGGCGGACGCGCGATGGGTTGTCGCACTTTGAATGAGCCGTCCGCCACGCCGGTCGCGGAATATTTTGGTGTGATGATCGGGCAGGACGATCAGAAAGATCATCGTAGCGGAGCGGCGGATTTGTTTCGCGCCTACAGCGACGAACGCCGCGACCGGGCACCGTTCATCGAGACGGAAGATTTTCGCGACGAGGCCGCGCGGCGTTTCTGGGATGATTTTTCACCGCCACATTTCGGTTTCAAAAAAGGCCCGAATGATACTTACGATTGGAACTCGGAAACTTTCTGCCTCGCGGCCGCCGAGCGTTATCACGACTACGTCCTCAACATGATTTCCAACTCCGACCCGGCGCATTCGAAGTGGGCAGGCTATGCTTCGATTTACTGGTCGGACGCGAACGCCGATGGCCGACAGGACAGCAGCGAAGTCTGCCGCGTCAGCGGCAAGGTGGATTCCGTGCGGCTGCAGAAGCAGGCTTACTACGTTTATCGCGTGATGCAAAATCCCTCGCCGGATATACACATTATCGGCCACTGGAATTATCCGACGAACACGGTGAAGACGATTTACGTCGCGGCAAATCACTGCGACAGCGTTGAACTGTTAGTGAACGGAAAATCTTTGGGCGTCTCGAAGTCATCCGCGAACGGCTACATCTTCGCGTTCCCGCAAATCAAATTCGCCGCCGGCAAAATTTCCGCCGTGGCGAAAGCGGACGGGAAAATTGTCGCGCAGGATGAAATTGAAACCACCGGCGAAGCAAAGAAATTAAAACTCACGCCGCACGTTTCGCCGAACGGTTTGCAGGCCGATGGTTCTGACGTGGCGTTCTTCGACGTGGAAGTGGTGGATGCGCAGGGGCGCCGCTGCCTGACGGACGAGGCGCGTGTGGATTTCAAACTGGATGGCCCGGCCATCTGGCGCGGGGGCTACAACAGTGGAAAAATTAATTCCGTGAACAATCTCTGGCTCGACACCGAATGCGGCATCAACCGCGTAGCTATTCGCGCGATGCAAACGCCGGGCAAAATTAATCTGACGGCGACACGCGATGGACTCGAACCGGCGACGGCGAACGTTGAAACGAAATGAAATTCCCAAAACAAATCTGGCACAGCGTTGGGATTTTTTGCCTACTGCTTGCGGCGGCGGGTATTCCGACGCAAGCGGCGGAATTTGCCGTCGGTGCCGATAAATCGTTTTACGGCAGGCCGAAGAACGCGGGAAGGTTTTTCACGATGGAACGAATGTGGAAACCGGCGACAGGCAGCCACAGCGCGCGTGGATTTTTCGACGAAAATGGAAACTCGCTGCCGGGGTTGAACGTTTTTGACAAATACGCACTGCCGCTGCCGCGCAAGGCCAGCCAATGATTTTTGCTACATGACAAAAACAATTTCCATTCTCTTGTCTGCGCTGCTGCTGGTCGCCAGCCCGCTGTTTGCAGAAGTGCGGCTTGCCAGCCCGTTCACCGATCACATGGTATTGCAGTGCGACCTGAAGGTTCCAGTGTGGGGCACAGCGGACGCCGGCGAAAAAATCACAGTGGAATTTGCCGGGCAAATAGTTTCTACGAAAGCGGACGCGGATGGCAAATGGAGCCTGAAACTCAAGCCGATGAAAGCCAGCGCCGAACCGCACACGCTCGTCGTGATCGGCAATCTAAAATCCAAAATCGAAAATCGAAAATGCGACGATGTGCTGGTCGGCGAGGTGTGGCTTGCGTCGGGTCAGTCGAACATGGATTTCTCCATGTCCAAGAAGGTGAAATATTTTGCGGGCGTGACGAACGAGGAAGTAGAAATTGCCGCCGCGAACTATCCGCTCATCCGCATGTTCACCGGCATCGCGCAAAAAAACTACGCACCAACCAACCGCATCGGCGGTGAGTGGAAAATCTGCACCCCGGAAAATGCGCCCGCGTTTTCCGCCGTCGGTTATTTCTTCGCGCGCGATTTGCAGCGCGAAATAAAAATTCCGGTCGGCATCATCACCGAGGCGTTCGGTGCGAGCACGGCCGAAGCCTGGATTGACCGCGTAACGATGGCCGCTGATCCGAAGTTGAAACCGCTGATCGACCACTTTGATGCGGCGGTGCAGAGCTTCCGCACGAATCCTCCGGCCGTCGTCGCGCCGCCGCGCTCCGAAGATGTTAATGCGACCAACGCTGCGCCGCGCGGTCGTCGTCGCGGCCCCGGCCCGCGTGATCCCGTGCAAGACCAGCACAACGCCACCGTGCTCTTCAATGGCATGATAGCGCCGGTTATTCCCTACGCGGTTCGCGGCGCGATTTGGTATCAGGGCGAATCCATCGTGGACGCGAACAAGGGCGGCATCGAACTTTATCCGCACGTGCAAGCGACACTCATCCGTGACTGGCGCAAACTTTGGGGCGAAGGTGATTTTTCATTTTACATCGTGCAGCTTGCGGGGCAGGAAGCCGCGAGCAACAGCCCGCTCGTCCGCGAGGCGCAAGCTACGGTTCTTTTGTTGCCAAACACCGGCATGGCTGTGGCCACTGACATTGGCGAACGCAAAAACGTCCATCCGAAAAACAAACAGGACGTGGGCGAACGCCTTGCGCGCATCGCGCTGGCGAAAACTTACGGGAAGAAAATCGAATTCACCGGGCCGACTTTTGAATCCATTAAAATTGAAGGTGGCAAAATCCGGGTGAAATTTTCTCACGCGGACGGACTCGTGGCGCGTGATGGAAATTTAAAATGGTTCAATATCGCGGGCGCAGACGGAAAATTTGTTTCCGCTGACGCAAAGATTGACGGCAAAACGGTCGTAGTCAGCAGCCCGGAAATTCCCGCGCCCGTCGCGGTGCGTTATGCGTGGGTTAATTTCCCCGACGGCGGCCATCTCTACAATTCCTCCGGCCTGCCCGCCGCGCAATTCCGCACCGACGCACCGACACTTTCAGCTGAATAATTCTAAGTGAGCAGAATTTTCTCTGCCTGCCGGTTTTGGCGCTCATGTTGACGGTCCCGGCGCAAACAGTCTGAGCATTCCGCTTCCCCATGAAGCAGTGATAGCCTTTACGGAATTAACTGGCCGGGTGAAGAAGCTGCCAGCGTCTATAAATGGGCTGAAAATGAATTCGTCACCGTGGGCGGAGATTTACGCGGCTTTCAAGATCGCTGCTATCAGGCCGTCCGTAGTGTGCTCCTTCGCTTCGAGCGCGGGTTTGAGGCCGAGTGCGACGATGGCTTTGGTAGTCTCCGGGCCGATGGACGCGAGCTTCAGTTGCGGAAATTTTTTCAATAGTTTTGGTAAATCAAAGCGCGCGTGAAAATGTTCCACGGTCGAACTGCTGGTGAACGTCACCCAATCCGCGCCTTCTTCCGCGAGCCGAGCCGCCGCGCCAGTGCGGTCTTCCGTCTCGGCCACGGTTTTATAAATCGCGATGTCGTCCACAATGGCACCTTCTTCGTGCAGCAGGTCAGGCAACTCCTTGTTCGCTACTTCGGCGCGGAGCAGGCACATCTTGACGTTCTCGATATCTTGAAATTTTTTGAACTCCGCCACGATTCTTTTGCCAATGAATTCTTCCGGCTGCAAATCCACCTGCAAATGCAAGGCGCGCAGGGCCGCCGCCGTTTTTGGCCCGACCGCCGCGATGCGCGCGCCGCCGAGATCGCGCAAATCCTGGAAGCGTTTGAAGAATAAATCAAAAAACGCATTCACGCCGTTCGCGCTGGTGAAGATGAACCACTCGTAGGAATTCAATTCCAACAGGCAGTCCACGATGGCGTCCTTTTCGGTCGGCAAGGTGAGTTTGATGGTTGGCACTTCCAAAACATCCGCGCCCAATTCCGCAAGGCGTGCGGCGAACGTCCCCGCCTGTTCCGTGCGCCGCGTGACGACGATGCGCTGGCCAAACAGCGGCTTGGCCTCGAACCAGTTCAGTTTTTCGCGCAGCGTCACCACGTCGCCGATGACGGTGAGCGCGGGCGGGACAATTTTTTTCTGCGCGACGAGCTTGGCGATGGTGGCAAGCGTGCCGCTGACAGATTTCTGTTTGCCGAGCGTGCCCTGTTGGATGACCGCGATGGGCGTGGTCGCCGCCAGGCCGTGCGCGATGAGTGACTTCGTCCAGTCGCCGAGATTTTCCGTGCCCATCAGCACGACTTTTGTGCCGGGAATTTTTGCAATTTGTTCGTAGCGCAATGCCGTCGCCGCTTCCGCCGAATCGCTGTGGCCGGTGAAAACCGTGAAGCTGGAGCAATGCGCGCGGTGGGTGAGGGGAATGCCTGCGTAATTCGGCACGGCGGTGATGGAGGAAACGCCGGGCACAATCTCGAAGGAAATTTTTTCCGCGTGCAGCGCCTCGGCTTCCTCGCCGCCGCGTCCGAAAATGAACGGATCACCGCCCTTGAGCCGAACGACGGTTTTGCCGGCCTTGGCCTTGGCGATAATGATGGCGGTGATATCTGCCTGCGGCATCTCCATGTTCTTGCCGCGCGAAATTAGTTCTGCCGTTACGGATGCGAGGCGGAGCAGTTCGGGATTTGCCAGCGCGTCATACACGACCACGTCTGCGCGCTGGAGCAATTCCGCGCCGCGCAACGTGAGCAGCCCCGCGTCACCGGGGCCGGCCCCGACGAGATAAACCATGCCTTTTGAAATTTTCACGCGCACAGGTTAATTGAATTCGCCGGACAGGAAAAGAAAGTTGCGTTGCGTTGTGGTTGGTGAGGCGAGGCGCCAATCAATTTTCAGGCTGCCGAAAATTTGCAGAATAAAATCCATGAGTTAGACTTCCCGCGTGACGACCGACTGGCAATTCAAACTCCTCTACGACGGCCAATGCCCGATGTGCCGCCGCGAGGCGATGTGGTTGCAGAGCCGCAGCCGCGACGGACGGCTGGTGTTCGAGGATATTTCCGCGCCCGACTTTGACGCGGCGCGCTTTGGCAAGACGCAAGATGAATTGATGGGCGTGATGCACGGCGTCTTTCCCGATGGCAGCATCGTCACCAAAGTCGCCGCGTTTCGCGAGGCGTATCGGCTGGTGGGTTTGGGCTGGTTGCTCGCGCCGACGACGTGGCCAGGATTGCGGCAACTTTCCAACTGGGGATACGAGCGTTTTGCGCGCAACCGGATTGCAATTGGAAAATTTTTTGGTGCGCCGGATTGTCCGGCTGGCCGGTGTGACGTCAAACCGGTGAAGCGGTAAAACAATTCACCAGTAATGGTGCACAAGCGGTTTGATTTGCCGCGTGTAAAGTGTGTCAATCTGCTTCATCGTCGCGGGCGAAAGCTTTTTCAAGTTTGCGGCCGCGATATTTTCTGAAACTTGCGCGGGACGCTTGGCTCCGGGAATGGAGCAGGTGACAGCGGGAAATTCCAGAATCCACTTCAGCGCCAGTTGCGCGAGCGAGGCGCCGGGCGGGACAAGTTTTTTTAATTTTGCCGTGGCGGCGAGCGCCACATCGAAGTCCACGCCGGAAAAAGTTTCGCCGCGGTCAAACGCCGCGCCGTGGCGGTTGAAATGGCGGTGGTCATCTTTCGCGAACTTGGTCGCGGCGGAAATTTTTCCCGACAACATTCCCGAGGCCAGCGGCACGCGGGCGAGGATGCCGACTTTTTTCTTCTGCGCTTCGGCAAAAAATAATTCCGCCGGGCGTTGGCGGAAAATGTTAAAGATGATCTGCACGGACTGGACGTTCGGAAACTCAATCGCCTTCAACGCTTCCTCGACTTTTTCCACACTCACGCCGTAGTGACGCAGTTTGCCGGCCTGAACCATGTCGTCAAGAATGCTGAATACTTCCGGACGATAAAAAACTTCGGTGTGCGGGCAGTGAAGCTGGAGCAGGTCAATCGTTTCGGTGTTGAGATTCTTCAAGCTGCGGTTGACCCACGCGTGGAGATTTTTTTTGTTGTAGCCCTCGACGGATTGCACGGGCAGGCGGCGTCCGGCTTTGGTGGCGATGTAGAATTTTTCTTTCCGCTGTTTTTTTAATTTGGCGAGCAGGCGTTCGCTGCGGCCATCGCCGTAAACGTCGGCGGTGTCGAAGAAATTCACTCCGCCATCCAGCGCGGCGTGCAGGGCGGCGAGCGATTCGGCGTCGCTGACATCGCCCCACGAGCCGCCGATAGCCCACGCGCCAAAGCTGATTTCTGAAATTTTCCAGCCGGTGCGGCCGAGGGTGCGGTAGTTCATGGCGGGGATGTTTGATAATTCGGCGACAGCAGGCAATGAAACTTTTATCGAGGGTAGTGTGTGGTTTGAGGCGAACCGAGCGCGAACCGGCCCGGTTCGCAGCGGTTGGCCAGGCGGACGCATCGAGTAAACCAGTGCGCCTTCCGAACTTTGGATTCGCTGCGGACGGAGACCGTCTGCGCTCTGTTCAAAGTATGCAGCTACTTTTTTTTGAGCAAGATTGAAACCTGCGGCTTCGCGACGCGTCTGCTGGCTGGGTTGGCATCACGAGAATTCGTTACTCGTTGCAACAAATGTCGTATTGCCAAAGGTTAATTCACCCTAGAAAATGATTTCGATTCCAATGTCATCCCGTTTAAAGAAAATATTTCCGGTAATTTTTGCGGGCTGTAGCTTGGTGTTCAGTGCCGGGGGCGTGGAAAAAGTTTCGACCCTCAGCTACAACCGTGACATCCGTCCGGTGCTGTCGGAAAATTGTTTTTCCTGTCACGGGCCGGATTCGGCGTCGCGCAAGGCTGGGCTGCGGTTGGATCATTTTGAAACGGCCACGAACAAGTTGGAGAGCGGCGTCACCGCCATCGTTCCCGGCCATCCGGAGCAAAGCGAGCTGCTGCGCCGAATTTTCCTGACGGACGATGACCAGATGCCGCCGGAAAAGGTTCACAAGACCCTCACGTTGGCGCAGAAAGAGCTTCTGAAAAACTGGATCGCGTCCGGCGCAAAATACGAGGCGCATTGGTCGTTCATCGCGCCGGTGAAAGCGCCGTTGCCCGTCGTGAAAAATGCCCAGTGGGTTAAAAATCCGGTGGATAATTTTATTCTCGCGCGGCTAGAGCAGGAAAATCTGTCGCCCAATGCCGAGGCGGACAAACGCACTTTGTTTCGCCGGGTGTCGCTGGATTTGACGGGGCTGCCGCCGACGCCCGAGCAAGTCGAAGCCTTTGTGAAAGCCAAGTCGCCAGATGCCTACGAAAAATTGGTGGACCGGCTGCTCGCCTCGCCACAGTGGGGCGAACATCGCGGGCGTTATTGGCTGGACGCGGCGCGGTATGGCGACACCCACGGGATTCATTTCGACAATTACCGCGAGATGTGGACGTATCGCGACTGGGTCATCAACGCGTTCAACTCAAACATGGCCTTTGACCAGTTCACGATCGAAAATCTTGCGGGCGATCTGCTACCGGACGCAACGCGCGACCAGAAAATCGGCAGCGGTTTCAATCGTTGTCACGCCACGTCGAATGAAGGCGGCTCAATTGATGAAGAGGTGTTGGTGAACTATACGCGCGACCGCACGGAGACGACGGGCCAGACGTGGCTCGGACTCACGGTCGGCTGCGCCGTTTGCCACGACCACAAATACGATCCGCTCACGCAGAAAGATTTTTATTCGCTGTCCGCGTTTTTCAACAACACCACGCAGAAGGCGATGGATGGAAACATCAAGGAAACGCCGCCCATCATTTTCATCCCGACGGCCAAGGATGAAGTCCGCTGGCTGCAGTCGTCGAACGAAATGAACGTCGTCGGTATGGACGTTGCGCAACGGAAAAAAACGGCGCGGGTGGATTTCACGAACTGGCTGGCGCATCCCGATTTCGAGAACTTCACGAATTTGCCAGCGCAGGCGCAATTGGTTTTCCACGCTCCGTTGGACGAAGGCGGCGGCGGATTAATTAATGCGGAAAATTACGGCACAAACATCACCGCTGCGGTCGGCGCGAACACCAATCGTCAGGAAGGCATCGTCGCCGCCAAGGGCTACACGATCACCGGCCAGGACGCGCCGTCATTCGGGGGCGTAGGTGATTTCGAACGGAAGGATGCCTTCAGCTACAGCGCGTGGGTGCGGGTGAACATCAACGAAAAGTCCGGCGCGATTTTTGCAAAGATGCAAGACAAGGATTCACATTATCGCGGTTGGGATTTTTGGATGGAATTTGGCCGACCCACGATTCATCTCATCCACGACTGGCCGGACAACGCCATCAAAGTCTCCTTAAAAAACCAAATGCCGGGGGATCGCTGGAACTTTGTGACCGTGACCTATGATGGTTCAAGCAAGGCCAAGGGCGTCAAAATTTTCCTCAATGGCGAACTGCAGGAGCTGGAAATCAAGAAAGACAGTTTGAGCGCCTCCACGCACACGGACGCGCCGTTCAAAATTGGCCAGCGCGACACCAGCGGAGAGGTAGATGGAGCCGGGCTGCAAGACGTGCGGATCTTCCGCCGCGAGCTGAAGCGTCCGGAGATTGTTGACCTCATGGAACTGCCTCGGTTTCATTGGCTCGCGTCGCTGCCCGACACCAAACGGAATCAAGCGCAGAACAACGAAGCCTACGACATCTGGCTACCGCGGCTGGACAAGCCGTTCGCAGAAATGGTCAAGCGGCGTGACGAGCTCAAGGATGAACAGGCAAAAATCCGCCAGCGCGGCACGGTCGCGTATGTCATGAACGAACGCACGAACGCGCCAGAGGCGTATGTTTTATTTCGTGGCGCTTATGATCAACGGCGCGACAAGGTGGAAGCGAACACGCCTGGATTTCTGCCGCCATTGCCCGCCGATGCGCCCCACAATCGCCTTGGTTTTGCTGAATGGTTATTACGTCCAGATAATCCGCTCACGGCGCGCGTGACGGTGAATCGTTTCTGGCAGGAACTTTTTGGCACGGGCATCGTGAAGACCGCCGGTGACTTTGGCGTGGCGGGCGAACAGCCGTCGCATCAGCAATTACTCGACTGGCTGGCGGTGGATTTTCGCGAGCACGGCTGGGACGTAAAACGAATTTACAAATTGATGGTGATGTCGGCGACTTACCGGCAGTCGGCGGTAGCCTCGCCTCAAAAAATTGAACGTGATCCGGAGAACCGTCTGCTCGCGCGCGGGCCGCGTTTCCGCATGGACGCCGAAATGGTGCGCGATTACGCGCTGGCGGCGAGCGGCTTGCTCGTGGAAAAAATCGGCGGACCCAGCACGCGCCCGTATCAGCCGCCGGGCATTTGGGACAAGGTCGGAATGCCCCAAGGCAACACCCGCGACTATGTGCAGGATCATGGCGACAATTTATATCGCCGCAGCGTTTATACTTTTTGGAAGCGCCAGGCCGCGCCCGCTTCGCTGGAAATTTTCAACGCGCCATCGCGCGAAGTTTGCACGGTTCGCCGTGAACGAACAGATACGCCGTTGCAGGCGCTGGTGACGCTGAACGATCCGCAGTTCGTCGAGGCCGCGCGGATGCTCGCGCAGCAGAGCGTGACCAGCGAACAAGACCCGATTGATTTCATGGCGGAGCGCTTGCTCGCGCGGCATTTGAGTCCGCAGGAAAATAAAATTGTGGAAGCGAGCCTCGGCGGGTTGTATCTGCAATACAAGTCCGCGCCGCAGGATGCGGAAAAACTTCTGGCCGTCGGCGAGACCAAATCCGAGGCGAAGCTCGATAAGCCGACGCTCGCCGCTTACACGATGGTGGCGAATGAGCTGATGAATCTGGATGAGGTCTTGAATAAATAAAAATATGAGCCAATTCCATCCGCATCCGCTGTTTCAGGACTACGTCCGCTCGGAGACGCGCCGGCAATTTTTCAAGCGCGGCGCGAGTTTGCTCGGCACGGCGGCGTTGGCATCGCTTGCGCCGAATTTGCTTTTTGCCGAAGAAAAAAAGAAGGCCGCCGCGCCGTCCATGCAGGACGTGATGAAAGCCATCGGCCCGCATTTTCCACCGACGGCCAAGCAGGTGATTTATCTGCACATGGTCGGCGGACCGTCGCAGATTGATTTGTTCGACTACAAGCCGAAGCTCGGCGCCCAGTTCGACAAAGATTTGCCGGACACCATCCGCATGGGCCAGCGCATCACGACGATGACGAGCGGGCAGAAACGTTTGCCGGTCGCGCCGACGAAATACAAGTTCGCGCAATACGGCAAGAACGGCATGTGGGTTTCCGAACTATTGCCATGGACGGCAAAGATGGTGGACGATTTATGCTTCGTGCGCTCGATGAACACCGACGCCATCAACCACGAGCCGGCGATCACGTTCATGCAGACGGGCAATCAGGTCACGGGTAAGCCGTGTCTCGGCTCATGGGTTTCCTACGGTCTCGGCACGCTGAATCAAAATTTGCCGACGTTCGTGGTGCTGCTCGCTAAGTCGTCGAACACCGAGCAGCTGCAGGCTATCGGCAACCGCCTGTGGTCGGCGGGTTATTTGCCGGGCGAACACGCGGGCGTTTCGCTCCGCACGGCGGGAGACCCGATTTTGTTCATCAACAATCCGCAAGGTGTGGATGAAAAAATCCGGCGGCAAACGCTCGACGGTTTGAAGGCGCTGAACGAAATTAATTTCCGCACCGCGGGTGATCCGGAAACGCACACGCGCATTTCGCAATATGAACTCGCGTTTCGGATGCAGTCGAGCGTGCCGGAGCTGTCGGAAATTTCCGGCGAGCCGGAATCCACCTACCAGCTTTACGGCGCCGAGGCGAAAAAGCCCGGCACGTTTGCGAACACCGCAGTGCTCGCGCGGCGACTCGTGGAACGCGGCGTGCGCTTCGTGCAGATTTACCATAACAACTGGGACACACACTCAAACACGGGTGGCCGACTGCCATCGCAGTGCAAAGACATTGACCAAGCGTGCTACGGCCTCGTGCAAGATTTGAAGCAGCGCGGTCTGCTGGATTCCACGCTCATCGTGTGGGGCGGCGAATTCGGTCGCACGATATATTCACAGGGACAATTGACGAAGGACAATTACGGCCGCGACCATCATCCGCGTTGCTTCACGATGTGGATGGCCGGCGGCGGCATCAAGCCCGGTTTGGTGCATGGCGAGACGGATGATTATTCCTACAATATCGTCAAAGACCCCGTCCACGTTCACGATTTTCACGCGACCGCGTTGAAGTTGCTCGGCTTCGACCATTTGAAAATGACCTATCGCTTTCAGGGCCTGGATCAGCGGCTCACCGGCGTCGTGCCGGCGAATGTGGTTGACCAGTTGCTGGCTTGAATCAAAATTCATCAAATCCTCGCGACCGCCTATGAATAAAAAAAATCTCTCCCGCCGAAATTTTCTCAAGCGCACCGGCTTCGCCGCGGCCGCCCTCACCGCCGCGCCTTACGTCATCGCGCAAGACAAGAGTGGTAGCCGTCTGCCGGTCATTGGCAGCGGTGAACATCAATATGAAGTTATTCACGACTGGGGCGAGCTGCCCGCCGGTCACGCTTACGGCAACACGCATGGCGTTGCGGTGGACGCGCAGGGGCTCATCCACATCAAGCACACCGTCGGCAAGGACGCGAAGATTGACGACGCGGTGGTGGTGTTCGATGCCGATGGAAAATTTGTGCGTTCCTGGGGCAAGCAATACAAAGGTGGCGCGCACGGCCTGCATTTGAGCCAGGAAGGCGGCGAGGAATTTTTCTACCTGTGCGACCCGAAGCGCCATCTGTTCGCCAAG
Organism: uncultured Verrucomicrobia subdivision 3 bacterium; assembly: GCA_903827955.1. GTDB lineage: Bacteria > Verrucomicrobiota > Verrucomicrobiia > Limisphaerales > UBA11358 > UBA11358. The sequence goes on from CAIKKJ010000097.1 coordinate 18,564, forward strand.
ACTACGCTCGACGGAAAAGAAATTTGGCGCAAGTGGGCGCCGGAGCAGTGCGTTGGCTACACCAAGCCGGAAGAATTCAATCCGACGAACGTCGCTCTCGCGCCGAATGGAGATTTTTTTGTGGCTGATGGCTACGGCAAAAGTTTCATCCACCAATTTGACCGCGACGCAAAATACCTCCGCAGTTTCGGCGGCAAAGGCAGCGAGCCGGGGCAGGTGAGCTGCCCGCACGGATTGATGGTGGACGAACGCGGCGCGGCGCCGATGCTCGTCGTGGCCGATCGTGGCAACAACCGGCTGCAAAATTTTTCACTCGCTGGCCAGCATATCGGCTTCGTAAAGGAAAATGTTATGGAGCCGTGCCATTTTCACACGCACGGAAAATTGATGGTCGTGCCCGACCTCCACGCGCGCGTGACGTTGCTGGATGAAAACTTCAAGCTTGTCGTCCAACTTGGCGAAGGTCCGGGCTACGCGGGCATCCGCACGCTGACGCGCGATCATTTTGTTCCCGGCCAGTTCGTTGCGCCGCACAGTGCGTATTTTGACCACGTTGGAAATATTTTTGTCGTCGAATGGGTCGAAGTTGGCCGTGTGACGAAGTTGCGCAAGCTGGCGTAAGGAGAAAACAGAACCAGGCCAGTCTCTAGCACGGGCTACTACGTCTAGTGAGAACAAGTGAACACTTCGCCAGACTAATTTTGGTTGAGCTGATAGAACTGTGCGGCCTCGATGGCGGACAAGGTCACGAAGTTGAATCCTGTGGCGGTCGTGACGGGCGCGTTAACAGCGGTCCAATGCGGGTGCAATAAATCGGCGGTGGCCTGCAGTTGATTGGTGAAGCCGGACGGCCAGGAGATTTGCACCTTGGACTGGATTATCGCCTTAAGAAGACGTTGTGGTCGTTCACAGGCAATCGCATCGCCGTGCGTTTCGAATATGAATTTTACGACGACGCAGGGCAATGGTTTCGCGCCTATGGCAACGAGAACTGGGAATTCGACGAACTGGGCTACATGAAATTCCGCTACGCCAGCATCAATGACCTACCCATCAATGAAGTTTACCGTAAGTTTCGCTGAGACCGAACTGCTGACAGTGGTAATAAATTGCAGGCGGTGGAATGGTGGGTAAGAGGTAATTTAATGGTGGTGACGAATAAGTTTTTTTAGCCAATATTTTCAGGGTAAATTCTTCAAAATACAGAAAAGATTCAATGGCTTTGTGATGTGTGCAGTAAACTAACCTGATTTCTTTTCGCTTCAAATCCATGAATCTGCTGGGGCGAGTTTTTATTTTCGGTTAAGACAGTTTTACAATGGTGCCAGAAATGATTTTGATATGGCAGAAAGTTGAGTCACGTCAGGCAGATGTGATTTACTTTTTGCGATCCAGGCATTGCCGGACGAGTTGCGCCATCTTGCCGATGGAATAGGGCTTGGGCATGAAGTTGTGGCCTTCCATCAGCGAAACATCCTTGCCGGCCATGTCCGGACTGTAGCCGCTGGTAAAGATGACTTTCAACCCGGGCTTGAGTGCGAGCAGGCGTTCGGCGAGTTCGCCGCCGAGGATGCCCTCGGGCATGATGAGGTCAGTCACGAGCAGATCCACTTCGTGGCCGACGTTTTTCCAGACTTCCAACGCATGACGGCCGGAGCGGGCGTCGTGAATCCTGTAGCCTTGCATCTCCAGCGCCACCGCCAGCATCTCGCGCAAGGGCGCTTCATCCTCGACCACCAAAATGGTTTCGGTGCCGCGTGGAAGCAGGTTGTCATCACCGGGGAAATTTTTTTGAGCCGGTTTCACGCTGGTGGGGAAATACAGGCGGAAGGTGGTGCCCGCGCCGGGCTGGCTTTCAACTTCAAGCCAGCCCTGATGCTGGCGAATGATGCTCAAGACGGTGGCCAGTCCAAGCCCGGTGCCTTTGCCGGGTTCCTTGGTAGTAAAGAACGGCTCGAAGATGCGCGCTAGAATTTTTGCGTCCATGCCGCAGCCGGTGTCGGAAAATTTCAGGCAGACAAACTGACCCTGACGCGCTTCGGGATCCCATTGCGTGGGCGGGCGGTTTACGTCGGCCAGTTCGGTGGCGATGCGGATTTTGCCGCCGTTGGGCATGGCGTCGCGGGCGTTGACAGTGAGGTTCATCACAATCTGTTCAACCATGCTGTCGTCGGCCTTGATGGCGGGCAGGTCGGGCGCGGGTTGGAAATCCAGTTCGACGTGCTCGCCGGTGAGGCGGCCGGTCATGGAGAGCGAATTGCCCAGCGTCTCGTTCAAGTCAATGTCACGGAACTGAGTGACCTGCTTGCGGCTGAACATAAGCAACTGCCGGATGAGCGTGGCGGCGCGCGTGGAAGCGACGAGCACTTGGCTGATGGATCTTCCGGAAGGGTCGTCGGGACTGGAGCGCATTTGAATCAACCCGGCGTGGCCCTGGATGACGGTGAGGATGTTGTTAAAATCGTGCGCGACGCCAGCGGCGAGTTGGCCGATGCTTTCCATCTTTTGTGACTGGAGGAGCTGACGTTCGAGCAGCAACCGTTCCGAAATATCCTGGGCCAGCATGAGCAAGTGTGGCCGACCGCCGAGCGACATGGGAATCAACGAGACGAGCACATCGCGCACGTCGCCGGACTGGCTGCGGATCCGCGCGGCCTCCTCGCGGACTTCCTCGTTGCGGGCCACGCGTTCAAACCACGCTTCCACCCGCTCGGGCTGTTCCCAGCGCAGGAAATCATCCGAGGGATTGCCAATCAACTGCGCGGTGGTGCAGCCGATGAGCCGGGCGAACGGCTCGTTCACATCCACGAACCGGCCGTCTTCCTGAGATTTGATGGCGCTGGGAATCGGGCTGGAGTGGAACGCCTTGTTCAGCCGCTCCTCGGTGGCGGCGAGCAGCGTGTTGCTGCGCGAAAGGTCGGCCGTGCGGCGCTCGACCATGACTTCCAATTCGGCGAGCTTGTAATTGGCCTGCACATTGAGCAGCCATTTCTTGGTGAGCGCGTGCGCGAGCTGCCGCACCTCGACATTATCGAACGGTTTTTTCAGCACGAGCAGGTTGTCGGGTTGGCCGACTTGCAGGCGCAGTTCCTCCCACGAATAATCCGAGTAGGCCGTGCAGACAACAATTTGAAGCTCGGGGAAAATTTCCCAGATGCGCGCAATGGTCTCCACACCGTCCCAGCCTGGAGGCATCCGCACATCCACAAAGGCCATAGCATAGGGCCGGCCCTCGGCCAGAGATTGTTTCACCTTCTCAAAACCCTCCTGGCCCTGATAGGCCGAATCCAGCTCAAAGCTCAACGCATCGGGCGCGGGCAAGGGATCTTCAAACAACGTCACCTCCAAGCCGCGTAGCCTGACATCTTGCACACTGGGCGGCGCGAGGATTTTGCGGAAGTCATCAAGGATGGAGGGGTTGTCATCAATGATGAGAATCCGGTGATTAGGTTTGAACTCGTCCGGTTTCATGAATTTGATGGCGCGTTGGCTGCAGGGTCGGATTGATGGTCGCGGGCCACGGGAAGTTCCAGCGTGAACGTCGCGCCGCGGCCCGGCCCGTCGCTCTGGGCCATGAGGTTGCCGCCCATCTCCTGCGCGGCGTTGGCGCAGCTGTGGAGCCCGAAACCGTGGCCATCTTTTTTCGTCGTGAAACCGTGGTTGAAAATTTTGACGAGATTTTCCTGCGGGATGCCGATGCCGGTGTCACTGATGGTGATCTTCACCCGGACCGGGCCAGCGGGCGCGACCTGGATCGTGAGACGGCGCTCGTTCTCCGGTTGCGAGTCAATCGCGTATTTGGCGTTGCTGATGAGGTTGATGAGGATTTGCAGCGCCTTGTGGCGGTCGGCAAAAATGGTGGGCGTGGCCGGGTCAAAGTTTCGCACCACATTGATGCGATGGCGCTCAAAGGCGGCGGCGTTGATGCGCAACGAATCCTCCACCAGCGCGGCTATGGGCAAATTTTCATACGCGCCGGCGACCTTGGCGAAATTCTGCTGCATCGCCACGATCTCCTTGATGTGCTCGATGTTTTTGCCGACGGATTCCATCTCTGCGAGCAGTGCGGCTTGTTCCTCCGTGAGATGTTTTGCTACGGCGATGAGGTATTCCGGCAGAAGTTTGCCCTTCGGATCGTTAGTGAGAAATTCACCGAGTCGTCCCTTTTGCGCCTCCAGCATGGCGGTGGCGCGTTGGAGATTGGTGGCCTTGGATTGTTTTAAACGGTCGCCGACAAGCGTGGCGGAGACGCTCACGCTGTTCAGCACGTTGCCGACATTGTGGAGCACGCCCGTGGCTACCTCAGCCATGCCGGCCTGACGCGAAGTGTCGCGCAAGCGACGGTTCAGCCGCTCCAGTTCGTCCGCGGCCAGTTTCTGTTCGGTGAAATCGAGGAAGATGCCGCGCATGGCGGAGGCTTTGCCTTGTTCCGCCATCACCGAGCCGCTCTCGCGGATCCAGACCACGCGGTCATCTGCGGCGACCATGCGGTATTCACAGGTGTAAGGTTTGCCGGCTTGGGCATATTCACGGCGCAACGCCACCATGCGCGCCTGATCCTCGGGATGCAAATGTGCCTCCCAGAAACCAGGATTGACAATCCATTCGTCCGGCGAGAAACCCAGGATGCTCGAACACTGCCGGCTCACGAACGAAAAGCGTAATGTTTCCGGATCGCACGTCCACACAATGCCGTCAATGGAATTGATCAGCACCTGCATCCGCTTTTGCGAAAGGCCGAGCGCGGCGTCCTGCTCCTGGATGCGGCCAAGCATTTCGTTGAACGACTCCGTCAACTGGCCGAGTTCATCGCCGCGACTTTCCACCTCGGCGCGCAGGGCGTAATTTTTTTCCTGACCAATTTTCTGCGCGGTCTGCGCCAGGTGCAACACGGGGTCGGTGATGACCCGCTGAAACCGGCCGGAGAGATAAACCGCGAGCGTGACTGACACCGTCAGGATGCCCAGCACCACGCCGGTGTAGATTCCCAACAGGTTCAGAAAGGTGCGCTTAAAGTTAGCGCGGAGCAGGAGCGTGCCCACATTTTTTTTATCCAGAACCACCGGATGGGTGATCAGCAAATCCGCGCCGGAAAATTTTGCGCCGGCTCCCGGCGGAAACTGCGCGAGTGCCGCCGCGTCTTCGGCGATGCCAAATTTTGCGAACGTCGAGCCGTCGGTGGCCAGCAGGGTGGCGGACTCGACGGTCGGCACATCCTTGAGCGAGCCGAGGACTTCGTTGCCGCCGCCAACGTCCTTAAAGGCCAGCGCAGCCGTGCTGTTGTTGGCGATCACCGCCGTGAGCGTCTCGGTGTCGGTCTGGAAACTGGCGCGGAAGTTCACCACCTGGAACGTGAATAGTCCGGCGATGGCCACCAGCAGAATGCTGCCGACGATGACGAACGTCATCCGGGTCATTTTCTTCTGCATGGGCAGGTCGCGGAAAGGTTTCATGGTGTGCTGCCTTTCACGACGCGCGCAATTTTCAAAAGCTTGGCACTGATTTGCAGGCCGCACTGATCGGCGGCGGTCTGGTTAATTTCGAATTTCACTTTTTCCTCCACAAGCACAAAGTTGACCATTCCGCCCAAGTCGGTGAACCCGTCCGAGTCGGCCACGGTCAAAACCGGCGTGCCCTTGAGTTGCCGGAGCAGTGTGGGCATCTGGTTTTTCGCGCTGCGGCTGATGAACAACACTTGGCAGCCCGCCAAATCTTCGCCGACATTCAGCCGGCGGACAACGAGCGGTCGGCTCTGCACGACCTCGCCCTTCACCAGCGCGTCCAGTTTTTTATCAAACGGATCTTCGCCCACGATGCCGATGACAATCGGCGCGTCGGGCGAGGCGAAGACATTGGTCGGCCAACCGCACGCGGCGCACGGCGGACGCCTGCGCATCACTGAACAGGGTGAAGTCATTTCGCTGAAATATTCCAATCCCGTCATCGCGCAAAGAAATTTGGAGCAGCTTACGTCGGCCGTCATTGCCGTGCAATGTCTGCCGGAAACGGAAACCGCGGAATTGCCGAAGTGGGAGGCACACGCCGACCGGCTCGCGAAAATTTCCTTCGCGCATTACCAAAAGCTCGTCTACGGAACGCCGGAGTTCGCAGAATATTTCTGGCAAGCCACGCCGATTGATTTGATCGAACACTTGCGGCTTGGTTCGCGTCCGTCGCGCCGTGCGGCCACGGCGGACATCCGGCAGTTGCGCGCGATTCCGTGGGTGTTTTCGTGGACGCAATCGCGGCATCTGATTTCCGCGTGGTATGGCGTCGGTTCGGCGTTGAAGGATTTTGTCGAACAGACCCCTGACGGTCTGGAACAACTTCGCAAGATGTATCGCCGTTGGCCGTTTTTCCGGGCGCTGCTGGACAATGCCGAAGTGTCGCTCGCCAAAACCGAACTCAGCATCGCGCGCCAATATGCGGCGCTCGTCCAATCCGCCGAGGTGCGCAAAAAAATCTTTGGCCTGATTGAAGATGAATACGCGCGCTCGGTTGAGATGGTTTTATCCATCAACGAGCGCAAGGAACTTCTGGAAAATCAGCCGACACTCGCGCAATCCATTCGACTGCGGAATCCGTATATTGATCCGCTGAACTATTTGCAGATTCGTTTTATTTCCATTTGGCGCAAGGCGAGCGAGGCACAACGAACGGAGCAATTGCGCCGCCTGCTCGCGCTCACCGTCAAGGGCGTGGCTTCGGGGATGAAGAGCACGGGGTGAAACTTATTTCCCATTAAACCTTTCCCGCGCCTTGTCGGTGATGAGCGCGACGGCCGGGTTTTGGATGCGGCGCTCGGCGGTGATGGCGAAGAATTGCACGCGGCAGCTTTTCGCCTCGCCGATGGCGCGGAACCCATAGTGTCCGATGGCGTCCTTCACCGCCAGGCTCGGCACGGCGATGAATCCACGACCTTCCGCCGCCATCACTTTCATCAGCGCCAAATCCTCGAACTCCGCCACGACGCGCGGCTGGATACGCTGCTCGCGAAACCACGATTCCAGCGCGCGGCGCAAGGTGGTGTTGTCCGAGGGCAGCAGCGCAGGCGCGGCGTGCAACGAGCGGGGAAAATTCCGTTTCAATTTCGCCGCCATTTTTTTCTCTGCGCAAATGGTGGTGGCGGATTCGCCGAGCGAGTGGGTGAATACCTTGAAGTTGGTGCTGCTCGGGGCGGGTTCGTCCGCCAGCACGATGTCGAGCCGGTGCGCGGCGAGCTGCGCGAGCAGGTCTTCCATTTTGCCCTCGCGGCAGATGACGTGGACGGTCTGTGGCAGGTCAAATACCGGTTTGAGAATTTCGTTCGTGACGAGCTTGGGAAACGAATCGGCCACGCCGACATAGAGGCGCAGCGTCTTCGCGCCGGGGCGTTGTTTCACGGCGTTGAGCATCTCGCGACCCAGCGTAAAAATTTCTTCGCAATAGCCGAACACGACCTGGCCGGCGTCGGTGAGCTTGTTGTTGCGGCCTTCGCGGCGGAACAGCTTTTCGCCCAGCACGGATTCCAGTTCGTGAATCTGCTCGGAGATGGACGGCTGCGAGACGCGGAGTTTCTCGGCGGCGCGTGCGAGGCTCCCTTCCTTCGCGACCGTCCAGAAGTAACGCAGGTGATGATAATTGAGCCATTCCATGATGCCGCCAATATGCTTCGGATTAACCTAACCGTCCATTCGGAAACGCGTATTAGTCTGTTGTCGTTGTCCCGACTAGAGTCATCACGTCAACGCCGCCGGAAATAATCGGCGGCACAAAAACGCAACATCAACCAAACAAAACTATGACAACGACCATGAGACTGAACCTGAAACACCTGAATCTGCCCTCGCTGCATCAACTGGATTCGTGGGTGGAAAACCAAATCCTCGCGCTCGGTCAGGCTCGGCAGATTGACGAGGCAAACGTCCGGCTCGCGCGGTTGGAAAACGCCAGTCCGGCGTATCAAGTGAACGTCCACCTCGTTACCCCCGGCCCGGACGTTTTTGCCGAGAGCCGCGACCACACACTACGCGCGGCGATCATCAAGGCCGTGACGCAATTGCGCGCCCAAATCACCAGCCGCGCCCAGAAGCGCGTGCATCGCTGGAAAAACAAACTGACGCTGCGCGCGGCCAAGTGACGGCGCAATGCAAACACAAACAACCATAAACAAAGAAATCACCATGAAAACAAAGGCTAAAATCATCCTGAAATCGTTGACGGATCTGCCGGCCAACGCTTTGGCGCTCGCGGCTTCCTTGCCGGGGCGAACCCTGGAGTTCTCTAAAACCGTGCTGGCTTCTCCCGCGCGGGCGCCGCGACGGCGGATTCGCGCCGCACGCCAGCGCTCCGCCGAAATGTTCCACGACATTTATCGTCGCGCGCATACGCCGCTGCAAAACATTTATCCGTGGTCGCGCGGCGGCCTGAACGAGTAATCCGCCGCCTGCCACCGCAAACAAGAAAGGAAACAAGTGGCTGAAACCCTCTGGCTCTGGATTGGCTTCAACGTATTCGTCCTGGCGATGCTAGCGCTCGATCTCGGCGTGTTCCATCGCCAGGCGCACGTTGTCTCGCTGCGTGAATCCCTGACGTGGACGACGGTGTGGATTTCGCTCGCACTGCTGTTCAACGCCGGTGTGTGGCACTTCGCCGGGGCAACGAAGGCGCTGGAGTTTTTCACCGGCTATGTCATCGAGAAATCATTGAGCGTGGACAACGTATTTGTCTTCGCCCTGCTGTTCTCCTATTTCGCCGTGCCGCCGGTTTATCAGCACAAAGTTTTGTTCTGGGGCATTCTGGGCGCGCTGGTCATGCGCGCCGTCATGATCGCGGCGGGCGCGGCACTCATCGCCAAGTTTGCCTGGATCATCTACGTTTTCGGCGCGTTCCTGATCGTCACGGGCGTCAAGATGATCTTCAAGCGCGAGGAGCAGATTCATCCCGAACGCAATCCGCTGGTGCGGCTGTTCAAAAAATTCATGCCGGTGACTTCAGGTTATCGCGGCGACAAGTTTTTCGTGCGCGAGAACGGCGTCCGCCTGGCAACGCCGCTGTTCGTGGTGCTGCTACTGGTGGAATTTTCCGATTTGATTTTCGCGGTGGATTCCATCCCGGCGATCTTTGCGGTCACGAAAGACCCGTTCATCGTCTATACGTCGAATGTGTTCGCGATTCTCGGCCTACGCTCGCTTTATTTTGCGCTGGCAGGCGTGATGGACAAATTCCATTACCTCAAGGTCGGCCTCGGCGTGGTGCTGTCGTTCGTGGGCGTGAAGATGATGCTCGCGCACACGGCGTGGAAAATTGACACACTCGTTTCGCTCGGCGTCATCGTGATGATACTCGCGGCGAGCGTGGTCCTGTCGCTGCTGAAGCCGAAAACAAACAAATCTGCGGTGACACCGGCCACCGCCCCCGTTTTATGAAACGATTTTTTGTCGCCCTCATTGGCGGAACGGTTATGCTAATCGGCACTGCGTTTCTCATCCTGCCCGGACCGGGGCTGCCGATCGTTGCCGCCGGCTTGGCCATTCTGGCGACGGAATTTATCTGGGCGCGGCGCGCATTGCGCAGTGCCAAAGGTGCGGCTGCGAAAGTGCGCCGCAAATCCGGGCTGAAGGAATGGCTGCGTCGTCGCCGGGAAGCGGCCGCGGGAAAATTTAACAACTGAATGCACGAAACCTACGATTCCGAAATTAAGAAGCTGGTCGCTCCAAAAAATTATCCGGTGCGACTGGGCATCATCGGCGGCGGCGAGCTTGCGCGCATGACGGCCATAGCCGCGTTGCCGCTTGGTTGCGAAGTCGTGGTGCTGGAAAAAAATCCGTTCAGCCCCGCCGCCCGGCTCTCGCCCGATTCCATTGTCGGCGATTGGAGCAACCCGGCGACATTGATGAAATTCGCGGATCGCTGCGACGTCATCACCTTGGAAAACGAATTTGTGGATGCCACTGCGCTCGAAGCTTTGGAAAAGGCCGGTCACAAAGTTTTTCCAAGTGCCGCGTGCATTGCGCTCACGCAGGACAAGCTGACGCAGAAACAAGCATTGCAAAACGCCGGCCTCGCCGTTCCAAAATTTCAAGCGGTGAATTCGCCGGCAGAAATTATTTCGGCGGCGAAAGATTTTGGCTGGCCGCTGCTGCTCAAAACCCGGCGCAATGGCTACGATGGCAAGGGTAATTTCACGGTGCGTTCCGAAGCGGAGGTTGAAGCTGGCTGGCAGGCTTTGGGCGGTGGGAAAAATGAATTGTTCGTCGAAGCGTTTTGGCATTTCAGTCGGGAACTCGCGGTGATCGTCACGCGCGGACGCGACGGCGCGACGGTGGTTTATCCGGTCGTGGAAACTATCCAGCGTAATCACGTCTGCCACGTCGTCAAAGCACCGGCGGAAATTTCGGCGGAGGTTGCGAAACGTGCGACCGAAATGGCACGACGCGCAGTGGAAACTGTTAGCGGCATCGGCAGCTTTGGCGTTGAAATGTTTTTGTCGGCGAACGGCGAAATGGCCATCAATGAACTTGCGCCGCGCGTCCACAATTCAGGCCATTACACCATCGAAGCGTGCGACTGCTCGCAGTTTGAGAATCACGTCCGCGCCGTGCTCGGGTGGCCGCTGGGCAATCCGCTAATGCTCGCGCCGACAGCAGTAATGGTGAATCTGCTCGGCACGGAAAAAGCGCCCGGCCAACCGCAAGGGCTGGAGCGGGTGTTACGAATGACGGGAGCACGCGTCCACATCTACGGAAAAATGATGAGCGGCGTGGGCAGAAAAATGGGTCATATCACGGTGCTGGAAAATTCACTGGAAGAAGGATTGGCCGTTGCCGAACGTGCGGCGCAGGAAGTTTATTTTGGAACAAAAGCATGAAAGGAAAAATTACGCCGCTCGTCGGCATTATCATGGGCAGCGATTCCGACTGGCCGACGATGGAGGCAGCTTACAAGGTCTGCATGGAATTCAAAGTTCCATGCGAAGTCCGGGTGGTTTCCGCACATCGGACGCCAGACGACATGGCGCGTTACGCGAAGTCGGCGCACAAACGAGGATTGCGCGTTGTCATCGCCGGCGCGGGCGGAGCGGCGCACCTGCCTGGCATGGTTGCGAGTTACACCCCGCTGCCGGTGATTGGCGTGCCGGTGGAAAGCAAAAGTTTGAAAGGCTTGGATTCACTTCTGTCCATCGTGCAAATGCCGGGCGGAATTCCGGTAGCGACGGTCGCCATTGGCGGCGCACGCAATGCCGGGTTGCTCGCAATTTCGATACTCGGAGTTGGAGATAGCAAGCTCAGAGACAAGGTGATTAATTTCAAAAGGGAATTGTCAGCTGAATCGCGCGAACGGAACCGGAAGTTGGAATCGAACCTGAAATGATGAGGCAATATTCGAGGTTCAACGACTGCCTTGCCTGTCAGGAATTTGTCGGGATTTCAATATAATTTAAGAAAACCCTAATAAAAATTGGCGGAGAGAGGGGGATTCGAACCCCACAAATTCCCACCGATAATAAGGGAAATCCGCACAGCGACACACAAGGAGACACACAAATTTTAGTCCCGTCAAGCCACGACTTGTCCCAAGTAGTCACTGCTTGGGATAAATTGCCAGCCCCACTTAAGGCCGCAATCCTCGCCATCGTCAATTCAGCGGAGGGCCAGCCATGAGATTAAATCCGGCTGACGTGCTGAATCCCGTGTTCAATTTTCTGGACGCCCTGATTTCGGACTATGGGCTTTATCTTTACCTCGTGTTCGTCTGGCTGTCGCTGGCGGTGATTGTCTGGGTGTTGGGCGGCGGCTTGCGGCGGAGACGGCCACCGGGAAACTCTGTCACGGTCAATTTTGGCATCATCTTTACAACGCGACCGCCGAATCAATCACCACCAAGTGACTGAGGTATGCGCCATTCTTTTTGTGTATGTGATACAAGTCCGGGCACCGCATTTCTGGCAGAGTTGAAACATCCAGTTTTTGAGAAAATGGCCATAGAAAAACAACTATGAACAACGAACTGAAAGAGCTGTTGAATCTGGCCCGGCTGCCCGCCCGGATGAACATCGTGCAGGTCGCGGCCTGCTTGGGTTTCAAGCCGCACGATCTTCCGATTCTGGTCGCGCGCGGCCTGCTGAAACCGCTGGGCCGCCCCGCCCCCAGCAGTGAAAAATATTTCAGCCGCAAAAAAGTGCTGGAACTGGAGGACGACGAAGAATGGTTGTCACGGGCCACCGCAACTTTGAGCCAGCATTGGCAGGCCAAGAATGCCCGCAAATCCAAAAGAGCAAATGGTGTGGTGATTCAGATGAGCGCTTCGGCTCCGCGTTGACACAATTTTGGCCAAAAGATTTACGTCGGCGAAAATGCTCGCACCCAAAGCGCAATATAATCTTGGTGACGCCAAAAAGTATTTTAAGGAACATCTGGCGGTCGGCGATTATTACGCCGAGGGGCAGGCCGTCCCCGGCCATTGGTTTGGTCAGGGTGCTGCCGAACTTGGACTGAATGGCATCACCACCGCCGACGAGTTCAACCGCCTGTGTGAAAATTTTCATCCGCAGACCGGCGAACGGCTGACGCTCCGCCAAAAGTCCACGCGGACCGAGATGGGTGCGGATGGCAAGGAACGCGAGACAGCCAATCGCCGGGTGTTTTACGACTTTACTTTTTCTCCGCCCAAATCGGTCTCCATCGTCGCGCTGGTGGGTGACGACTCGCGAATCGTCGAGGCACATGAGCAGGCGGTGACGTTGGCCATGAATCAATTGCAAGCCTTCGCCGCAACTCGTGTGCGGAAGAATGGCCAATGCACCGACCGGCAGACGGGCAACTTGGTGACGGCCATGTTCCGGCATGACACCTCCCGCGCATTGGATCCGCACCTGCACACGCACTGCATCGTGTTCAACGCCACGTTTGACGCTATCGAAAAGCAATGGAAGGCATTGCAGAACCACGAAATGTTCGCCGCCCAGAAATTCGTTGAGAATGTCTATTACCATGAACTCACGCGCGAGTTGGTGAAGTTCGGTTATCCGATTGAAAACAAACCGCGCGGTGATTTTGAGATCAAGGGCGTAGCACCGGCACTGATTGAAAGATTTTCCAAGCGGCATCGGGAGATTGACCAGCAGACCAGGGAACTGCTGGCTCGCGAGCCGGAAAAGGCCGAGGGCAACCTTGCCGCCATCCGTGAAAACATCGCGCACAAGGAACGGCCCCGGAAAATTCGGGACATCGGTTTGGCAAAACTGCAAACCGTGTGGGCCGGCCAGATGACGGCGGATGAAATATCCTCGTTGAACCGTTTGACGGCGACAAAATCTCCCGTGCTGGTTCCCGACGTGAAAGTTGCCGAGCAGTCGGTCGTCTGGGCGGAGCAGCATCTGTTTGAACGCCGTTCCATTGTCAACGAGCATGAATTGTGGCGGCACGCACTCGAACGCGCCCGAGGCCAGGATGTTTCGTTAGCGGACATTCAAGCTGTCACGCGGCAGCGCGGCTATCTGCGATTTGACCATCATCCCGGCCAAGTTTCCACGCGCGAGCATCTCGAACGCGAGCTGCAAATTGTCTGCGCCGTCAGGCAGGGCATCAGTGATTGTTATCCACTGGTGTGGGAGCCAAAGCCGTTTGATCCCAAGCTGGATGAGGAACAACGTGAAGCCCTGACCGCGCTGTTATCCAACCACAACCGCGTCTCGGTCTTTCGCGGCGGTGCCGGCACCGGCAAAAGTTTTGTGCTGCGTGAATTGGTCGGACAAATCCGCGATGGCGGGCGCGGCGTGGTCGTCCTTGCGCCGCAACGCCAGCAGGTGCTGGACATGGAACGCGACGGATTTCCGTCGCCGGCGACCGTGGCCAGTTTCCTGCAAAAGAAAGAACTTCAAACGGGAACGGTGGTGGTCGTGGACGAGGCCGGCCAGCTTGGTGGCAAAACCATGTTGGAGTTGATCCGATTGGTGGTGCAGCGAAAGGCGCAGCTAATTTTGTCCGGTGACACCCGGCAGCACGGGGCGGTCGAGGCGACGGATGCGTTGCGCGCAATTGAAAAACATTCAGGCGTCCGCCCCGTGGAATTAACGAACATCCGCCGCCAAAATCCGGCACTGGCCAAATCCATCGAGGAACGCCGGCGCATCCGGGAATACCGGCAGGCGGTCACGGAAGCGCGCGACGGCAAGTTCACCGAATCATTTGAGCGGTTGGACAAAATGAAAACCATCGAGGCATGCACGCTGGCCGACAACCATGAAAAGCTCACGGCGCGTTACTTGAAACTGGTGAAACAACATCAATCCACCGTGGTTGTTTCCCAAAGTTGGAATGAGATCCATAAAGTGAATGACGCCATTCGCGCCGCGCTCAAGCGGGACAAGTTGATCGGAGAATCAGAAATCACGGTGACAGCCTTTCAGCCGGTGGATTTGACCGACGCGCAAAAGCGCGATGTCCGCTCTTATGATGAAAACAGTATGCTGGTGTTCAATCGCGATGTGCGCAGGTTCAAAGCCGGTGAATCGGCGAAGTTGAAACAAATTACGGACACGCATTTGCTGGTGGAAGCTGATTCGCGGACGGTTTCCATTCCAATCAAGCAACTCGACAAGCTGACGGCCTGCCAGCGCAAGGAACTGGCATTGGCTTCTGGTGACCGGCTGCAACTGAAGGCCAATGGCCGCAGTGTCGAGAACCGGAAGCTGGTCAATGGCGAACTGGTTACGGTCAAGGCCGTCCAGCCTGATGGTCGAATCGCGCTGGCTGACGGCCGTGTGCTGGATAACAACTTCCGCCAGTTCGTCCGGGGCTATGCCATCACATCCTATGCTTCGCAGGGGAAGTCGGTGGATCAGGTTTTGTTTTCCGATTCAGCGGCGAAAGCCGCGACGAGCCAGCAACAATGGTATGTCACGATTTCGCGCGGCAAAAAGGGGATTCACATTTTTACCAGTGACAAGGAGCAACTGCGCGAGAACATCACGCGCAGCGGGGATCGGCTGTCAGTGCTCGACCTGCTGGCGGCCCATTATCAAAACGACCCGCGTTATCGCCTGATCGCCCAACGCTGGGGCAAACGCGCGGCGGTGCTGATGACCAAAAGCCGGATGGCGCGGGAACACGAGGCGATTCGTCAGGCGCAAACGCAACAGGTTTCAAAATCGCACGGGCTTCACGTTTAAGAATCAGGCCGCGAACAGCTTCACCTTGCTGGGCGCGGCGAAAACGGCGCGCGACCGGCGCGCGACCAGGTTTGACAAGTGTTCACATTTAAGTTAACCTGTCGCAATGTTGGAAGTCCAATATTACCGGACCGTAGCCGGATCCTGTCCGGTGGAAGAGTTTCTGGATTCGCTGAACACCAAGCAGGTGCAAAAGGTCTTGTGGGTGCTGCGCGCCGTCCAAGAACTGCCGCGCGTGCCACAACAGTATTTCAAGAAACTGGAGGGGCGCGATGATCTTTGGGAGGTGCGGGCGGAATTTGGCGGCGACGCATTTCGGTTACTGGGCTTTTGGGATGCCGGGCGGTTGATCATCCTGACGAATGGTTTTGCCAAGAAGACGCAGAAAACCCCGGAACGCGAACTGGCGCTGGCGGAACAACGCAAGCGGGATTATTTAAGCCGAAAGAAATGACTATGAAAAACGACGTGGAAAATTACATCGAGCGGCGCAAACGCACCGACAAGACATTCGCCAAAGATTTTGAAACGGGCTATGCCGAGTTCAAGATTGGGCTGATGCTGCGGGAAGCCCGCGAACAAGCCGGCGTGACCCAGGAAAAATTGGCCCGAATCACCAAGACGAAAAAGTCGGCGATTTCACGGCTGGAAAACCATGCCGAAGACGTGCGTTTGTCCACGGTGTCGCGGGTGGCACGGGCGTTGGGCAAAGCCGTGCGGATTGAATTGGTGGAAGCGACCTGAGACGCACCCGAATTGAAACTTATGCGGCCCGCTGGAATCATCTGGCGGGCTGCGTTGTTTTTGGATGGATGTAAAAGATGTGATGCCGCGCAAACTTGCGTCTGACTTCAGATCGCAGTATGTGTAGGTGTGTGAAGCCGGTGGATTTCAATGCAGTGAAACGGCAGGAAGCGAACAGTCGTATGGCGGCTGTGCGCAGAGCCCGCCGTAGTCCGGCAGCAGCAGCGACCCAACAGCGACGGGCCTCACTGGTGGGCGACGGTGCGA
>CAIKKJ010000098.1 GCA_903827955.1 uncultured Verrucomicrobia subdivision 3 bacterium
CGGAATTGAAACCGATGCTGGCGAAATATCTTTGAAAAATTCATTTCGCTTTTCTTTCAACCGCCGATAACTACGCTGTCCACATGAGCCATCTGCAACGCGCCATTGAAGAATCTATCGCCACGGCCCGCAGCCTGTCCGTGCTGGAGGAGCCGCTGAACCGCGCCGCGCAGCTCGTCACGCGCTGCCTGACTTCCGGCAAAAAAATTCTCGTCTGCGGCAACGGCGGCAGCGCCTCCGACGCCACTCATCTCGCCACGGAATTTCTCTGCCGCTTCATGGGCGACCGCCGGCCGTATCCCGCCATCTCGCTCACGGCCAACGGCGAATTCATGACCGCCGTGTGCAACGACTATCACGCCGACGAAATTTTCGCGCGCCAACTCTGGGGTCTTGCGGAGCCGGGTGACGTGCTCATCGTCATCACCACCAGCGGCAAATCCAAAAATGTCGTCCGCGCATTGGAAGAGGCGAAGAAGAAAAACGTCGAGAGCATCGCCCTCCTAGGGCGCGACGGCGGCTTTACCAAAGGCATCGCCACGATTGATCTGATTGTGCCCGGCACCGTGACCGCGCGGATTCAGGAAGGCCAGAAAGTTCTCTACCACGCGCTCTGCGAAATGGTGGAGGAGAAGTTGCCTAAAAATTAAGTAGGCAATTTCATGCAACGGCAAATTGCCGCTGCGCCAAAAGCCAGCAATGCCAAAGTGCCGGGCTCGGGGACGGCGGAGGTTGAGTATCTGATGTTGTCCACTTGGTAAGCGCCGCCGCGCGCATGGTTGCCTAAAGGATCCAACGAAAACCTAAGTTCCATGGATGTTCCTAAATATTGCGTTACATCAATACCGAAAGTATCAAAGCCTGAATTGTCCGTTGAAATGTATACCGGAGCAACTGATTGTCCTGCCGCACTGACGAGGAGCGCAAGAAGATACCCAGGTAGATAAAGATTGGGATTGGCCAACTCTTTTGACTGAAAGGTGATGGTCTTTACATTCAGTGGAATGGAAAAAGACTGCCACAGCGAAACCGGATCTGTTGCCCCACCAAAACCTGCCTGAAGATAAACGGAATTGGTTCCGTTGCTTGAATTTTGCGTGGTTGCTATGCCGATGACGGGTCCCCCTAGCGGAAAACTCTGAAAATAAAGCGGCGACCCTGAAATATTCCAACGAGGTAAGGCTATGGCTGGGTCTAATGTTTGAATCCCAATAGGATTCAACTATTATTCGTATAATCCATATATTACGAATTTAATAAAAATAGTTGCCTGACGGTTGCCAGTAGTGCGTGATTCGGGTATATTGGGTGACAATGAAAGCGCCCAAGGCACGGTTCAAGATTTTACCCTACACCAATCCCCGGACGGGCACGCCCAGTTGGCGGGTCACAGGCACGCGACGTAATGGCGAACGCATCCGCGAGAACTTCGCCCGCGCCGAGGAGGCGCAGTATCGGCATACGGAGTTAGAGGGCGAATTTCATGCGGCCAACGGCGTTGCGGCGTTGCGGGCGACGCGGCTATTGCTGATGTCTTGCCCGTGCGAAGCTCGCGGGCTAATTCCGTTACTTGGCCGGACGCAGTCTCGCGGCCATTTTTGTTTTTCTTGTGGGGCTTCGCCCGAGCGCGATCAGCGACAACCGGAAACGCAGTGACGGTTCGAGCCGCGCGAGGAGCGAAGCGACGAGGTCTTGCCTGAAATTTTCGCGGGGGGCGTCCGCTGGAACTTTGACGGTCTCGAATGATTTGCTGACTTCGGAATGAGCGAAAGCATCCCGCGAAATCTGTGCAGCGGAGTGCGGCAGCGAATGCAGAGGCGGCAAACAATCGAGTCCGTCACGGACGCGGGCCGCA
>CAIKKJ010000099.1 GCA_903827955.1 uncultured Verrucomicrobia subdivision 3 bacterium
GCGATTTCCAAAGTGCGGAAAGACTATGGAAATTAACCGGCGGAAGCCAGCCCGACCCGTAATCCGCTCTTTCATCGCGTCCGCTGGCGTTGCGCAATCCATTGCGCGTTTTGCCCGGTGACGTTACGCTGGTCGCCGTCGTTGGCCAGTTTGGAAAGGCTGAATCAAATTGCAAACCACCATGCCTACACATCCAGTTCTCATTGCTGGCGAATGGCGCGCGGCCAAAGCCAGCGGAACTTTCTGCGCGGAAAATCCAGCGACCGGCGAAACCCTGCCGGCCGCGCTGCAAAATAAAAATCCGAACGGAAAAATGTGGCGGCTCATTGATGGCAACTGGACGCATGGCGACATCGCCGGATAATCTCAAACACAACCCAACTTCATCATGCGAAATTTTCAGTTCATCACACTATTTGCGGCGCTCACGTCCGCAGCCTTTGCGGATACGGCGACGAACAATTCATTTCCCGTCGCCATCACCGTGGACGCCGGCAGACCCATCGGCGAGTTGAAGCCCATCTGGCGCATGTTCGGCGCGGATGAACCGAACTACTCCACGATGAATAATGGTCGCAAACTTATCGGCGAGCTGGGCGCGCTGAAGCCGAAGGACGTTTTTTTTCGCACGCACAATCTGCTTTGCACCGGCGACGGCACGCCCGCGCTTAAATGGGGCTCGACCGACGTTTACCACGAGGACGCCGACGGAAATCCGATATATAACTGGAAGATTCTCGATGAAATTTTTGACACCTACATCACGAATGGTGTGCATCCCTACGCGCAGATCGGATTCATGCCGGAGGCGATGTCCACCCATCCGCAGCCGTATCAGCACAGTTGGAAACCCGGCGCAAAATACAACGAGATCGAAACCGGTTGGGCGTATCCGCCGAAATCTTACGACAAGTGGCGCGAACTTTCTTATCAATGGGTGAAACATTGTGTGGAGCGTTACGGCAAGGCTGAGGTGGAGACCTGGTATTGGGAAGTCTGGAACGAGGCGAATGGTTCTTACTGGAAAGGCAAGCCGGCGGATTTCCACAAATTGCAGGATTATGCGGTGGACGGTGTGCGGCGTGCATTACCCACGGCGCGGGTGGGCGGGCCGGATGCAGCGGGCAGTGGCGGCCAATGGACGCGCGACTTTCTTGAACATTGTCTGCACGGCACGAACTACGCCACGGGCAAGATCGGCACGCCGATTGACTTCGTCTCGTTCCACGCCAAAGGCTCGCCTACCTACGTTGACGGTCATGTGCGCATGGGCGTGGCCAGCCAGTTGAAGGCGGCGGATTCCGGATTCGGCATCGTGGCGTCGTATCCTGAATTGAAAAATATTCCCATCGTCATCGGTGAATCCGATCCCGAAGGCTGCGCGGCCTGCCAGGGGGATCAAATGGGTTATCGCAACGGCACGATGTATTCCAGCTACACGGCGGCAAGTTTCCCCCGCATCCTGGAATTGGCTCGGCAGCATGGTGTGAATTTGGATGCGGCGTTGACTTGGGCGTTCACGTTTGAAAACCAGCCGTTCTTCGCCGGCTTTCGTCAACTCGCGAGCGGCGGCCTTGATCTGCCGGTGCTGAATGTGTTTCGCATGTTCAGCAAAATGTCCGGCCAGCAGCTCACCGTGGGCAGCGACGGCGCGGTTTCGGTGGATGAAATGAAACACAACGGCGTGCGCAATCAGCCGGATGTGTCCGCGGTGGCGAGCCTCGACAAGCATAAACTGGCAGTGCTCGTTTGGCATTATCACGAAGACGACGTGCCCGGACCGGATGCAGCCGTGGACTTGACCTTGAATGGACTACCCTTCGACGGCAAGGCGACGCTGACGCGTTTTGCGATTGATGCCGAGCACAGCAATTCCTATGAGGCGTGGAAAAAAATGGGATCGCCCGCACAGCCGACCCCCGTGCAATACGCAGAACTGGAGAAGGCAGGGCAACTCGCGCAAATTGGTTCGCCTGAATCTGTCACGGTCACGAACGGCGTAACGAAGCTGCATCAGATTATCCCGCGCCAGGCCGTAATGTTGCTGGTGCTCGACCAGGATTGACGGCTTGCGCTAATCCGCCTCAACTCAAAAGTTCCATGAGGAATCGCTTCTATCTATCAGCGCTCAGCCTGCTCCTGGTCGGCCGCATTTACGCTGCGAATACCAATTCGCCCGCCCTGTATCTCGACGTAAATCTGCCGGTGGATCAGGAAGCGCTGGTCAAATCCGTTCTGGCCGCGAATCCGCGCACCATAGTCGTGCAGATGAGCGCCGGGCCATTGACGGTGCCGTGGATCGCTAAAAAAATTCCCGCGTTGCTGCAAGCGTGGTAGGCGGGCGAGGAAGGCGGGCACGCAATCGTCGACGTGCTCTTCGGCGAGGTGAATCCCGCCGGACGTTTGCCGCACACGGTCTATGCTTCCGAGGCGCAAGTGCCGCCGCTGGACGAATACGACATCACGAAAGGTTTCACCTACATGTATGTCAACGGCGCGCCGCTGTTTCCGTTTGGCTACGGTTTGAGTTACACGACTTTCAAATATAACAGCCTGAAATATCGGCGGATAAAATCAAAGCCACTGGCCAAGTGAGTATCAGTGTGGACATAGAAAACACGGGCAATCGCGCCGGTGACGAAGTCTTGCAACTCTACGTGCATCAAGTGCACAGCAGTGTGAAATGTCCGGCGAAGGAACTGCGCGGGTTTCAGCGCTTGAGTTTGCAGGCGGGTGAAACGAAAACCGTCACGTTCACATTATCGGCGGAGAAGCTGGCGTTTTGGGATGAAAAGACCCACGGGTTTCTGGTCGAGCCGGGCGCGTATGTGGTGATGGTTGGCTCGTCGTCAGGAGACATTCGCGTGCAACATCACATTGAAATCAGTCGCTAATGGATGATTATGGCTGGGCAAGTTGCGCGAGAATTTTTGCGCGCAACTGCGGCGGCGGTTCCGCCAGCGGCAGTGCCCCGGCCAACGCGCCGGTCGCCGTGCTCAAACGGGCAACAAACGCCTTGAGCTTGGGGTCGGCTTTCATGGCATTTTTGAATGCATATGCCTCGGCCGGCGAAAGCGCGCCCAAAACATGCAGCGAGGCCTGCTCTTCCATGCGTTCATCCATCATAACACGCCCTCCAGTTGGTCGCGGAGTTTCAGCAGACCGCGCCGGATGCGCGCCTTGACCGTGCCGAGCGGCTCCGACAATTTTTTGGAGATCTCATCCTGTGTGAGACCGGAAAAATAGGCGAGTTCAATCGCGCGGCGTTGTTCGGCAGAAAGTGCTGCGATGGCAGATTGAATCAATTTCGCCTTGTCGTGGCCGTGGATGGCTTCATTGGCGGTGTCCCGCACTTCACTGGCGATGGCAAATTCCGCCCCGGCCTGCTCAGCCAGCCGACCACGTCGTTGCGAAGCGCGGATGCGGTCGATGGACTTGTTGCGAATCATGGTGGCGACCCAGCTTGAAGCCTTGCCGAGTTTGGGATCAAAGTTGCCGGCCTTTTCCCAAAGCTGCACACAGGTTTCCTGCAAGACATCTTCCGCTTCGCCGGCGTCATTGAGGATTTTGGAAGCCACAGAAAACATCAGCGTGGCATGGCGGTCGTAGAATTCAGCAAACGCCACCCGATCCTGCTGGCCAATCCGTTGGAGCAGTTCCGCATCTTGGTCTGGTGGTGCCAATTCGATCATGCGTTCAAAAAGCAATGGCAACCACCCCATTCGCCACGCATTTGCGGGACGAAAGACGTTGCAAAAAACATTGCATGCACACAGGCTCATATCAAACTGGACGGGCAGTTACAAGTTGCCTTGTTCCATAGACGAACGCGCGCCCGGACAAAATGGATGCAAAATCTTGCATCCAAAGCCGGACGCCGGGCGAATTAACAACTAAAAGCTGGAATCAGTTTGTTGACCCATATGAATAAAAACCACAGTGCGTTGAGACAGAGCGTTGTTTCCCTCGCCCGTTGGTTTGACACCGACTACGGCAACGACGATCTCGCCGCCATCCGCGCGAAGCCGGACAAGGTGGAATTCATCCGCGTGCTGCCGTTTGCCATACTGCACCTCGGTTGCCTCGGCATTATTTTTGCCGGCTGGAGCTGGACGGCGGTGGCGATAGCCGTGGGTTTGTATCTGGTGCGGATGTTTGCCATCACCGGTTTCTATCACCGCTACTTTTCGCACAAGACTTTTAGCACTTCGCGCCCGGCGCAATTTCTGTTCGCGCTGCTCGGTGCCACTGCGGTGCAACGCGGGCCGCTCTGGTGGAGCTACCAGCATCGCCATCATCATAAACACTCGGATGAAGCGGAAGATGTCCACTCGCCCAACGTGCGGGGTTTCTGGTGGTCGCACATCGGTTGGATCACTAGCGCGCGGAATTTCCCCACGGACTATTCACAAGTGCGCGACCTCGCCAAATTTCCCGAACTGGTTTTTCTTAACCGCTTCGATTCGCTCGTGCCGGCTTTGTTCGCGGTCGCGCTGTTCGCGCTGGGACATTTTCTTGGCGAATTTTTCCCGGCGCTTGGCGTGACCTCGTGGCAGTTGCTCGTCTGGGGCTTTTTCATCAGCACCACGGTTTTGTTCCACGCGACGAGCAGCATCAACTCCCTCGCACACCTGCTCGGCAAGCGCCGTTACGCGACCGAGGACAACAGCCGCAACAGCTTTCTCCTCGCGCTCATCACGCTCGGCGAAGGCTGGCACAACAACCATCACCGCCACATGAACACCACACGCCAGGGTTTTTACTGGTGGGAGATCGATGTCTCTTACTACCTGCTCAAGGCACTCTCGTGGACCGGACTCATCTGGAACCTCAAGCCTGTGCCGCGCGCGGCCTATGAAAATTCTGGCCGCATTGTGCAAAATAAAAATTTTGTGGCTGACAATTTTCCTCGCGCGTGAAACGGGTAGCCATCATTGGAACAGGAATCGCCGGCTTGGGGTGCGCGCATTTTCTGCACCGCCGGTTCGCCCTGACGCTTTACGAAAAAAATGATTACACGGGCGGTCACACGAACACGATTTCCATCGTCGAGGAAAACCGTTCCGTCCCGATTGACACTGGTTTCATGGTTTTCAACGAGGTTACCTATCCGAACCTGATGCGGCTATTCCGTGAACTGGGCGTTGCGATCAAGCCGACCAACATGTCCTTCAGCGTCCAGCACCTGCCGACCGGTTTGGAATTTTGTGGCACGAGCCTGAACCACATTTTCGGCCAGCGAAAAAATCTTTTCCGTCCGCGCTACTGGAAAATGATTCTTCAGATCAACCGCTTCAACACGGAGGCGATTGAGGCTTTGACTTCGCCGCAGTTTCAAAATCACACGCTTGGCGAATACGTCCGCGAACGGAAATACGGTGACGACTTCCTCAATTTCTATCTCGTGCCAATGAGTTCCGCCGTCTGGTCCACGCCGCCGGAACTGATGCTGGAATTTCCCGCCGTCACGTTGCTGCGCTTTTTTCATAACCATGGCTTTCTTGGCCTGCACACGCAGCATCCGTGGCTCACCGTCGTCAATGGCGCGAAATCTTACGTCGAAAAAATCACCGCGCCGTTCCGTGAGAAAATCCAACTGCGGCGCGGCGCAGCCAGCGTTCGCCGCGAAGGTGACGGCGTGAAAGTTACCGATATTTCCGGCGGCACGGAAATTTATGACCACGTCATTTTCGCCAGCCATGCCGATGAAACCCTGAAGTTGCTCGCCGACGCCGATGCACAGGAAAAAAATCTGCTCGGCGAATTCAAATACCAGCCGAACTCTGCGCTGCTGCACACTGACGCCTCCGTGATGCCGAAAACCAAATTATGCTGGGCTGCCTGGAACTATCGGATGAATCACGGCGCGGATGGAAAAATTTCACCTTCGACGATTTACTGGATGAACCGTTTGCAAGGCGTTTCCGACCGGCAGAATTATTTCGTCTCCATCAATGGCGAAGATTCCGTGAATCCAAACGCCGTCATCAAGCGTATTCAATACGAGCACCCGCTGTTTAGTTTGGGTGCGACCCGGGCGCAACGCGAGTTGCCCAAATTGAACGAGCGCATGAGCAACAACGTATTTTTTTGCGGCAGCTATTTCCGCTACGGTTTCCACGAGGACGCCTTCACGTCCGCGCTGGAGCTGTGTCGCGTGCTAACGGGGGAAAGGCTATACGCATGAACTCCTGCCTTTACGAATGTTCCGTGATGCATCACCGGCTCGCGCCGAAGGTTCACCATTTCCAGCACGACATCTTCATGTTCTACCTCGACTTGGATGAACTGGATTTCTTCGCCGACAAAATTCTTTTGTTTAGTCACAACCGTAAAAATCTTTACAGCTTCCGCGACGCCGACCACGAACCCGCTGGGCAAAATCCATTGAAGGAGCGCATCGTCATGTTCCTGCGCCGGAACGGGATTGACCTCGGCCCGTTTGGCCGCGTGATGCTGCTGACGCTGCCGCGCGTGCTTGGCTACGTCTTTAATCCCATTTCGATCTACTACTGCTTTGATGCCAAAGGTTCGGCCATCTGTTCCGTTGCCGAAGTCGGCAACACGTTTCGTGAGATGAAATTGTTCCTGCTCCGCCGCGAAGAGCTCAATGCCGGCACAACCTTCGCCAAAATCATCCCGAAACATTTCTACGTCTCGCCGTTTTCAACACTGGACTTGAGTTTCGATTTCAAACTGAAAATTCCCGGCGACCAGCTGGATATCAAAATTGACGACCGCGACGGCGAAGAAAAAACTTTGATCACCACGCTAACCGGCAAACGCGCCGAACTGACCAACCGCAATTTAAACTGGTTTACAATCAAGTATCCGCTCGTCACGCTAAGAGTAATTTTTCTCATCCACTGGCACGCACTCCGGCTTTGGCTCAAGCGTGTTCCGTTTTATCGCAAGGCCGAAAACGCCGCGCTACAACGCGAAGTCCTGCGTCCGCACTCAACCCTCGCTTCGAAATGAATCCATCCACCGCCACTTTGAATCCACCGCTCGCCAATTCGCGCGCCGAAAAATCCGGCGGCTTCTACCAACGCGTCATCATGGATACGCTGGCAAAAATGACGCTCGGCTGTCTGCACTTGGAACTGCCGGATGGCACAAAGAAAATCATCGGCACGCCCGGCGCAAAAATTTCCGCGAACGTGCGCATCGTCCGCGAAAGTTTTTTCAAACGCTGTGTTTTGTTTGGCGACATCGGCTTTGGCGAGGCGTATGTGGATGGCGAATGGGATACGGACGACATCACCCAGGTCATTTCCTGGTTCATTTTGAACATTGAAAATTCGCCCGCGATGTCCGGTTCGCGCGGTAAGAAATTTCTCGTCAACCTCCTTGGCCGTTACAATCGCGTCCTACATTCGCTCCGGCCCAACAGTTTGGAGACCAGCCGCCGCAACATTTCCGAACACTATGATTTAGGCAACGATTTCTACAAATTGTTTCTCGACCCGACGATGACGTATTCATCCGCGTTATTTGATGATGGTCGGGCAGAGCTGCCACTCTGCCCGGCGACGCAGCAACGTCGCCCTACCTTGCAGGAAGCCCAAATCGCTAAATATGACCGTCTTTGCCGGCAATTAAAATTGCAGCCCACTGATCACGTTCTCGAAATCGGGAGCGGCTGGGGCGGGTTCAGTTTGCACGCGGCAAAAAATTATGGCTGTAAAATTACGACCGTCACGATTTCCGAAGAGCAGTTCAAATATGCGCGCGAACTTTTTCAAAAGGAAAACCTCGCAGACAAAATCGAAATCAAACTGATGGATTATCGCTTGTTGACGGGCCAGTTCGACAAAATTGTTTCCATCGAAATGCTCGAAGCCGTCGGTGATGTCTATCTAGAAACGTATTTTGCCAAGTGCCACGAGGTCTTGAGGCCGGGTGGCTTGCTTGCATTACAGATGATCACCTGTCCAGACTCGCGCCACGATTCGCTGCGCAAGAATGTGGATTGGATTCAGAAACATATTTTTCCCGGCTCGCTGCTGCTCTCGATTCATCGCGTCAATGAAGCCTTGCGAGCAACCGGGGATTTATTTTTGTATGACTTGAAAGACCTTGGCCTTTCCTACGCCGAGACGTTGCGACGCTGGCGCACCGCCTTGAATCAAAATGAATCCGCCGCCCGCGCGCAAAACTTCGACACAAGTTTTCTTCGCAAATGGAACTACTATTTCAGCTACTGCGAGGCCGCGTTCGCCATGCGGAACATCAGCGTGGTGCAGGCGGTTTATACGCGGCCAAACAATTCCACTTTACAACTACCATGATTATTTTTCTCCGCATCGCGTTCACCTTCGTTCTCGTCACAATGCTCTGCGCGACGAGTTGGGCCAGCTACCAGTGTGCCCTTTGGAAAACGCCGCAGGCGCTGGTCACACATCCGTGGTTCATCGCCACGCTGTTCGATTGCTATTTCGGCTTCCTCACGTTTTATGTCTGGCTGGCTTACAAGGAAACCGGCTGGTTCGCGCGCGTCGCTTGGCTCATCGCCATCTTGCTGCTCGGCAACATTGCGATGTCTGCCTACATGCTCATCACACTTTTCCGCCTGCCGACGGGCGCATCGGTCGAAGAAGTTTTACTGCGAACGAAAAAATGAACTTGTCCGTCATGCCACAAACAGAAACTTCATCGCGCCTGAAAAAATTCTGGTCGGAGCGCGTCGTGGGTTTGGTTGCGACGCAATTCACGCAGGGTTTCACACCGCAGAAAATTTCCCTGACCATCACGCTTGGCGTGACGCTGGGAATTTTCCCCATCCTTGGCGCCACCACCACCCTCTGCGCCCTCGCCGCACTGTGGCTCCGGCTCAATCAACCGGTCATCCAACTCGTAAATTATCTTTTTTCCGCCGTGCAGTTGGCGTTGGTTTTGGTTTTCGTCCGCCTCGGCGAATGGATGGTTCACGCGCCGCCGGTGAGTTTTTCCATTCCCGAACTGATCCGCAAATTTCACGAGTCGCCGTCAAAGTTCATGCACGAATTTGGCATGACCGGGCTGCACGGCATCATCGCCTGGCTGGCCATCGCGCCATTTCTGACGGCGTTGCTTTATTTTCTGCTGCTGCCGCCGCTGAAAAAACTGGCGGCGATTAAAAAGTAATATGCCAAGCGAATTTCTCAACGCCTTGTGGCCGGTGTGCGTTTTCGCCATCGTTTTAATGCTGGTGATCTGGTGGCTCGCGTTGCGAGTCAACAATCTTGGCATCGTAGACATCGCGTGGTCGGCCGCGTTCGCGCCCGTGGCAATTTTTTATGCCGCGACCACACACGGTGATCCCGCTCGGCGCTGGCTCATCGCGGGCATGGCGACGTTCTGGAGCTTGCGGCTGGGAGCGCATTTGTTTTTTCGCGTGACGAGCCATCATCCACAGGAGGACGTGCGTTACGCAAAAATGCGCGAGCAGTGGGGCAAGCGTTTGAAATCGCAGACGCTGGTTTTTTTTCAACTGCAAGCCGTGTTGATTGTGCTGCTTTCAATTCCATTTCTCATTGCCTGTCAAAATGCCCGCCCCGGAATCTCCTCGTTGGAATGGCTGGGCGTGGCGATCTGGTTTGTGGCCGTGGCTGGTGAAGGCGTGGCTGATTGGCAGCTGAAACAATTCCGCTCACATTCTGAAAATAAAGGCAAGATTTGTCAGGCCGGTCTGTGGAACCATTCGCGCCATCCGAATTATTTTTTCGAGTGGCTCGTGTGGGTGGGATTTTTTGTTTTCGCCCTCGGTTCGCCCCTCGGTTGCGCGACAATCTATTGCCCGGCGCTGATGCTTTTCTTTTTGCTGCGTGTCACGGGCATCCCACTAACGGAGGAGCTTTCTGTAAAAAGCAAAGGTGATGCCTATCGTGAATACCAACGGACGACGAGTGCGTTCGTGCCGTGGTTCAAAAAAATCTAAAAATTTATGAGTGCTGAAGAAACTTTGACGCTGAAATCGGTAGCGACCGTCAACCACCTCGCGTTGCCAAAGCCAACGTTGCTCCTCGACCGGTTGCTGGAAAAAAATCTATTGCCGGACTGGCTCATCCGCATCGGCATCCGACGGTTATTGCACGAGCGGTTGCGCGAGGAAGATCAGGGCAGCCCGGTGGCGCAACAGGCGCATTTGCTCAAGCTCGTGGAGGAGCTAAAACAAAGCCCCATCGCCATCGAAACGCACGCCGCCAATGAACAGCATTATGAAGTTCCCACGCGGTTTTATCAGCTCTGTCTCGGGGCGCGGTTGAAATACAGCGGCGCGCTTTGGCCAGACGGCGTGACGACGCTCCATGATGCCGAGGAAGCGATGCTTAAGTTGACTTGCAAGCGCGCGCAGCTTGCCGATGGGCAAAATATTTTGGAGCTAGGCTGCGGCTGGGGTTCGCTGTCGCTGTGGCTGGCGGAAAATTTTCCGAATTCAAAAATCACCGGTGTTTCCAATTCCGCGACACAGAAGCAGCACATTGACGCCGAGGCGCAGCAGCGCGGGTTGAAAAACCTGCGTATCATCACCTGCGACATGAACCGGTTCGACATCGCGGAAAAATTCGACCGCGTCGTTTCCGTGGAGATGTTCGAGCACATGAAAAATTACGAGCGGCTGATGGCCAACATTTCGCGCTGGCTCAAGCCGGAGGGGAAATTGTTCGTCCACATCTTCACGCACAAAACGTTTGCCTACCATTTTGTCGCGCGCGATGAATCAGACTGGATGGCGCGGTATTTTTTTGCCGGCGGTATCATGCCGAGTGATGATTTGCTCCTTTATTTTCAGCGTGATTTGACAATAGAAAACCACTGGCGCGTCAATGGCACGCACTACCAAAAAACCGCCGAGGCGTGGCTGGCGAACATGGACGCGCACGAAAAAGAAATTCGCCCGCTCTTCGCGCAGACCTACGGCGCAGAAAATGAAACGCGTTGGTGGGTTTATTGGCGCGTATTTTATCTGGCATGTGCGGAGCTATGGGGGTTTCGTGACGGCGAGGAATGGTTGGTATCACATTATTTGTTCCGCAACCAATCGGTCTGAATTCGCTTCATGATTTCTCCTAGGCACAACTTGTTTTTGGGCGGGTGCAGGTTTCGCAGCGCCGTCGTTCTGGTTTTGGGTCTGCGGCTTTCAGTCTTCGGTGTGCAGGCTGAACCAGCCGCATTCAGCAATTTTTTGGCTCAGGGCGAAGCGGCCCAGCAACGCGGGGATGTGCTGGGCGCGCTGAAATTTTATTCTGCCGCCGACCATTTGATGCCCACAAACTGCGCCGATTTGTGCGGATTGACGAAACACTACTGCGACCTGATGCACGACGCGAGTTCGCCGGACATGCAAAAGACCTTGGCCGAATATGCGCTCGCAGCGGCCCGGCGAGCGGTGCAGGCCGATCCTCAAAGCGCCACAGCGCATCTCTGCGTTGCGGTGAGCTATGCCAAAAATTTTCCGTTTGTGGATAATCGCACCAAGGTAAACTGGTCCAGACAGCTCAAGGCCGAATGTGAAACTGCCATCGCACTTGATCCCCGGCAGGATGTGGGCCATTACCTGCTCGGACGTTGGCATTTTGGCGTGGCCAACATGAATTTTTTTCTCAAAGGCTTGGTGATGGTCGTGTATGGCGGCCTGCCCAAGGCGAGCAATGCGGAGGCGATAAAACATTTCAAGCAGGCCATCACCTTGAATCCAAACCGCATCATTCATCACTTTGAATTAGCCAGCGTTTATACCGCTACCGGTGAAACCAAGCTCGCGCGGGTGGAACTCGAAAAATGCCAGATTTTGAAACCGTTCGATCGTGATGACGAAGCCGCGCAGCGCGACGCCAAGACATCGCTGGCGAACCTGGGTCTTTAATTTTTACATATACAATTTACATGAATTTTCACCATAAAAACCAAGTCCCAAGCCTAATCCAGCAATTTTCCATGACGCACTTCACGCGCTGGTGTTCGCTCGTGCTGGTCGCCTTCAGCCTCACCGGTTGTGCGACATCGCCTGCACCGTTGCGCACCGTGCCGCGCGTGGATTTGAACCGTTATCTTGGCAACTGGTATGTCATTGCCAACATTCCGTATGTCTTGGAAAACGGAAAAGTCGCCAGCTATGACACCTATTCGATGCGGCCGGATGGACGCATGAACAATGTTTTCACCTTCCGCAAAGGCTCGTTCGATGCGCCGGAAAAAAGCTGGCACGGTGTCGCCTGGGTGGTGAACCGCGAATCCAACGCCGAGTGGCGCGTCCGTTTCCTCTGGCCACTTTACTCGACATATCTCGTGCTGGAACTCGATCCCGACTACCGCTGGGCCGTCGTCGCCACGCCGGGCCACAAATTGCTCTGGGTGCTCGCACGCACGCGCCACCTCGACGACGCGACCTATGCGGAAATCCTCAAACGCATCGCGGCGCAAGGTTACGATCCCAATCGGGTCGCCAAAGTGCCGCAGCCGGCGGAGCTTTGATGGGCGAATCCGTCTATTTGCCGCCAATAATTTTTCCCATCCGTTAATTTAACGCGGACGAGGTTCTCCCCAATGAGTCAAAAAAATATTTCTCCCGGACAATTCGCGCTCGCGCCGGTGCTGACCGCCACCAAGGTTACCAAGGCTTACGCGGACCGGACCGTGCTGCGCGGCGTGTCACTGGAGTTGCGGGCGGGCGAGCGGCTCGCGTTGACCGGCGCCTCGGGCAGCGGCAAGTCCACGCTGCTGAATTGTCTCGGCGGCGTGGATCGCGCGGATTCCGGCAGCATTCGATTCAAAAACATTTCACTTGAAACCCTCGATGCCGATGGTCTCACTGAAGTGCGCCGACGCGACATCGGCACCATCTTTCAATTTTTCCATCTGCTGCCAACACTGACTGCGGCGGAAAACATCGAGCTACCATTGCAATTAAACGGCGTCGCCGCCAAGGAACGCGGCGAGCGCGTGCGCTCACTTTTAGATCGTGTCGGCGTGGCGGGCCGCGCGGACGCTCTGCCCGGCCAGCTTTCCGGCGGTGAGATGCAACGCGTCGCCATCGCCCGCGCGCTCGCGCACAAACCGTCCGTGCTGCTGGCCGACGAGCCGACCGGCAATCTCGATTCGCGGAACGGTGCGGTCATTCTTGAATTACTCCGCGAACTTTCCGACGAAACCGGCACCGCGCTGCTGCTCGTCACGCACAGCGGCGCGGCGGCGCAGATTTGCCACCGGGAAATACACCTGCGCGATGGCGAAATCGGCGGCGAGCGCGAAAAAGATTGAGCATGGTCGCCTCAAACAACACCGTGCTGCGGATCCTATGGTCGCGCTTCGCGTGGCGCCACTGGCGGCTGTCGCCCGTTTCGTCCTTGCTGTTATTGATGATTCTCGCGGTCGGTGTCGCGGCGTTTTTCTCCATCCGCCTCGCCAACCGCGCTGCCGTCGCGAGCTTCCAGAATTTTACCGACCTCATCACCTCGCAAAGCGACGGCCTCCTCGCCGCGCCCGTTGGTGATTTATCGGAAAATATTTTGCCCGAACTGCGCCAACTGCTCGGCGACGAACCGGTCAACCTCGTGCCGGTTTTGGAAAGCACCGCCGTGCCGCCGCGCCGCGAAGAAAACGAGGCGCTGCTCTCGCGTCCGACGTTTCAATTGCTCGGCCTGGATTTGCCCGCGCTCGTAAATCTTGGGAGCCAGCAGGACAACGGCAAAGGCTGGTTCGGCTCTGCCGGTTCAACCAACGATTCCGAAAAAGGTTTTTCGCCCGTGCTGCGAAATCAACTTTCCGTTTTCATCAGCGACACGCTCGCGAAACGCGACCAACTGAAAATCGGTTCGCCGCTCTCGCTCATTATCAACGAACATCCGGTCACGTTGCGGGTCGTTGGCATCATTCCGAACGACCCGAAGCAACCGGCGGCTCCGGCCAATCTGCTCATCATGGATTTGCCTGCGTTACAACAATTAACCGACAAAGCCGGACGGCTCGATCGCGTCGAACTGGTGCTTGAAGAAAGTCCGCGTCGCGCCGAGCGCTGGGCCGCGATGAAGAAAAAATTGGAGGCGGCGAATCCGCCCAACGCCCCGCGCTGGCTCGTGAGTTCGCCCGCTGACCGTCGCGAATCCGCCTCGATGATGACACAGGCGTTTCGTCTGAATCTCACGCTGCTTTCGATGCTCGCCTTGCTCGTCGGACTTTATTTGGTTTTTCAAGGACTCGATGGCGCGGTTGTTCGCCGTCGAAATGAAATCGCTGTGTTGCGTTCGCTCGGCGTCACGTCGCGGCAGATTCAAACTGCGTGGCTCGTTGAAGCTGCCGCCATCGGCCTCGTCGGCTGCTTGCTCGGCCTCGGCCTCGGCTGGCTTGGCGCGCAAGCTGCCGTGAAAATGGTCGGCAAAACCGTCAACGCGCTTTACTACGCGAACTCGGTGGATTCCGCTGCATTTAATTTTGGCGAAGCCGCCGTCGCCCTGATTCTCGCAGTCATCGCCAGCACGCTCGCTGGCTGGCGGCCGGCACAAATCGCCGCCAACACGCCGCCCGCACAGGTCGCCTCGCGTGCGGGCACGACGAATTATCCCGGTGGAAAATTGTTAAGCAGCGCCAGCCTCGGCCTCGCGCTCATCGTGGTAGGAATTGTTTTAACTTGGCTCCCGCCGTTGCGTCTGGCGGGCGGCGCGCGTTTGCCGGTGGCGGCTTACGTCACGGCGTTGTGCTGGATTTTTGGCGCGGGAATTTTTGCGGGAAATACTTTGGCTGGAATCGGAAAATTTTTCCACGCGCTTAAAATTAATTCACTGACGCTCCGGCTCGCAGGCAGTCATCTCCGCGCACCGAGCGGACGCCATCGCCTTGCGGTTGCTGGCTTGGTTTGCGCCGTGGGCATGACAGCGGGCATGGCGATTCTCGTCGGCAGCTTCGACAAAACAATGCGCGGCTGGATTGACCGCACGTTCCAGGCCGACCTTTATATTTCGAGTGACGGCGCGCAAACCGCGTCATCGTCCAGCCGCATTTCACCGGCAACATGGAAAGCGGTCGTGGCGAATCCGGCGTTGAAGGAAGCGAACGTGATTCAATTTTTGGAAATTAAACTCGGCGACACCACGACGCTGCTCGTCGGCAACCATCTCGCGTTTTTCCGCGACTACGCGAAACCCGCGTGGTTGAGCACGCCGCTGAATGACGACATTTTTAATCCCAATCGTAATGCAAAACTCGCGCTCGTGAGCGAGGCGTTTGCCGAACGCTTTCGCGTGCAGCGCGGCGACGAAATAAAAATTCCCACGCCGGACGGATTTCGTGCCGTGACCATCGCCGGAATATTTTCCGATTACGGCAACGAACGCGGCTCGCTGCTGATTGAAAGTCAGCAGTTCAAAAATTGGTTCAGCGATGAACTCGCCGCGAGTTTGATTCTCGCGCTCAAGCCGGGCTATGATCCTGAAACGTTGCGCGCGGAAATCCGCACGGCACATCCGGGCCTTGGCGTTTTTACCAGCAGCTATCTGCGCGGCGAGGCGCTGCGGATTTTTCGCCAGACCTTTGCCGTCACTTACGCGCTGGAATTGATTGGCATTATTGTGGCCGTGATTGGACTCGCGTTCACGATGGCGAGTTTGTTGTGGGAACGGCGCACGGATTTGAACACGCTGCGCGCGCTCGGCCTGCGCCGAAACGAACTCGCAACGGCGGCGGCGCTCGAAGGCGCGCTCACGGCGACGGCGGGATTGTTGCTGGGAATTGCGGTGAGTTTCGCCTTGGGCTGGTTGCTGATTTACCGCATTAACAAACAAACCTTTGGCTGGACGCTGCAAACCGACTGGCCGTGGCTGCAACTGTCCGCGCTCTCGCTACTCGTGCTGGCGAGCGCGAGTAGCGCGGGATGGTTTGTCGGTCGCTGGGCGGCGCAGCTGCCAGCAGAACGTGAGGAATGAAAATTTTGGAAAACAATTTTAACAAGCAAAACTTTCGCTGCGTTTGCGCGCTGTTGTTTTCAATGGTGTTTTTCAGTCGCGCGGACGCGGCGGAATTTCCCGCCAGCACCGCCGACGGCTATGCGATTCCGCAGCCCGGAAAACAATTTTCGTTCCCACGCGATCATGGCAGCCATCCTGATTTTGCGATTGAATGGTGGTATATTACCGGCCATCTATTCGCGACGAATGATGCGCAGTTTGGTTTTCAGGCCACGTTTTTTCGTCGCGCGCTCATGCCGCCGGGCGCGACCAACAGTTCCGCTTCCACCGCGTTCGGCAACGACCAGATTTATCTCGCGCACGTGGCGCTTGTGGACAAAACGACAGGCAAATTTATTTACCAGGAAAAATTAAATCGCGCCGGCTGGGATGCGGCATCGGCGACGAATACGCTGGATGTTCGCAACGGAAATTGGTCGCTGCGACTTGCGCCGGAAAAAATCGGCGGGCGCGAAAGATTTGAATTGCACGGCACGGTTGGTTTAGATGCCGCGTTCGTTTTGAATCTGTCGCCGAAAAAACCGATGGTGATATTCGGCACGAACGGCGTTTCGCGCAAGGCGGCAGATGTAAATGCCGCAAGTCATTATTTGACTTATCCACGACTTGCCACCGATGGCACGCTCACGCTCGCCGGAAAAAAACTGGCGGTCACGGGCGAGGCATGGATGGATCACGAATTCAGCAGCAGTCAATTGGGCGCGGGACAGGTTGGCTGGGATTGGTTGAGTGTGCAACTATTTGACGGACGCGAATTGATGGCCTACCGGATGCGCCGCACGGATGGCGCGACCGATCCGTTTTCCACCGTCGCGTGGGTGGATGCGCAAAGCGTCGTGCGCCAAATCGGACCGGATAAATTTGATTGGAAAATGTTGGAGCACTGGCACAGCGCGAAATCGAATTCAGATTATCCCTCGCTCGTGGAACTGACGGCGGAAAATCCCGTGACGGGTAAAAAGGAACATTTCATTGTGCGTCCGTTCGCAGCAGATCAGGAACTCGTCGGTCAAGCTGGCGGCGTGGGTTATTGGGAAGGCGCGTGCCATGTGTGGGATGAGAGTCAAAAGGAAATCGGCCGGGCCTACCTGGAACTGACCGGCTACAGCGAAAGTCTGAAGGGAAAGCTTTAGCAAGTTAACGGGCGGCAATATTCACAATGGTTTTCTTTTTGCGCTGCGTAGCGATTGGCTTTAAGGGTGTTGACCAAAACTTTTTTTGCCAGCGGCTGATCACCCCGGTGGCGACGCCGTTGCCGATGACGAGCGCGAGTGTGGAGCCAATCTCAAAATAGAGCAGCGCCTTGAAGCCGAGCGGGCTAAGTTTTTTCAAATCGCCCATCGAGGCGATGCCGTGGACGAGGGTGCAGAAGATGCCGGGCGCGATCATCATCTTCACGAGCTTGATGAAACCATCGCCCAGCGGCTTCAGCGATTTGCCGAAATCGGGGAAGAAATGCCCAACCACGATGACATACGCCACCGCCACCAATACCTGGACGTAAAAGGAAGCGATACCAGGGTTTGCTCGCGGCGGGGTTCATTCAGAGCCGGGAGATGAGCAACTCGCGTTCGTTCACCAACTCGCGGCCAATGCGCGACAAAATATTTTCAAAAATTCAGCCGCAGACTCGCCATAAATGTTCGGCCGTGCGGCAGGTCAGCGGTCAGATTCAGCGGGTTCAAGCGATAGTCTTCATCCGCAAGGTTCAGGATGCTGGCGCGGATTTCCGCGTGCCGGCGCGCAAACCGCCAGCCGACCGTCACGTTGTGCTGCCAGAAATCCGGGTTCGCCACTGCCGACCCGTAGCCGTAATTACTCTGGTGATACCACGACGATTCCCACTGCGCGAACACGCCGCTCGGATGACTAAAATTCAATGCAAGGGAAACTTGATGCATCACTGCACGGTTGTGCTGCTCCAGTTGGTCGAGTCCGGCGGCAGTGTGCGGGATGTCGGGAAACTCCGTGGTCAGCTTCGCCTCGCTCAATCGGTAGCGCGTGCTCACGGAAAAATAATCACCGAGCAGTTGCGAAGCATAGACCGAAAGATTGCGCTCGCGGAAATTCAACTGCTGCCGCGTCGTGCCGGCGTTGTTCGCCTGCAAAATGGGTGCAAAAAATTTGAAATCGCCCGCGTTGCGCTCACCGTCTGACGTCAGTTGTTCCGTTTCAATCCCGAAAAAAGTCCCACTCTTCAGCGACTGGTCAAAACCGAGGCTGATGGTTTCAAATTGCGAACCCGGCACCAGGCCGGCCACGCTTTCCGGCAGCAGGCTGCGATACGCCTGATTGAATCCACCCACCTGCGTCGGCTCCAAGCGCACGCTGTTGTCGAAGTAAAGCCCACCGAGCGACCGCGTCCACGCCGCGCGGAACAGGCCACGCTCCCACGGCTGGAAAAGTAGTCCAGCTTTTGGCGCGACCAGATCACGTTCTGATTCACCGGCGGTGATCGGCGGCAGATCCAGATTTTTCGGAAACCGGATGTGGCTGTAGTCCACACCGCCGATGACGCGCAGCTTTCCTGTCATTTGCCACGAGCCGTAGGCATAGGCATCGCCGCGCTCTAGATCGCTGCTGATTTTTTGATCGGTCACCGTTTGCGGCAACCCGCCGTTGATGTCCGATAATTGCGAGCTGGTTTCATTATTCCCCGACTGCCAGCGACCGCCGACGATGAGTGAAAATTTTTCCGTCTCCCAAATCTGTTGCACATCCGCCGAGTAAAGCGTGAAGCGGCTGTTCAAGTCCGATGTCAACGGCCCGTTCCCCGCCGGATAAGGATTCAGCGGCCCGTTTTGCACGCTGAGAATGTTGTCGCTGAAAAATCCCGTCTGCAAAAACAGCACGTCCTGATTGCCGTTGTGCTGGGCGAACTCATCCTGCAAACGCGAAAACAAAAATAGCGTGTGACTGCGAGGCGACCATGCGTGATGCCAGCCCAGATAAATGTCTGGCTCCTGTTTTTCTTTCACGCGAAAATTCATTGCGGTGTCCACCGGATTGTAGTGCTGCGCCACGTCGCCCGCTTCGGAATGGAAATCACCAATCTGGAAATACAAATCATCATCTGCCGTCACGCGCTGCTTCATTGTCAGCGCAAAGTCCCGCTGCTCACTGTCGTTGTTCGCATGCTGGCCGTTTAGGCTTTGATAAACCGTGTCGAACGCGTAGCTAAAGCCGCCGGTCGAACCGAAAACCGTGGCGGTTTCGCTCCAGTCACCGCAGCTGCCGTAGCCGGTAAGCGAACTTACGCCAAAGGGTTTCTGGTCGAAGAATCGAAGACGTTCTGACTGCGACAAGACTTGTGAAAGATTTCCCGCGCCCGGGGGCGCCAGCAGATTAGCGACGAGCAACTCACTTTGCCGCGCGGTTTCGAGACGGAGATCAAAGCGGTTCAAATCCTCCTGCGCTTGATAGCTGTTCGCGAGAAACAGGTGGCCGGAAAAATTCGCGTAGCTCTCGCTGACCGCGCGGGCGGCGACGTGGCGGCTCACCTCGGTCAAGCCCGCGTCGTCGTAAATCGCCGCGAGGTTCGCGCTGCGCACCGAACGGTCGCCGTCGAGCAATTCGCGCGAACGGAACGCCGCGCGGTTGTCGTTTTTGTCGGACGATTTCTCGAGATCGCGGATGGCGGCGTTGAGTTTGTTTTCCTGCGAGAGATGCAGCGCGGAGTAGAGCCATGGCGTCGGGTCGTTCGCATCAAGTTCCTTGGCGAGACGGAATTCTTTTTCCGCCGACTTCGCATCGCCGACTTCGCTCGCGGCTTTGCCAAGGTAACTGCGGAACAAACTGCGTTGCGGTTCCAGTGCCGCTGCGGCTTGGAACGAGGCGCGGGCTTCGGGAAAATTTTGTTCGTGCAACAGGCAAAGCCCGCGTCCCAACCAAGCACAGCCCAGCGCGGCGTCTAGTGCGCGGGCCTTGTCAAAATGAATCAACGCGTTGCTTGCATCACCTTGGTCTAGCAGAATAAAACCCTGCAATGCATAGGCGGAAGCCAGGCGCGGTGAAAACTGATAAGCCAGGTTCAATTCTTCCAACGCGGGGCGGCGATTGCCGAAGGCGAATTCAATTTCTGCAAGGCGGGCGTGGGCGAAACCAAAATTCGGCGCAAGTTCCACCGCATGTTTGGCGGCGGCGCGGGCGTTCTCCAAATCGGCAGCGGCTTGAAGCGCGTAGCTGTGTGCGAGCAACGCGCTGGCGGAACGCCGATCTAAAGATCGGCGTTCCGTCTCACCGCGAACGACGGCAATGAGTTCGTGCAACGCGCTGGCTGTTGAATTCTCCGGCCGGCCGGCGAGAAGTTTTTCCGCTTTGTTCACGCGACCCACGGCGAGTTCGAGTTGAGCGTGGAGAATTTTTGCGCTGTCACTGGAAGAACTCGACGAAGCGGGCCAGGCGGCAAGTGCGGCAAGCAAATCACCGGCGCGATAATTTTTCAGCACTTCAGCGAGCTCGGATTGTTCGGCAGAATCAAATTGTAGTTCGTCGGGATTGACGATGGCGGGATAATAGAGTGCCCACTGAATTTTGGCGGTGGCGCTGACGAGCGCGGTCTTTTGAGCGGGCTTGCCGGTTTCGAGGCGTAAATCTTCGCCGCGTTGCAGGCTAATCTCCTCGGTGGCGGATTTCAGTGAAACTAACCCGTCAATCAGCGCGAGGTGAACACCTTTCTGGTCGTCGGCTTCCAGTAAAAATTCCGTGCCGCGAATGGCCCCGGCGGCGAGCGGCGTATCAAACTCCACATCGGCAGGTTTTTCGCGGTTGAAAAAGTAGAGAGCTCCTTGCGAAAGGCCGAAGCGTTTTTTCTCCGCGTTGCGCGGCGGGAGAATTTCCATCGTGGTGAACTCGTCGAGACGGATGATGCTGCGGTCGGAGAGCTGGACGGCGGCGCGGCTTTGGGCGCGGGTGCGGACTTTGTCGCCGGGCTGGAGCGCGATGCCGACGGACGCGGCCTGCCAGTTGGTGGCGGTGGCGGTGAAAAACTCCACCTTTCCGGAGGCCTCGATGAGCGTGCTAGCGGAATTCGTCTGCGCCGCTGCCGCGAATGTCGCAAGCAGCAGTGCGAGAAAAACGCATCTCAATTTTAGAGCGAGGGTCATCGGTAATTTTCTTCTGATTTGTTAAGCAGCGCGCTTGCCAAAGTTTCAGACGGACGTTTCAAGTTGAAAAGCCTTTGTTTTTTGCAGGCGGATTCCATTCAGGAATTTTTCCTGTTCCGCAACCGGAACAGCTCACTCAATCCGCACACGGAAAAATTTCGTTCCCGGCCCGGCGATGTTCGTTGAATAGCTCTGGCCGTCGCCGAAGAACGGCGTCGCCCATTGTGTCCACGGGCCGGTGAGGTTGGTGGCCGAGAGAATGGTGTAGCGGAAATTCGCCGCAGTCGGAAAAGCGAGGTTGAAGTTGCTGCCGCTCCGGTTGACGGAGCAGTTCATCGGCGTGACGACGTGCAGCAGGTTGCTGACGGTGATGGTGCCGAGGTCGTTCGTTACCGTGAGCGTGTAAGTTCCGGTGCTAGCACTGGTGACGTTCGTGAGTTGCAAAACAGGAATCGTCACGCTGGCGATGTTCGTGCCGTTCTTTTTCCACGAATAGACGAGCGGCAACGCACCGGTGATGGATGGAGCGAGCGTGACAGTGCTGCCCGTAAAAACCGTCTGCGTCACGACGAGGCTCGAAGCCGAAGGTGGTTGCGCCGGCTGGTTGGTGTTGAGCGCGTAGTTCAGCCAGGCCGTGCCGCGCGCGGCATTCACGCCGTCCACGACGACGACGTATTGCCGCGTCTTCACGGCCTGAAACGAGACTCGCGCCGCGCCGTGCAGAGCCACACTGTCATTATCGCAGCCGACGGAAATCAAATCGCCATAGCCAGTGAGCGTGCCATTGTAGGTATAAAATTCCATCACGGTATCGTAGGAACTGCCGACAGTGTCGAGCGTCATCGTGCCGTTCGTCGGCGGCTGGTATTGCAGCCAATACGAGGCACCGCCGGTCACGCCGCAGTGCGGCGGTTCAGCAGGGTCAGTGGTGGCGAAGGTGGTGTTAAAAACCTGGCTGCCATTGTAGCCGCGCACGACGCCGATATTTGGAGTCAGCGGGCCGCCGCCAAATCCGCCGGGGCGAATCGCGACTTTGGAAACAATGACGTGACCGGTGTTTGTCCCGCCGCCATCATCGCCTATCAGCGCGGTCGAGGGTGAATCCAACAATTTATCTTCCGCCAGCGTGTTGGTGGAGCCGTCGGAGTTGATTTGCAATTCCACCGGCGTGGTAAAAAAGCGCACGCGGTTATTGCCGTTGCCCACAGTTACTCGCAGTTGATAGCGACCGACGTTCGTATCTTGCAAGCTGGTGATGACGATGTTTGTGCTGGTCTGATTAGTCGCTTCGTTGCCGTTGAAAAACCACTGGAACTGCGCGCCGCCGGTGGCGGTCATGTTCACCGTGAGCGTCACTGGGTCGCCCTGTTTGGCGGCAAGGTCGTTCGGCGTGCTGACGATGATGGGCGGTGGTGAGGCGGCGGGCAGAAAACTCCAGTTCAACACCACCGTGCCGGTCGCGCCCTGATAACCATCCACAGCGATTTCGTAACTGCGTCCGGCGATAGCGCCAATCTGAATCAAGCTGGTCGGCGGCGCGGCGGGGTCGTCGTCGTTGCGCGCCTCTTCGTGAAGCTGCGTGACTTGTGTGCCGTTGGTCGTGTAAGCCGAGAGCAATGTGTCGAAGCTGCTGCCGTGCGTATCGAACGTCGCCACGCCGTTCGTCGGTGCGACCCAGGAAATCCACAGCGAATGACCGCCAGGTTTGCCACCATGTTTTGGCTCGCCGGTTTCGACCGTCGCGGCGGAATTGTCACCCACCAAAGTTCCGTTCGTGGTGAAGATCGTTTCGCGGTTCGTGAAGTAATCTTGAAAGTTTGCCGCCTGCGCGTCGGCCATCACCGCAAACACGCAAAAAACCAATGCCGTCGCCGCGCCACGGAGGACGCCACTGCCCAACCAGATTTTCAGGCCGCACTTCATGAATTGCGCACAGTATTGCATAACTACCGGAACGCGTCCGGCAAATTTTATGTTTAGCAATCCCGTTGCCAATGTGAATTCCTGCAAATTTGCAGGCGAAATACGCAGGTGAGAGGAACAAACTGATGCCGATGTTCCGGTAGCGGAACAGACTAATCTTTTTCCACGCGGAGTTCCGGCCACTTTTCAAGTCGGCGTAACAGCGCCTGCGGCGACATGCCGAGTTTGGTCGCCGCGCGGCGGATGCCGCCGTTCGCCTCGCGCAACGTATCGCGGATGAGCCGATATTCTTGCGCGTCGATTGGAGAAAGATTTCGTTCGCCGGGCAATGGCTCGGCGGCGGTTACTGGTGCAGCCGCAGAAACGGAAGTCGCAACCGGTGTCGGTGAAGAACCACGATTCAGCCAGTTCGCATCCAGCGTGAGCCACTTCGCGTCGTCGGCAGTTTTCAGCAGGGAACGCTCCAGCACGTTGCGCAGCTCGCGGACGTTGCCGGGAAAATCATGCGCGGAAAGTTTTGCCAGATCTTCCGGCGTGAGCAGCGGCTTGGTGCGTCCGTATTTTTGCGCAAGTTGGGCAAGCAACAATTCCGCGAGGCCAGGAATTTCTCCGCGCCGACGGCGCAGCGGCGGCAATTCGATGCTGAACACGTCAAAACGATACAGCAAATCTTCCCGGAAACGCCCCGCCTTCACTTCGTCCATCAAATTTTTATTCGTCGCCGCCACGAAGCGTCCCGTGAACGGCTGCGCCTCCGTGCTGCCGAGCGCGCGATACTCGCGAGCCTCCAGCAACCGCAGCAGCTTGGCTTGCAACGCCAGCGGCACTTCGCCGATTTCGTCGAGGAATAGCGTGCCGTTCGCCGCCGCCGCCACGAGGCCGCCGCGTTTTTTGTCCGCGCCGGTGAACGCTCCGCGTTCTGCGCCGAATAATTCCGATTCAAACATCTCGCCCGGCAGCGCCGCGCAGTTCACCGCGATGAATGGCGCTTTGCCATCGGGAAAACTCAACTGGTGCAGCACGCGCGCCGCGAGATCTTTGCCCGCACCGGTTTCGCCCGTGAGCAACACCGTGCTGGCCGCGTGCTTCGCCGCCTGCTTGAGCTGTTGCAACACGTCGCGCATCGCCGCCGATTCGCCGAACATTTCTGTTGCCGTTGCTGGCGTCGCGCGCGTCTGCATCCGCAGCTTGGCGCGCTCCAGCGCCGCCGCGAGCGCATCCACGGAAATCGGCTTGGTGAGATATTCGAACAGCCCGTTGCGCGTGAGCGACACCGCCTCGCTCAAATCCGGCGCGCCCGTGATCATCACGATGGGCGCATCGGGGTTGCGACGGGAAACCTGGTTGAAAAAATCGTAGCCCTTGCCGTCCGGCAGATGATTGTCCAGCAGGATGAGGTCGAAATTTTTCGCGGCGGAAATTTCTTGCGCGACCGCCAGCGTGTGGGCCAGCGTCACTTTTCCGCCCGCCTCGCCAACGACACTCGCCGCCATCGTCGCGAACGACACGTCGTCATCCACGATGAAGCAGGAGAAATTATTTGCGGATTTGCCGTTCACAATTTGATGGCGGCAGTGTAGTGAAACCCCGCGTCACTTCAAGCTGCGGCTTACGGTGTTCAGCAACTCCGCCAAGG
Source organism: uncultured Verrucomicrobia subdivision 3 bacterium (assembly GCA_903827955.1). Lineage (GTDB taxonomy): Bacteria > Verrucomicrobiota > Verrucomicrobiia > Limisphaerales > UBA11358 > UBA11358. The sequence goes on from CAIKKJ010000099.1 coordinate 24,606, forward strand.
CAAATGGCTTTTCCAATTGCGCAACGTTCGCAATGTCCGCGCCGGATTCGCCGCTCGCGAGAATCATCGGCAGGCCGGGCTTCAGCTTCCGGATTTCTGCGATGGCTTGCGGGCCGGTCAGCACAGGCATGGAGTTGTCCGTGATGAGCAGACGCACTTCGTCCGCGTGCTGCTTGAAAAGCGTGACCGCTTCCGCGCCGTTCGCCGCCGTGATCACACGGTAGCCAAACTCCGTTAGCTCCGCCGCGACGAGTTCGCACAATGCCTGTTCGTCGTCTGCGAGCAGAATTAATTCGCCATGGCCGCGCGGCAACGCATCTTCCATTTTTTCCGCAGCCGCCGCGGCGAACTCCGGCGCGCACGGGATGAATACTTCAAACGTCGTGCCGTGGCCGACCTCGCTCTCCACGCGCAGAAATCCGCCGTGGCTTTTCAGGATGCGCACGACCGTAGCCAGCCCGATGCCTGTGCCTTTGCCTTCGCCCTTCGTCGTAAAAAACGGCTCAAAAATTTTTGCCTGCACTTCCGGCGGCATGCCTGTGCCCGTGTCGGACACGGCGAGCGAAATAAACTTGCCCGGCTGGCCGTCGGGGATTTCCTTCGCCTCCGCTTCTGCCAGCGTGACGTTATCGGCCACGAAGGAAAGCTTGCCGCCGTCCGGCATCGCGTCGCGGGCGTTCACGCAGAGGTTTAACAACACCTGATGTAATTGCGTGAGGTTGCCCTGCACCGGCCAAAGATCACGTGGGATGAACGTCTCCACCGCGATGCTCTTGGGAAAAGTTTCGCGCACCATCTTCTCCAGTTCCTTCACCAGCGGACCGAGTTCGAGCCGCTCGAATTCGCCGCCACGCCCGCGCGCGAACAGCAACACCTGCCGCACCATGTCCGCGCCGCGATTCGCGCTGGTCTCGATCAGTGAAAGCAATTTGCGGTCGTCCTCGCTGACGGTCTTGCGCCGCAGCAACTGTGCGCCGAGCAGCACGGGCGAGAGCGCGTTGTTCAAGTCGTGCGCCATGCCGCCGGCGAGCGTGCCGATGGTGTTCATGCGCTGCGTGCGGAGAAATTGTTGCTCCAACAATTTCTTTTCCGTGATATCGCTGTTGATGAGCAGCAGCCCGCTCGGCTGGCTAACGTCATCGCGGATCAGCGTCCAGCGGCTGTCCACGGTGATGACTTGTCCGGCGCTGGTTTGCAATTGAAGCTCGCCGTTCCACTCGCCTTCCTTCAAGGCGATGTCGCGCGCCTTGTCAGCATCAGCGGCGGCGGGCAAAAATATTTCGGCGGCAGACTCGGGCTTAATTTCGGAAAATTTCCAACCATAAAGTTTTTCCGCGCTCGGATTGGCATAGATGATTTTGCCGTTCAAGTCCTGCACGAGAATCGCGTCGTGCGCTTTATCGAGCAGCGCGGCCTGCTCGCGGATTTTGGCGTCGGCGATGCGTTTAGCGGCTTCCAATTTGCGGCGAGTGAAAAACCATTCCTGAAACTGCCACAGCCACGAGCCGAAGAGTGCCGCGGGAATCTGGACGGCGCTGACGATGAGCCATGGAAACCATATTCCCCTAGCAAAACCTGCGAGCGAAAGTATTGGAATCAAACTAGCACCAGTGATTGCGAGAATGGTCGCGGGCACGGGGCGGAACCAGAGCAGTCCGCTGCCAAAAATCAGTGCGGTCAGCAATAGGATAAAATTTTCCATCCCGTTACCCATTCGTTGTAGCGCATCTTGTCGCAGCAAATTCAACAATTGGGTGGCGTGGACTTCGACCCCGGGAATAAAAAATTCCTTGCTGCTCCACGCGCCGCGAAAGGGGCTGCGGAATTCATCACGCTGCGCATTTGGCAAACCTTCAATGGGCCGCCCGCCGATGAAAACAATCTTGTCGCGGAAAAATCCTGAAGGCAGCGCGCCTGGATCCAAGGCTTCGTAATAACTCACCTGCGGAATCGTCAGCGCCGGACCATAGTAGCGAATCCAAAGATTGCCGTTGATGACGGTATTTGTTGCGCCAATGAGTCTTGCGGCGGCGAGGCTCAAGCTGGGAATCTGCTCGTTGCCGAATGGCGGCAAGTGGTGACGGACCACAAAATCATCATCAATCCAAAGCGAGTCGACTCCCCAGCCGGCCGTCGCGCGGGTAAAACTTTCCTCCGGCAGAATCAGCATTGTGGACCGAGTCCGACTTTCGGTGCTGGAAGTTTCATGGGTGTTTTTATTGTTGTGGCCAGCCGCCAGGATGACACGACCATTTTCTTGAATGGCTGTCGCGAGGGCTACGTCAGCCAAATGGCTTTCGCTTGGCGTATCGAAGAGGATGTCAAAAACCACGGCGCGTGCGCCATCAGCGGTGAGCCGCTCGACCAATTTTGCATGCAGATCTCGCGGCCACCGGTTGGCGGGATCTTGATGCTCGTGAAAAAATGAGGCGATATCGAGATAGACGATGACTACCCGCGGATCGTCGAAGGTTTTTTGGTTGAGCGCGGCGAGCGAATGAAGCGAATCGTAGCTGTCGTTGGTAAAACGATTTTTCAAGGCAATGCCAAGCAACGCCACGCCTGCCGCGAGCACAAGCGCGGCAAATACGCGGGGCTTGGTTGCCTGCGGAAAAGCCATGTGCCGTTGAGCATATTTAGGGAGCGTGCGCATGGCGAGTTTTCAGTGCGGCAGAAAAAGTCCGCCCGCCATTGAAATGGCGGGCGGGCGTAGATTTTTGGTCTGACTTTACTTCACAATTGAAACGGAGTCGTCGGCACGGTGATGCTGCCGCCGGAACTGCTGACGATGACGACATAAACCGGGTCATACGACTGGTAAGGCATCACGGTTCCGCCGTAGCGACTGCCGCCACCGTTCTGCACTTCACCGATGAGCGAGCCGTCCGGGCGACAGGCGAACAGGCGCGCGGTTGGGTCGGAACTGGCGGCCTTGATCAACATTTCACCGCCGGAGTTGATGAAGCATTTGCTGACTTTGATGGAATCAACTTTCACTCCGCCACCGCCGCCACTGCCGGAGCCGCCAGAGGCGAAGGCGGGGATGGCGACGCAACCGATGATGAGTGCGAGGAATGCCACGGCGAGAGTTTTCAGGAACGGGTTTTGGATTTTGGTTTTCATAGTTTTTACGGGTGTGGTTTTGGTGTTCAGGTTCCGACGCCGGCACACGATTCACAGCGCCGGAACCTGTTTTCCCACGCGGGAAAAATTTTATTGTTGCTGCAACCGGTAATAGCGCGATGGACGATTGGTGGAATTGTCATCCGTGAAATGCGCGTCGGGACGGTTGGTGCTGATGGTGGCCACGTTCGTCCAATGGATCATATCTTCGCTGGCCTGCACGACATAGTTGGTTCCCGGCTCGACGGTGAAGTCAGCGGTGTGCCGTCCGTCGGCCTCGCGATGAACGCCTTGGCCGCGGGCGTGACGGACAGTGTGGGCGGCAGACATGAAATTGCCGATGAGGTTGCCAGAACGTCCGTTGTTGTCGGCGAAAACCTGAAGCGAAGTCATTACGCTGTCGTTTTCATCGGGACCGGCATTGTCGTCATCGGAAAGACGGTCGCCAGGGCGCAGACGTTTGGGGCGATCATCCACGTTTGTGCCGGACATGACGACGGGGTTGTTGGTCATCAAGTCGTCGAGCGTGACGAGGCGGTTGGTGCGAACGGTGATGCGCTGCACCCAAAATGTGTTGGTGCGGTCGTTGTTGCGGACTTCGCGATGACGGCCACGACCTTCGGGATTCGCCACTGTCGGCGGCGTGGTGACAATGGTCACGATCGGCGCGGGAAACTGACGGCCAGTGCCGACGTAAGATCCGTTATTCATCCAGGTGTAAAGCACACCGTTGGTCGGGAATGCCGGGAGAATCGCGCCGAAATGCTCGATGGTGTTGGGCGGTGTGACCGTGTTCGTGTGCGCGGTGTAGTGGACGCGCGTGTGGCCGCCGATGTCGGTGACTTCCGGTGTGCCGTAGTGCGGATTGTAATTCCAGGTGCCGTAAAGCTGCGAGGGCACCGTGTTGGAAATGATCAACTCGAACTCGTTGCACGTTTGGCCGGTGTCGTTGTTCAAATCGAAATTGCTCAACGCACCGACGACGGAGACGGCGGATGCGGTGGCCACGGTCAATGCAGCCAGGCCAAGTGCGGCAAAATAAATTTTTGTTCTCATGGTAGCCGATGGGTTTTATGGTTCAGAATTTTCCGGCGAGAATGATTGCACCCGTGTCGGTAACGATGCCAACGAGCGTTCCGGTTTGGATTGCGGGAACTGTCTGGCCAGTTTTGCTTTTGAGGGATAGCTGGGCCGTGCCGAGCGTGGTCACTGCCATGGTGCCAACCACCGCATCATTTACCGTGACGGCGAGGATGGCACCGGCGAGTTTTTTGGAAACCTGTGCTTCGACTTCAAATTCCTGTTCCTTGGCGCTGAGTTTTAATTTGGCGGTGCCTTTGGCGGTGGGAAATTCCGGTGCGTGCACCAGGTTGATTTTTACTTCAATGGCCGGGTTGCCGTTTTTTGCGCGAGCGGCTGGCGTCACAAACGTCAGTGTTAGAATTGCCGCCAAAGCGAGCAGGAGAGCGGATTTAATTTTCATGATCTGGTAGTTTAAATTTTAGGTGGCGGCCGGTCATCGTCGACCGCCACCGTTTTCATCGCCTCAATTTCAGTTGCCAGCAAAGATGATCGTGCCGGTCGCATCCGTCACCGTCACCCCAGCCACACCTGTGCCGAGGTAGATGAAGTAGTGCTGCGAGCTGCTGCACGCGCCGCCGGACACAATCATCGGGGCAGTGATGTAGGGATAAACCACCCCACCGGCGGTGCCAACGGCGTTGACGTAGAGCACCGTGCCGTCCGGAACATTGAGCGAGCTGACATTCACATTCACCACGAGGTCGAGCAACGTCGGGTAATACGGCAAAATATTGTAGTCACCCGTGCAAGAACCGCTGGCGCTGGACGAGAAAGTCAGCGTGCCGCTGGAGACTGCTGGCAGAGCCGGCGTCGGTGCCGGCGTGGGGCTTTTCACACCACCACCGCCGCTTTTCACACCGCTTTTGCTGGTGCCGGGAATTGGGTCGGTAGCGCCAGCTTTGGCCAGCACGGATTGTTCAGTGATGAAGCCGCACGCGAGGGTGACAGCGATGAGGGCGAGGAGGTTTGATTTGATTTTCATAATTTTGATTTGTTGTCGTTGTTTTTTTTGCGAACACAGTCCGCTTGAGTGCGGAACGATTCGTTGCTGTGACCTCCTTTAGCAACGGTCGTGCCAGCGGAAGGGGATGATGAAAACACCCGTTTTTACAGGGGAAAAGTGGCGGGAAGAATTTTTTCTGCGGAGTTTGTTCCGCTTCCGAAAGTCAAAAAACAAACCGTTCCGCGAGCGGAACGGTTTCTCGTCCCCGAATCGCAAATGGCGCGGGCGATGAGGCCGCTTTGAAGAAATTAATGCGCGGGTCGGCGCGCCCGGAACAGTGCGGCGCGCGGCGCGGCGACCCAATCCTAGTTATCTCCAAGCTACCGCACCGTGCGGCTTAATGTTTCAGGCCATAACCGAATTGGAACTGTGGCGTGGCGGATTTGTCCGCGCTCGCTGGCCAGTTGCGCGGCAGTTTGCCGGTGAATTTGTGGTCGCCGAACAAAACATCCGTCAGGCCCAAACCTTCCGTGCCCGGCAGCCACGCGGCGACGAAGGAGGTGCTGTCGGCGAGCGCGGAGTTCAGGAGGAGCGGACGGCCGGAAAATAAAATGGTCACGACCGGCGCCCCGCTGGCCTTGGCTTTCGCAATCAAGGCGCAATCTTCCGCCGATAAATTTAATTCCACGCGGTCACCTTTCATTTCGGCGTAGGGATGTTCGCCCACGACCGCGATGACTGCATCGGCATTTTTCAAATCGCCCGCGTCAGGTGAAAAAATAATTTTCGTTTCCGGCGAAACGGTTTGCTTGATGGCCGCGAGCAGCGTCGTGCCGCCATGAGTCACGTTGCCGCGACCGCCTTGCCAATCAATCGTCCAGCCGCCGCATTGCATTCCGAGATCATCCGCGCCGGCACCGACGACGGCGAGCGTCCTGATTTTTTTCGAGAGCGGCAAAATATTTTTTTGATTTTTCAGCAACACGAGCGATTTGCGCACGCACTCGCGCGCGACGGCGCGATGCTCCGGCGAACCAATGGAAGCGGTGAGTTTGGAATCGGTCGCGGTGCTTTCAAAAATGCCGAGCGCAAATTTGATCCGCAAGATGCGCGTAACCGCGTCGTCAATACGCGCCTGCGAAACTTTTCCTTCCGCGACGAGCGACTTCAAATCGCCAATGAACTCAATGTAATTATTGGTTTTGCCCGCGCCGTTCGGGATCATGATCATGTCTAGTCCGGCGTTGATGGAACGCTCGACAGAATTTTTGTAGTCGTTGGTGTTGATCTGATCAATCGCCGCCCAATCGGAGACAAGGAAGCCTTGAAAACCGAGTTCGCCTTTCAGCACGTCCGTCAAAAGATGTTTTTGGCCGTGCATTTTTTCGCCGTTCCAGCTGTTGTAGGAAACCATGATGGAGCCGACGCCCGCCTTAATCGCGGCAATGTAAGGCGGGAGATATTTTTCGCGCAACGTCGCCTCGTTGCAAACCGTGTTGCCTTGATCAATACCGTCGGTCGTGCCGCCGTCGCCGATGAAATGTTTGGCGCACGCAAGCACGAACGTTGGCTCGGTGGAAATTTTTTTGCGTTGTAATCCAATCGTCGCGGCGACGGCGAACTGGGATACGAGTTCGGTGTCATCACTGAAACCTTCATAGGTGCGGCCCCAGTGCGCGTCCTGCGGCACGGTGATGCACGGCGCGAAGGCCCACCGGATGCCGGTGCCGGCGACCTCTTCGGCAGTGACGCGTTCGGCGCGTCGGACGAGATCCAAATCCCGGGTCGCTCCCAAACCGATGTTGTGTGGGAAAACCGTCGCGCCATCAACGTTGTTGTGGCCGTGAACGGCATCAATGCCGTAAAGCAATGGGATTTTCAATCGTGTTGAAAGCGCCTGCTCTTGAAATTCTGTGACGAACTTGAGCCACGACTGGACGGAATTCCCGTCCGCTGGATCCGATGTGCCGCCGCTCAGGACGGAGCCGAGAAAATACTTTTGCACATCGGTCGTGTCCTTGAGCGCGCTGGAATCCACCTGCACCATCTGGCCGATTTTTTCATCGAGCGTCATCTGCGCGAGCAAGGTGTCAACTTGTTTGTCGTGTTCGGAAAACAGCAGGGCGGCGTGGCTCATGGTGGCAGCGAGTAAAATTCCGGCGGCGATGGTGATGGTGTTTTTCATTTTTCAGATTTCAAAAGTGGTTCAAGGACTTTGGCGAAAACTTCGGACTGGCGCATGAAGCCCAGGTCGTTCGGATGCGAACCGTCCGTCGTGCCCTCGCCATCATCGCCGAGCAGCTGTTCGCCGGGAATATAAAAAAGATTTTTCATGCCGTCTTTTTGCAGGTGGTCAAACGCAGTCTTCAATTCCGCGCGGTCTTTCAAATGATACCATTCCATCTGGCCTTGCGTGAGAAACGCGCCCTGCAACGTGCGATCCTCGACGAGCACAATCGGCACGTCGGGGTGCGCGGCGCGAAGTTTTTTTACGAGCGGCTCGACACGCTGCTTGATTTCATCCGCGATCATGTTGGGCAGGCAATCAATGACGTAAATCGCCGGATCAAGTTCCGCAAGCAAGTCGGCCGTTTCGGGCTCCATTTTTCCGTTGCCGGAAAACCCGAGGTTGATGATGGGCCAATTAAATTTTCGCTGGAGCATTGCGCTGTGAACCATGCCGGGACGTGAGGCGGACGCGCCTTGCAAAATGGAAGTGCCGTAAAAAACGATGGGCTTGCGTTCGCCTGCGCCCCACGCGGGAGCCGGCTCAATCATGTTCGTTTCGGAAATTCCGAGTTCGACAAATTTAGTTCCGTTGTAGAGCGGCAGATACAAAAGATATTCGCGCTTGCCGGGGATCAAATCTTTGGCGAGTAGGATTTCGTTCGTCTGATTTTGCGGCGCACCGACGGCGAGCCAGCGCCAGCCTTTCTCGGTTTTTACATACAAGTCCAAACCGCTTTTTCCAATCGCCGTCATGTTTGCGAGGTAGAGCCACGATTCGGTGAGTGCCCAGCGCGCGTGAATCGTGGTGGCGTCGGTGACGAAGCGCACACACATCCCGGCGGAGTTGCGCGACAAATCCCAGACGGGTTTGCGGACGACGCCCTCGGCCTTCGCGGGCAGCCGGTCATAAAAACTTTTGGTGTTTGTCCAGCCGCGGCCCTCGACGCCGAATTGTTTGATGTCTGACCAGAGGATTTTGACCGGGATGGTATTTGACGTTGGCTGGGCGACGGCGGAAAGTCTGGCATTCACCAGCAGCACTGACAGCAAGGCAACGATGCGGACAATATAAATGGGTTGGTGCATTTTTGGCGGTTAATCGTGGTGAGGATAGACGGCGGGCGAAAAACCGCCTGTCCCTTTTTTTGAGGACATTGCAGTGGGGCTGGTTTGGTGTAAGTTCAACCCATCAGCCAAAACTATGACAATCATGTCGTGTGTGCCGTCCTGTGGGCGAGCCATGTTGCCGCTGGTGTTTGCGTGAATAAAATATGAATTTTTCCAAGACCTTGGCCGTGGCGTCCATCTCAGCCGCCGCTATTTTAATTTGCGGTTGCGGCAAAAAAAATCCTCCGGCGGTAGCGGCTCCAGCGTCTATGCCGGAAACCGCCGGCCAGCCCGCACCGGCGGCCAAGCCAGCGGCACCGCAGGCGAATCAGGCGCCGGGCGCGACGTTGACGCAGCCGGACGGCGCGGTGGATATGCCGGAACTGCAACGCACGGTTATCCGCTGGGTGGTATCCAACCGACGCCGGCCGAACAGCTTTGAAGATTTTGCGGCCACGGCGGGAGTGCCCATTCCGCCGCCGCCGGCCGGAAAAAAATACATCCTCACCAGAGATTTGCACGTCCAGTTGGTCAACCGCTAAAAACTTATGAATCCCAGACTCATTTCCTCGCGTCGGTTCCGGATGGCCGGATTTACCTTGATTGAATTGCTCGTTGTCATTGCCATCATTGCGATTCTAGCGGCGATGTTGTTGCCGGCGCTGGCGAGTGCCAAGGCGAAGGCCAAGCGCATCCAGTGTTTGTCAGGCGTCAAGCAGCTGGCGCTGGGGCTGACTTTGTTTCCGGTGGATAACAATGATATGTATCCGCCCGCCGGGTGGGCCAATGGTTCGGCGACATCTCCGCTATATCAGATTTCTTGGGACTCCTGGATCAATACTTATATTGGTGGCCATGCGTCGCAGGCAAATATGCAGGTGGGTTACCAATTGGTCGGTGATGCGCCGAAAGTTCTCGTCTGTCCCTTGGATACGTTTCCTAAAGTAAGCTGGATGGGCGGCGCTGATCCATATTTCGCAATGCGTTCGTATGCCATGAATGCCGTTGGGCCGAACTGGTCTTCGCAATATCAGGTGGATGACAAGGGGCGGTCGTATCCGCTTCCGCCGATTCAAAACGGCGTTGGTATCTATTGGCTGGATTCGGCGCTGGTGGCTGATTGGAATGCCCGGGGCTATCGCACCAGTGCGGTGCGCGATTCTGCTGGAACCATCATGCTGGCAGAAAACACCCACGGCCAGCAATGTGCGGGCAACATCTGGACTTGTGTTTGCATTGGACCGCAATCCTCTACCGCCAATGAATTGTATCAAACCGATTCCAGCTACACGCTGCAGGATGCGAATTCAGGCAGCTCCGTCAGCCAAGGCAATGTTTTTTACAAGTCGCACAAAGGACGCTTCAATTATTCCTTCTGCGATGGCCATGTGGAATCGCTGAAACTCGAGCAAACGGTTGGCAGCGGCACGTTGGCTAATCCAAAAGGAATGTGGACGACCACCATGGGGGATTAAATAAAGAATCATTAATGGAACAGACGTTTTTCCCGCTTGTAATGCATTTTGGTGACATGAATTAAACTGAAACGACTGTATAGTGCATTCATTCCAAACGAACACCATTGACCCCGCGTCGCGCCCATCAATTTGCAGTAGACCTATTGGCATAACTCAAACCACCCACAAACACATGAAACAAACTAGAATGAAAACCCTGGGGCTGTCCTTTGCGGCAGCCACCGTTTTGCTCGGCCTGACCACGGGTCAGGCGCAAACGTTCATCACGGACTCATACACCAACAGCTTCGACCTAGGCGGCAACACCGCTGATTTCTCGGGCAGTGGCAGCGTGGCTTCGTGGATCCGCTGGTATGACTACGGTGGCAACATTACTTGCAAATATGGCTTGGATGCCAATAACCAAACCGCCACGTCCGGCTGTCTGCAGATTGACAGTCCGTTTGGTGCTGGCGGCAATCAAAACGTGTTTTTCGGAACTTTTGCCAACCGGTGGGGCTATGATTTTGACAAGCGGCTCAACATGGTGAATTACACCAACATCACCTTTGATGTGATGATGGCTCCGGGCACTCAGCCCCGCACCAACGGTTCCGGCGTGGCGCTGGACTTCGGTAACATCAACGTGGGTATCATCAATGCTGGCTATGGTTACCAGGGAATGGGTGACGTGACGATTCCGCTGGCGGCCTCCAACAGTTGGGTGCATTTGAGCCAGCCCGTGGATATCACGCAGAACAACTTGGCGAACGTGCCTGGCATCGCCATGAAGTATGCCAACTATGGCGGTTATCCGCACTTCGCCACCACCTTCTATCTGGACAACCTGCAGGTTCATCTGACCCCGGTAAAAACTCCGCCGCCCACACTTTCGGCAAATTTACGCCCGGCGGCGCCCGGTTTGCACGCGATTGACGTGTCCAGCACAGCACAATATGACCGCGATCAGGTGGCCACGGTGAACCCCTCCGGCTATACGTTTGTGGGTCAAAATTCGGTGACGTATTCATGGAACATCGCTTCGTTCCCGGGCGGAACCGGCGGGAGTTATCAGCAACATCTCTTCATCGTGTCTGACCCGACGAAGACTGCGCCCGGACCTTACGATCAGGCGGCGGATTACAATCTTGCCAACTGTATCTTCATCACCGTGCAGCAGAATGATGCCGGGGTGGCCACGATGAACTTCCGTTACAAAACCAACCAGCCCGCTGGCAATGGTATGCTCTTCAACGGCACTGATCCGACGAACACGGCTTCCAATCCCAACGGCTGGCCGATCATGCCCGTCTCTCATATCGCTGCTGCCACTGGTGCGGTGGGCACTTGGAGCGTGACGTTCGCCAACAGCACCAACGTGACCCTCACCGCCCCCGGCGGCGCGACCACGAACTTTGTGATGGACGCTAATTCCGCTGCGCTCTTTGCGGATCCGGCTACGCTCATCCTGGGCGGTCAGGCCAACAACGTCAACGGCGCTGGCAGAGCGGTGGTCTATGGCAGCTTCTCCGCCACTGGCTGTGCCACGCCCATCAGCGAAAACTTCGCCACGGAATCCGGTTTGGACACGAACACTTGGAAAAACTTTTCCAACGATCCCAACGCCATCGCGTTTGTGCCGCTGGGTTCGGCCTACTGGCTGAACTGGTCAGTGCCGGACGGCGGTTTCAGCCTGCAAGCTGCAGCCAAGGTCAATGCCACGGCAACCAACTGGGCGGATTTGACGCCGCCACTGTTGCTCAGCGCCGGCAAACGCCAGGCGCTGATTGCTGGTTCTTCCTTGCCGGCTGGCAATGCCGGGTTCTTCCGCTTGATTCAGCGCACCTTCAGCCAATTGCAGGTTTTGTTCCCGGGTGAATCGAACGCGCCCAACACGCCGTCCGGCAAGTCCGGCACGCCTTCGACCATCACTTCTGGCGACACTGTCACCTTGACGGTCAATGCGGTGGACAACACCTTCCACATCATTCCCGGGGCGGTGGACAACATCCACATCACCAGCTCCGACGGTGCGGCTATCTACGGACTGGACGGAAGTCTCGTGAATGGCACGGGAACTTATTTGATCCAGTTCAACACCACTGGTTCACAGACGGCTTCCGCCACGGACACCACCAGCACGAACATTCCGACGGCTATCAGCACGACGGTGAACATTCAGTAAAAATAATCATCCAGTCAGTTTACAGGCGCGGGTGTCGATATTGGATCGGCACCCGCGTTTTTCCAGCGGGCTTTGGTAAATATCCTCGGCGCCACAACTCGATACATTGTCATGAATAATAACGTTTGGATTTCTCGTCGCCATCCTCGGAAAACTGGATTTACTCTGATTGAATTGCTGGTGGTCATCGCCATCATTGCCATTTTGGCCGCGATGCTGCTGCCAGCGCTGACCTTGGCCAAGCAGAAGGCTCAGTCCATCGCCTGCATGAATAACAACAAGCAGCTAACGCTGGCTTGGATTATGTATGCCAACGACAACGAAGACCGGCTGGCACCGAATGACTATCCTTACCTGACCGGATTTGCCAATGCCGCCAACAAAGATTTATTGAAGAGCTGGGTGGTAGGAACGATGGCCGATCCATTTGACCGGTTGAGCGGTCAGAATGGCCAACCCAGCATCATTACCTACTCGCAGTCGTTACTTTATACTTACGTAAAGAATGTTGGCGTATATAAATGTCCGGCGGATAACTTGGTTGTGCAAGGCCGGATTGCTGGTCGAGATTTTTCCATGAACAATGCCGTGGGCACACGCTGGTTTTCTTCACCAATCGGGACACCCGTCGGCGGTGGCTGGCTATCGGGGAGTTATTCCGACCCCGATCCGAATTACGTTACCTTCGGCAAACTTGGTTCCATGAATCGTCTAGGTCAATCCGGCACTTGGGTGTTGATTGACGAGAATCCGCTGACCATCAACGATGGCTTGTTTGCAGTGGCGATGACTGATGGCGCCAGCCTGAGCACTGCCAAGCTGGTGGATTATCCGGCCAGCAGTCATGGCAAATCAGCGGGCATTTCTTTTGCCGATGGACATACGGAGATCCACAAATGGAAAGACCCTCGCACTTATACTCCGCCAGCGGGTCAACTCCCCGGACAAGTTACCAGCGCCTCTTCTTCGGGCAACGTTGACGTGCTGTGGCTGTCCGAACGAACCTCGGTGCATAAATAAAATTTCTCGGTGGCAGGGGAGAACACTGCTATTTGCTGCCGCCAAAAAAGCGGCGGGACTTTGATCTTCGTGGTATAATAAATTCGTATGGCGCGCAAATTTCCGATCATCCTACTGCTGTCTTTTCTTCTGGCTGACCGCACTGCCACGGCGCAAACCGCTTTGGTCATCTATGCCGACAGCCTCGTCAACGGCTTTCAAGACTGGAGTTGGACGCAGGTGCATGATTTCGCTAGCACCGGGACGGTTCATTCAGGTGCCAATTCCATCGGCATTTATGGAACCAACTATCAGGGCGTTTCGTTTCATCACGCGGATTTTGACACGTCCACTTACGCCAGCCTCACCTTCTGGGCGCACGGCGGTTTGCTGGGCGGTCAGCGCCTGCAAATTTATTGTGACTTTGGCTCCGGCCCCAGCAGCGCGGCGTATGCATTGCCCGGCGCGCTGGTTGCTAACACTTGGACGCAGTTCACCATTCCTCTCACCACGCTTGGCGTTGCCAACCGCACGAATTTGAGCCGCATCAACCTCCAGTTGCTTCCCGCCGGCACCACAAATTATTTTTATCTCGACGACCTCCAACTAAACGCCAACCCGCCGCCCGCGCTCGTCCATCTCGGTGTGAATGTCACCAATACCATCCGCGCCGCCGATGCGCGCTGGTTCGGCTTGAACACCGCCATTTGGGACAATTATTTTGACACAACGAACACCGCTATCGGCTTGAAGGAAATCGGCACAACCATCCTGCGGTTTCCCGGTGGTTCGGCCTCGGATGATTACCATTGGGCCACCGGCAAATCTGGCACCAACACTTGGGCTTGGGCAACGGCCTTCAACAACTTCATTCACATCGCCACGAACGTCGGTGTGCAAGGCATGATCACAGTGAACTACGGCGGCAGCTTCACCAACGAAGCCGCCAGTTGGGTGCGCCACGCGAATGCAACGAATCATTACGCCATCAAATATTGGGAAGTGGGTAACGAAAACTACGGCACTTGGGAAAACGATACGAACGCCTTGGCGCACGATCCCTACACTTACGCCACTCGCGCTGCCCAATACATCACGCAGATGAAGGCCGCTGATCCCACCATCAAGATTGGCGTGCCCGTCGTCACTGGCGAGGACAACAACGCCAACGGCTACTCCGCCCATCCCGCGCTGAATTCCCGCACCAGTGTTTCGCACAACGGCTGGACGCCCGTGGTGCTGGCCACCATGAAATCGCTCGGCGTCACGCCCGATTTTATTGTGCACCACGTCTATCCCGAGTATCTCAGCGACAGCGACTCGACCTTGCTGCAAGCCTCGGCCAACTGGGCGACCGACGCCGCGAACCTGCGCCAGATGATTACCGATTACGTTGGCACGGGCGGAACCAATATCGAAATTCTTTGCACGGAAAATAATGCCGACGCCGGCACGCAAGGCCGTCAATCCACCAGCATCGTCAACGGCCTTTACCTTGCCGACAGCCTCGCGCAACTGATGAAGACGGAAATCAATTCCTTCATCTGGTGGGATCTGCGGAATGGCCAGGACGCCCAAGGCGCGGGCGGTGATTTTAATTCCTCACTCTACGGCTGGCGCACTTACGGCGACCTCGGCATCATCGGCAACGCCAACACACGCTACCCCACATTTTACGGCTTCAAGCTCATGCAGTTTTTTGCGCGCTCCGGCGACACTGTGCTGAACGCTTCGAGCGACTATAACCTGCTTTCCAGCTACGCTTCACGCAAAGCCAACGGCGCGCTTACCTTGCTCATCATCAACAAAAATCTCGCCACCAACCTGACCGCGCAGATTGTCCTCACAAATTTTTCCCCGTCCGCCACCGCCACCGTGCGCTCCTTCGGCATCGCCCAGGACGAAGCCACGCGCACCAATTCCGTCATCCCCGGCGCGCAGGATATCGCCACGAATTTTCTCACCACGGCCAGCATCAATTTTACAAACGTCTTTCCGCCATATTCCATGACGCTCTTCACCTTCGCCCCCGCCGCGCCAAAAATGCAAGGCGTAGGCATGAGTGGCGGCAATTTTGTTTTTCAACTGCAAGGCCAGTCCGGTGTGCCGTATCAAATTCAAAGTTCAACCAACTTATCCGCGTGGGCTTCCAATGCCACCATCACCATTTCCAACGCAACGTGGAATGTGACCAATGCCGCTTCTTCCGGCGCAAAATTCTGGCGCGCCGTCTGGCTGCCGTGAATCTGCTCGCGGCGCGATTTTAATTTGCATGCGTTCCAACTGGCCACCGGATGAAACTTAAAAAACAAAAAACGCCGCCCATCAAAAAACTGATTGCCGACGACGTAAAATCGCTTTTCACTTTGACGCTGTGCCCGCCGCCGGTAAAGTGCGGATACGCAATGAATCCAACTGAAACGCCGGTTTCCCGGCTTCTCGCGATCACAGCCTGCCGATGAGTTTACGAGCCACCAGCAAAAATACACCGGGGCCACAGACGCGCAACGCACTGGCTCTGCCGTTCGTATTGACGGGCGTGTTTTTGGCGCTCGGGTTTTTTTTCCGGGCGCGGACCAATCACCATCTGGCGTTGACCTACGCGGGGCTGGCGGCTTGCTTGTTGTGTTGGCAGTTGGTGCTTTTTCTCCGGTCAGGGCGGACGGGATTCGCGTTGGAGTTCGTGCCGGTGCGCTCGCATTATGTGCAGGCGCTGGTGCAGTTCAGCATCTATGTTTATTGGGGGTGGTATTGGCGGGAGGTTTATGCGGAAGCGCCGCTGATTCTTTCGCAAGTGGTGTTTCTGTATATCTTTGACGCCTTGCTGACGTGGTCACGCGGGCAGACTTGGCGGCTGGGCTTTGGCGCGTTACCGATTGTTTTTAGCACGAACCTGTTCATGTGGTTTCACGATGACTGGTTTGTGTTTCAGTTCCTGATGGTGGCGCTGGGCGTGCTGTGCAAGCAATTCATCCGCTGGGAACGTGGCGGAAAGCTGACTCACATTTTCAATCCGTCGGCGTTCGCGCTGACGACCGTTTCGCTGATTTTAATTTTCACGGGAACCACTGGCCACACTTGGGGGGAACAGATCGCCATCAACCAGGGCCTACCGCCGCATCTTTACACGGAAATTTTTTTGTGCGGCCTCGTGGTGCAGTATTTTTTCGGGGTCACACTACTGACCTTCTCGGCCGCGGCCATACTTGGCCTGCTGACGCTGATTTACACGCAGTTGACGGGCGTCTATTTGTTCATCGACTCAAACATTCCCATCGCGGTTTTTCTCGGGCTGCACCTGCTGATGACTGATCCAGCCACCACGCCGCGCAGCAGCCTGGGGAAAATCATGTTTGGCAGCCTGTATGGCATCGGGGTGTTTGTGGGCTTCATGGTTCTCGAGGCTTTTGGAGTGCCAAGTTTCTACGACAAACTGGTGGTAGTTCCACTGCTGAATCTGCTGACCCCGCTGCTGGATCGTGTGGCGGCCGCCGGCGTGGCGGGGAAATTTGGCCGCTGGGAAAATCTGGTCGGCGTGCGCAAGATGAATTTCGCCTTCATGGGCGGCTGGATCGCCCTGTTTTTAACCATGCTGGGCACTGGTTTTGTGGAGGCGCCACATCCGGGCTCGACCATTGGATTCTGGAAAAAGGCGGCGGAAGAAAATCGCCCCCACGCCGTGCAAAATTTACGCTATTTCCTCGATGATTTTTCGCAGCGGGACATTGACAACGTGACCGAAAGCGTGAGTGGCACCGAGGGCAGCGGTTCGCAGAGTCGGGAACAATTGCTGGGCATCTTGTGCAATCAAGTGGCCTCGATTTACGCCGAGGGCAAACTCGTCCCGGCTGACCCGGCCAAGGCTGTCCGCTATTTTCAAAAGGCCGCCGAACTCGGCAACTTGGACGGCTCCGCCAATCTCGTCATGGAATTTTTACGCACCAATCTGCCTGGCACCCAGATTGACATCAGCCGGACGTTGTCTGCGCTGGAACAAAACCCTGCCGCCACGAACAACGGGCGGATTTGTTATCTCATCGGTTTTGCCAGCGATAGCGGGCGCGGCGGCCCGATGGACAAGGCCAAGGCGCGGCAATTCTACGAAAAAGGTGCGGTGCTGGGCGACCTGGCAGCGTGGAAAAGTCTGGCTCGGATGCAACTTGCCGGCGAGGGCGGCCCGCCTGATCACGCGGCGGCGGCGCTCTGGTTGCAGAAGGCGGCTGACGCTCAGGACGGCCTGAGCTGCCTGTATCTCGCCCGGCTGTATCATACCGGTGATGGCGTGCCGCAGGATGAGCAACGAGCGGTCGCACTGTTGAAAAAAGCCCGCGATCTGGGCGTAGAACCGGCGCGCGTGTTGTTGCAGCAGATGCAGCAGTAACAGTTCTTCAGAGCATATTTCGCCGGTTCAACGTGCAACTTTCTGCCGCAAATTTTTTTCAATGAGCTTGCACCGTTGCTCCACGCACAACTTAGAGCGCCGCGCGTCCGGCGGCGTGTTCGTGACGTAGTCCAAAAGTTTTTCCACCGTCGTCGTCGCGACGTGCGTGCGCGTATCGGATGAACCGTAGTAAATAAAAACATCGCCGTTCTTGCGCGCCACCCAGCCGTTCGCGAACACCACGTTTGACACGTCGCCCACGCGCTCGTCATTTTCCGGCCCCATGAAATGCCCGCCCGGCGCGGCGATTTGCTTCGACGGATCTTTTAGGTCGCACAGGAAAACGTAGAGGACGTAACGCATCCCCGCCGCTGTGTTGCGGACGCCATGCGCGAGATGCAGCCAGCCTTTTTCCGTCTTGATCGGCGCGGGGCCGAGACCGTTTTTGCCTTCTTTGATCGAATGATAAAAACGCGGATCAATGATGCTCTCTTTTTTTACCACCGCATTTGTGATGTCGTCCACAAGTCCCCAGCCGATGCCGTCGCCGGAACCGGTCGCGGCAAAATCATTCATTGGGCGGGTGTAAAAAGCGTATTTGCCGTTCACGAATTCGGGATGCAAAACACAATTCCGCTGATGCAGCGCGGGCGTTTTCAAATCCGGCAGTCGCTCCCATTTCATCAAATCTTTGGTGCGCGCGATACCGCCGCGCGCGATCGCTGCCGACAAATCATGCGGCTTCGCGTCGTCGTGCCGTTCCGCGCAAAATAATCCATAAATCCAGCCGTCCGCGTGGCGCACGAGCCGCATGTCGTAAAGGTTCGTCTCCTTGGCTTCGAGCTCCGGCATGCGCACCGGGTAATCCCAGAATTGAAAATTATCCACGCCGTTCTTGCTCTCTGCGACGGCGAAAAATGATTTGCGATCCCAGCTCTCGACGCGCGCCATCAAAATATTTTTACCGTCAAACTCCATCGCGCCGACGTTGAACACGCAGTTCACGCCCAGCCGCGTCATCAAATGCGGATTGCTCGCGGGGTCAAAATCGTAGCGCCATGTCAGCGGCGTGTGTTCCGCCGTCAGCACCGGGTTTTCATGGCGATCAAAAATCCCATTGCCATTTTTCTGCGGGCGGTTTTTGCGGCGGATGAGCTGCGCGTGGGTCTGCTGGAGCGATTTAAGTTTTTTGGCAAAGGCGGTCTTGGTCATAAGGTTGATGCGTCGAAAATGATTAGCCATTGTAGCCAGCCGAGAGTGAAAACCATGTCATCAAAATGCGTGACAATTACCAGTCTTTTCTCGGGGGTGATTCAGGTTAGAATGATGTGATTTCATGGCGACTGTCAGATGGATAAATAATTTGCTGACCGGGCGGATGCGCTGGTTCCGGCTCTGGGCGAGGTGCTGAAATAGTTTATGGCTGTTAAAAAAATTATTTTTAGTTTTGCTGGGCTGGCCTTTGTGGTCTGCATGGCTGGCTGTGCGCGTTTGCCTGTGAGGCATGACGCCACCGCGCCCCTGCCGTTGAAAATTGTCGGGACAAAAATTCTGAATAGCAAAGGCAAACCCGTCCTGTTGCGCGGTGTCAACGCGGCCAGCCTGGAATGGTCAAGCGACGGACAGGGGCAGATTCTTCGGAGCGTTAGCACGGCCATTCACGACTGGCACGTCAACATCATCCGCCTGCCGCTCTCGCAAGACCGCTGGTTTGGCAAGGCGCCGGAACAAGTTGATGGCGGCGCCGCCTATCGCCAGTTAATCCATGAAGTTGTGGATGCCTGCGCGACCAATCAGTGTTACATCATTCTCGATTTGCACTGGTCAGATTGCAACGAATGGCGGGTAAATATTGGCCAGCATTCGATGCCGGATTCAAACAGTGTGGCCTTCTGGAAAGATTTCGCGCCGGTCTATGCGAACCATCCGGCGGTGATTTTTGATTTGTATAACGAGCCGCATGACGTCTCGTGGGACGTCTGGCTGCACGGCGGAACCATCACCGACAAACCGAATAACCGCCGGCAAATGCGCAATCCAAAAACATTTGAGGCCGTGGGGATGCAGGCCTTGCTCGACACCGTGCGCGGGACCGGCGCAAAGAATGTCGTCATCGCGGGCGGGCTGGACTGGGCGTATGATTTTTCGGGAATTCTGGATGGCCGACAACTTTCGGACCCGCACGGTAACGGCGTGATCTACGCCAACCACTGCTACGACAACAAAAACGAAAGCGTGGACGCGTGGATTGTGCGGATGGAAACCGCCTCGGCAAAATTGCCGGTGATCGTCAGTGAATTTGGCGGCCATGCCGGGCCGGGCAAGGTTAATCCCTCGGACAACTGGCTGCTGCACGTCATGAAAGCACTGGATGAACATCGCTGGTCTTGGACGGCTTGGGATCTGCATCCCGGAGCCGGGCCGACTTTGATTTCTGACTGGAATTATACACCCACGCCCGACTTTGGCGTGCATGTTAAAAAAGCCTTGGAACCACGGCCAGCAGGGTGAAAATAAATTGTGCTGGAACGCCGCCTTGCTTAGCCGAAAAAAGACCAAGACAGCGTTTGAGAAAAAGGTTTTCTAACCGAATCGCTTTTACACACTTGACCGCTCACGCAGATGGGTCCCCCTTTATGCCCCCTGTCGTGATCTGCGAGGCATAGCTCTGACACTGATATTTTTAAGGTTGAGCTCACGCCAAAACTCCCCACAAAGAAGAAAGAGGCCAATATTGATATTGACCTCTTTCCATGTGCAGCCTGTTATTCCGCCACTTATTACTTATGCCGGATGCGGTAGAACTGGATGTTGCCGGACTTGGGAACGGTGGCTTGGAATACGCCGGTGGCCGACTGCGTGATGACCGGTTGTGGGGCCAGATCCGTGTAAGTGCCGCCCACGCCGCTGCTGCTCTGGACCGCGAAAGACGTTGTGGTGTCCGTGCCGTCGGTGGTGGTAAAGTTCAGCGATACGTTGCTGCCGGCAGTGATGCCGGTAATCTTCGGCCCGGCGAGCCGGACGACGCGAAGGTTGGAGTAATACACGGCGGCATCCGCGCTGCCGATGGAGTTATACGGATCGCTGTAGCCGAGCATCAGGTAACCATTCGTCCATACGGTCACGTTGGTATAAACTAGGATGGGATTTTTGTTGATGGAAAAAGTGACGACGTTTTTGACCTGCTTGATTTCCACTGCTGACCACGCGCTGGCGTCGTTCCCGAGAAGTGGCGTATTATTAGCCGCCAATCCTGCGCCCCCGCTCGTGGAATAGGGAGCGGGATTTTTCAAGACACCAGCGAAGGATGATTTGATGCGTGAGGCGAGCCGCAGGGTGTTCGTGTTGGGCGAACCAGTGCCAGTGAAGCTGATGTAATCGCCACCACCCGCGCCGCCATCGGCGCTGACCCAATACCAGATGCCGTCGCCAGCCCACGGGCCTTGGCTAATAATGCTGCTGCCGCTCCACCAGTTGGTGAGGTTGCCGGAATGGTTGATGCCAAACAACGCGCCCTCGGTGGTGTAGCTGGGGTTGCTGCCTTCGATCAGGTTCATATCAAACCGCACCGCGAAGTCGCCGCTCAAGACGACGTTGGTGAGGTAGAGATTTACCGCGGCGGCGGCACCGGAATTTTTGTTCACCGTGAGACGCAAGGCATTGGTCGCACCGCTCGGCGGCGCGGGAATTACGCCGTAGGTGGAGCTGTTGGGATTGTTCGCCGTGAGGTCGTTGCCGAAATCCACGGTGGAATCCGGGGCCACGGAGTCAAGGTTGTTGTTGGCCGCCGTGATGTTCCAGTTAGTGGCGTCATCCGCGCTGGTGAGTGAATTGGAGTAGAGCAAGCTGGCCACGGGATTGGCGGCGTCCACGATGGTCAAGGTCGTGGTGTTGGTGGCGGCCGTGTAGCCGCCGGAGCTGGTGAGACCCACAACAATGGTCTTGTTGCCGACGTAACTGGTGGTCGGACGCAACGGCGTGACTTTGGCGGAAACCGTGACATCGCCGGGGTTGATGATGAGCGCCGCTGCTGGAACGAAATGAGTGTTCGCCGTGGCCGTCCCCGAATAGGTGAAGGAGTTGACGGAGTAGGCCGCCGCGTTGGTATTGCCCCAGCGGGTGAGGGTGACGGAGGCGTAGTCATTCGTCAGGCCGTTATACATGGAAGATTGGTCGGCGGAGACAATGAGCAATTGCGGGCCCGTGTTCTGAATGGAAACGGTATCCGATGACGGCGCGTTGGGCGCGTAGCCAGTGCCGCGAATCACCGAGAGCAGCACCGTGGTGGTTGGACGGGAGATGCTGTTCACGACCGGGTTGATGGTGATGTTGGTGGAAAGCTGGCCAGCCGCAATGGTCACGGTATTGGTCGCCGCCGCCGTGATGCCGCCGGGAGCGCAAGTATAAACGCCGTTGGTGGCCGTGCCGCTGAGGACAAACTTGACCGGGAGCGCGGTGCTGTAGTCACTATTCACGTTTGCGCGCGTGAGGGTGAAAACGCCCGGGGTCGGCCCGGCTTGCGAGGCGTTCGGCGTGGTGGCTACCACGCTGACGGTGGTGGAGGGAACCGAGGCCTTGGAGGAAACATAAAAGTTGCCAACCGTGGCAAAATTCGCGGAAGGACTCACCGTCAAATAACTAATGGGGGTGTCCGACGAGATGCCAAAAAAGCCAAAGGACGTTGTGGACGTGGTGCTGGTCACCGTGCCGCTTGCGGAGGTGCTGTCCGTGAAATAGGCGGTCACCGTAACGGAGCCGGCATAAGGGTTGCCGTTGAAATCCGTCAGAAAAAATTCCGCCCCGACCGTCACCACATTTGTCGTTGTGAAGGTCACGACGATTGTGGCATTGGGCGACCAAGTGCTGGCACAGTTGATGGGATAATCGGTGAAAAAATTTCCGCCGCCTGGCTCCAACTCATACCCCACTGCGGGCGAGCCATTCGTGAAACCTACATTATGGTAGGGAGTGTTGAAATCGTTCTGCGCCACGCCCGACGGCAAAACGGAGAAGTCGTTCAAAAAATATCCAGACTGCAAGTCGGCCGTGAAAGACGACTTGGTGGCGTAGGTGAGCACGTTGGCGGCAAAAACCGGCAGTTGCAGGAGGGCCGCTAAGGCCGCTACGATAACGAACATGGGAATACGAATAGGCTTCATAATTGTTTGGGGTTATTTGGAATAGGTTTATTGAAAACTGATACGGTTGCTTTGGTGTTCCTTGAAAACTTCCTCAGCAGAACAAATGAGGCAACCAAAAACCCAAAACCAGAATATTGTATCATTTCTTGCGTAAAAATTGCTCAAGCGCGTCCGCACGGTCGCGTTTTAAATAGCCGATACGTCGTCAACGAGAGCTTCGGTGCCGACGGCGGCCTTTGCTAAGCGGGTAGCGATAGCAAGATCGAGGACGCGGGCCGAGTTTGGCGTGAATATCAAACAGACTTTGGCGGAAACTCCACCGCCTGCAACATGAAATTTATCGAAACGGCAACAACGCATGTCATCAAAATTCACTACGGACTTTCGCCTCGAATAATCAGTGCCGCGACCACACGCTAATCGTCATCCATGAAATTGCATACCCTTGACCTCGCCATCATCGTCGTCTACTTCGTGGCCGTAATCCTCACCGGCCTTTGGGTTTCGCGGCGTGGCTCGAAGGATTTGAATTCCTATTTTCTCGGCGGAAAAAGTTTACCGTGGTATCTGCTTGGCATCTCCGACGCGTCCGGGATGTTCGACATCAGCGGCACGATGTGGCTCGTTTACATCCTGTTCGTCTATGGTTTGAAAAGTCTGTGGCTGCCGTGGCTCTGGCCGGTGTTCAACCAGATTTTCCTGATGATGTTTCTGAGCGCGTGGCTGCGGCGCTCGAACGTGCTGACCGGCGCGGAATGGATTCAGACGCGCTTCGGTCGCGAGCGCGGCGCAAACTTGGCGCACTTGAGTGTCGTATTCTTTGCCCTCGTCAGCGTGGTGGCGTTCTTGGCCTACGCGTTCAAGGGCATTGGCAAGTTCGCCTCGGTCATGTTGCCGTGGCATTTCACCAGCAACACCACCGGCCTCGTTACCGACGCGAACATCTACGCGCTCATCATCATGGGGTTGACGTCGCTCTACGCTATCAAAGGCGGCATGATTTCCGTCGTCATCACCGAAGTCATGCAGTTCACGATTCTCACGGTGACGTCCGTGGCCATCGGCATCATCGCGATTTGGAAAGTGTCGCCGGAAATGATTCACAAGGCCGTTCCCGCCGGTTGGATGAATCCGTTCTTCGGCTGGAAACTCGATTTGAACTGGACCGGAATTCTCGACCAGGTCAACGCCGCCATCAAATCCGACGGCAACGAAATGTTCGGCATCATTTTCGGCCTGATGTTTTTCAAGGGCATCCTTGCCAGCCTCGCCGGGCCGGCACCGAACTACGACATGCAGCGCATCCTCGCCACGCGCAATCCGCGCGAAGCCTGCATGATGAACGGCATGGTGAATCTCTCGCTGTATTTTCCGCGCTACCTGATGATCACCGGCATCACCGTGCTGGCGCTGGCGTTTTGCATGCCGCAGCTCGGCGCGATGGAGAAACCGGACTTTGAGCTGATTCTACCAATCGTTTTGCGCGATTACATTCCCACGGGCGTTGTCGGCCTGCTGCTCGCCGGCTTGCTCGCTGCACTGATGTCGAACTTCGCCGCGACGCTCAACGCCGCGCCGGCCTACGTCGTGAACGACATCTACAAACGTTTTTTCAATCCGAACATGACGCCGAAATCGCAAGTGCGCTGGAGCCGCATCGCCTCGTTCGTTGCGCTGGTCGTTGGCGTTTTGTTTGGCGCGTTCATGACCAGCATCACCGAAGTGATGATGTGGATCGTGGGTGGACTCTACGGTGGCTACGTCATGGCGAACGTGCTGAAATGGTATTGGTGGCGCTTCAACGGCTACGGTTATTTCTGGGGTATGATGGCGGGCTTGTTGAGCGCGATGTTCGTGCCATCGCTCGCGGCGTTGCTGCATATCGAAGTCGCGAACACGCTTTATCTTTTTCCAATCATCCTCGGTTGCTCCATTGCTGGCTGTCTTCTCGGCACGTTGCTGACGAAGCCGGAGGACGACGCGGTGCTGATGAATTTTTATTCCACGGTGAATCCATGGGGGGCGTGGGGGCCAATCCGCGAAAAGGTGATGAAACAAAATTCTTCTTTCCGTCCCAATCCCGATTTCACCAAGGACGCGGTGAACGTCATCGTCGGCATCGTCTGGCAACTGTGCCTCACGGCGCTGCCGATTTACCTCGTGCTGCGCGAATGGTCTTGGGCCGGCGGCATCGCCGTGACGCTCGTGGTCACCAGCGTGTTCTTGAAAATCAACTGGTATGACAAACTGGAGAAAGCTTGATATGGGACAAATGAGACACATAAGACTTCTTTCGACCACATTCGTCCTTTTGGTCACATTCGTCCCTTGGCTGCAAGCCGAAACGCGCTTGCAAAATTTCATTTCCGCACGCGACGGCAAATTGTTCGACGGCACTAACGAGTTCCGCTTCCTCTCGCTGAACATCCCTAACCTGTTGGTCGTGGAGGACAACGTGCCGTTCGCCGAAGAAAATCCGTGGCGGCTGCCGGACAAATTCGAAATCAACGACGCGCTGGAAACCTTGCAATCATTAGGCGGAACCGTCACGCGCAGCTACGTCATCACCGTCGTGAAGACGAACGATCTGCCCGGCACACCGCGCCACGTTCTCGCACCGGGGAAATTTAACGAGGATGCCTTCCGCACGCTCGATGAAATTCTGGCCGCTGCGAACCGCACTGGCTTCCGTGTGGTGATTCCGTTCGTGGACAACTGGGCGTGGCAGGGCGGACGCGCGGAATACGCGGCGTGGCGCGGCAAAACCAAGGACGATTTCTGGACCGATCCGCAGCTCATCGCCGATTTCAAAGAGACCATCCGTTTTATTTTGACGCGCACCAACACCGTCACCGGCGTGCGTTATGCCGATGACAAATCTGTTCTCTGCTGGGAAACCGGAAATGAAATCGCCTCGCCGCCCGCATGGACACAGGAGATCGCGCACTACATCAAATCCCTCGATACGAACCATCTCGAGATGGATGGCTTCAACACCGCCGTGTTGCGCCGCGAATCGCTGGAGATTTCCGACGTGGACATCGTCACCACGCATCATTATCCCGGAAATAAAAAATCGTTTGCCGAACTCATACGCGCCAACGCGGAAATGGCGAAAGGCAAAAAACCCTACATCGTCGGCGAATTTGGTTTTGTGACCACAGACAAAATGGCCGGGGCCATTCATGCGATTGTGGACACGAGTTGTTCCGGCGGAATGTTGTGGAGCCTCCGCTTCCGCAATCGCGATGGCGGCTTTTACTGGCACAGCGAACCCGGTCTCGGCGGCAATCTCTACAAGGCATTTCACTGGCCGAGTTCCGTGATGGGCGGTGATTACGATGAAATTAATTTGCTCGCGATGGTTCGGTCCAACGCGTTTGCGATTCGGGGAATTCCCGCGCCGCCAATCGCCGTTCCCGCGCCGCCCAAACTGTTGCCGATTGCCGATGCGTCGGCGATTTCGTGGCAGGGTTCCGTTGGCGCGAGCAGCTATCAAGTGGAGCGCGGTGCAGAAATGACGCGCAATTTGAGCCTACCAAGTTTTGACGGCGGAGCGCACGCAATTGGCGGCAACTGGCAAATTGTTTCGTCCAATGTTGATGAGGCTTTCACGCAGTATCGTCCCCAGTTCGCGGATGAAAATGTTCCGGCTGGCCGCTGGTATTACCGCGTCCGCGCCAGAAATGAATCGGGAATTTCCGAGCCATCCAACGTCGTCGGCCCAGTGGTTGTGGAAAGTGCGACGCTTGTGGATGAACTCGCGGATTTTGCCAAAACCATTTCGCAAACCGGCGGCTGGAAACTCGCCACGCACGACAGCCGCGCCGCGAAGGAAGACGCGCATCGTATTGCCGGCACGGCGGGCGAGGTTTTAGTTTACCAGTTGCCAAACGAAGTGCAGAGTTTCCGCGTGTTTGCCATTTTTCCAAAGGACGTGAGCGATGTGAAATTTTCCGTTTCCGACGATGGTAAAGAATTTCATAGCGTGACCGCGCAGAAGGAAATTTATTTCCACGGCGCGGGCGAATATGGCTACTGGAAGCCGGTGCTGTTCCATGCGGAAAAAAATATCGACGGAAAACTTTTGAAACTGGAACTCACCGGCGAAACCCAAATTGGCCGCGTGGAGATTTCGCATCCGGCGTTGTCCAAATGATTCCCACCGCCGAACTTAATTTTTTTTCCGCCGAAGTCAGTGAACATCTCTTCGGGCACTATCTCCCGTTCTGGTGCGGCCCCGCGCTTGATGAAAAAAACGGTGGCTGGATGGCGTGGCTGTCAAATGATCTAATACCCGACCGTTCGCAGCCGAAGGGGCTGATTGTAAACGCGCGGATTTTATGGGCGTTTTCTGCCGTGCATCGTGTGAAGCCGGATCCGCTGTTCAAGCAGATGGCTGAACGCGCGTTTGATTTTGTGATGAACAAATTCTGGGACGCCCAACACGGCGGCGCGTTCTGGCGGCTGGATGACACGGGCAAGGTCATTGACGACTCGAAGAAAACCTACGGCCAGGCGTTTTACATTTATGCGCTGACGGAATTTCATCTGGCGTTTGGAAATCAAGCCGCGCTGACTCGCGCGCAGGAGTTGTTTGAACTTATCGAGCGCCACGCGCACGACAAAACTTTTGGCGGTTATATCGAGGTTTGCAAGCGCAACTGGTCGGAGGCCGGCAGCGAGGCGCGGTTGAGCGAGAAAGACATGAACGAAAAAAAGTCCATGAACAATCAGCTTCATGTGCTGGAAGCCTACACGAATCTTTTTCGCGTCTGGAAAAATCCGCGCGTGGCGGAGCGGCTGCGCGAGTTGGTCGAAATTTTTCTAACGCGCATCCTCGACGCGCGCACCAAACATCTGCACCATTTTTTCAACGAGCAGTGGGAGGTGCGCTCGGACACCTACACGTTCGGCCACGACATTGAGGCGAGCTGGCTGCTCTGCGAAGCGGCGGAGGAATTGGGCGATAAAAAATTATTTGAGCGCGTCCGCGCCGTCGCGGTGGAGATTGCGAAGGTGATTTTCAACGAGGGCTTCGCGGCGGACGGCGGACTGTGCTACGAAGGTGCCGATGGAAAAATCATTGATACGGGCCGCGAATGCTGGCCGCAGGCAGAAGCGCTGGTCGGGTTTTTGAACGCGTTTGAAATTTCCAGCGACAAAATGTTTTTTGCCGCCGCCGAGCAAACTTGGAATTACATCAACCAACATCTCGTGGATCGCGTTCACGGCGAATGGTTCTGGCGCATCAATCCCGACGGCCAGCCCGATAAAAATTTGCCGAAGGTCAGCGAATGGAAAGGTCCGTATCACGCGACGCGTGCGTGCCTGGAAACGTTGAAACGTCTGCGCGGTCTCTAGCGTCCAATCAAAAGCCTGAATCGGTGCATGAACTTGAGGTCATTCATTTTTGCCAGCGGATTGATGGCCGGTTTGTTCGCGAACCGGCCAGGGCTGGCGGCTGATTTGACCGCGGCGGACTTCCCCATAAAAATTCAGCCGGTGCTGGAGGAATT
The DNA here is from genome assembly GCA_903827955.1 of uncultured Verrucomicrobia subdivision 3 bacterium. Taxonomy (GTDB): domain Bacteria; phylum Verrucomicrobiota; class Verrucomicrobiia; order Limisphaerales; family UBA11358; genus UBA11358. Next base: position 52,773 of record CAIKKJ010000099.1, read on the forward strand.
TTGTTACGACTGCCACGGTGGCGGCGAGAAGCGCGGCGGTGTGACGCTGGACAGTTTTAATTCCACGACCAATTTTTCCGCCAGCCGCGATGTGTGGTGGCGCGTGCTGAAAAATCTGCGCGCCGGCCTGATGCCGCCGGTGAAAAAATTCCAGCCGACGAAGGAGCAGAAGGAATTGATCCAGCATTGGATCAAAGACGTCGTCTTCGAGGTGAATCCGCTCAATCCCGATCCGGGTCGCGTGACGCTGCGCCGGCTCAATCGCGTGGAATATCAGAACACGATCCGCGATCTGCTCGGCGTTGAGTTTGAGGCCGTGAAAGAATTTCCGCCGGATGACACCGGCCACGGCTTCGATAACATCGGTGACGTGCTGACGATGTCGCCGATGTTGCTGGAGAAATACATGGTCGCGGCGGAGAAAATTATTTCGCAAGCCGTGCCGGTCACGGGCGGCGTGGCGCCGGAACAGGTTGTTCACGGCTGGGAATTTCGCGACGGCACCGACCGGGAAAATCCCGCGTCGCTGTCATATTACACGCACGCGGCGGTGACGAACATTGTTGATGCGCCGCACGCTGGGCAGTATGAGTTGAATGTGAATCTGCAGGTGAACGAAAAATATGTGGACGATGTTTTCGACCTCAACAAGTGCGAGTTTGTTTTCCGCGCCGACGGCCATGAGCTGTTGAAAAAGGAGTTCGCGTGGGAAGGCGGCAAGCCGTATCACTTCAACTACGCACAGACGTGGACGGCGGGAAAGCATCAACTCGATTTTGAACTGCGTCCGCTCACGCCGGGACTCGCACAGGGGCGGACACTCTCAATGCAAATCGTGGACGTGACGGTGCGCGGGCCGCTAGAGAAAGAACATTGGGTAAAGCCGGAGAATTACGCGCGCTTTTTTCCGAAAGATGTTCCCGCCGATGTTGCGGCCTGCCGCGACTACGCGCGTGATCTGCTCGGCAATTTTGCACGTCGCGCCTTCCGGCGCCCGGTGGACAAGGAAACGACGGGTCGTTTGGTGAAGCTGGCGGAAAGTATTTTTAGCCAGCCGGGCAAAACTTTTGAAGCCGGCGTGGCGCAGGCGATGGTTGCGGTGCTGGCGTCGCCGCGATTTATTTTTCGCGAGGAGAACTTTGAGAATAAGGGCGCCGCGCAGCCTTATGCGTTGGTGGATGAATATGCACTGGCCTCGCGGCTCTCGTATTTTCTGTGGTCCTCCATGCCGGATGAAGATTTGTTCTCGCAGGCGGCGGCGGGAACTTTGCGTAAAAATCTTTCCGCGCAGGTCAAGCGGATGCTGGCGGACGAACGCGCCCACGCGCTGGAGAAAAATTTCGTTGGCCAATGGTTGCAGGCGCGTGACATTGACACTGTTCCCATCGAGGCGCGCAGCGTGATGGCGCGGGAGCAGAAATTTGATTCGCAGTTTGACAAAGCGCGGAAACGCTTCCGCGAGCTGAACGACAAGGCGGATGACAAGCTCACGAAAGAAGAGAAGGAAGAACTGGCGAACATCCGCGCCACATTCCGCGCCCGACGGCAAGGGCAGCCGCGCGCCGAACTGACGGACGATCTGCGCCGCGCGATGCGGCAGGAGACGGAAAATGTTTTTGCCTACATCTTGCGCGAGAACCGCAACTTGCTGGAACTGCTCGACAGCGACTACACGTTTCTCAACGAGCGGCTCGCGCAGCATTACGGCATTCCCAATGTGACCGGCCAGAAAATGCGGCGCGTGACGTTGCCGGCGGAAAGTCCGCGCGGCGGCATTTTGACGGAGGGCACGGTGCTGGCGGTGACATCCAATCCCACGCGCACCTCGCCGGTCAAACGCGGGGTGTTCATTCTCGACAACATTCTCGGCACGCCGGCGCTGCCGCCGCCGCCGAACATTCCGCCGCTTGAAGACGCCAATACAAAGCTGACGAACCGCGCCCCAACGCTGCGCGAAACGCTGGCAAAACATCGCGAAAACGCATTGTGCGCCTCCTGCCACGACCAGATGGATCCCATCGGCCTCGCGCTGGAAAATTTCAACGCGCTCGGCATGTGGCGCGATCAGGAGTTCAACCAGCCGATTGACGTGTCCGGCAAACTCGTGACAGGCGAAAGTTTTGCGAACGTGAGAGAATTAAAACAAATCCTGGTGAAAAATCACGCCGAGGATTTTTACCGGACGCTGACGCAGAAGCTTTTGACATACGCGCTTGGACGCGGTCTGGACTATTATGACGTGGAAACCGTGGATCAGATTGTGGCGCAGATCGAGAAATCCGGCGGCAAACCGTCGGCGCTGATCGCGGGCATCGTGGAATCCGCGCCGTTTCAGAAAACACGCGTGGCGAGACAGGCCAGCAACGCCAGCGGTGTCAACGTGAAAGAAAAATTATGAAAACCAACGCCGCCAAAAATCTCGCCGCCCAGCGTCGCGCCAGTTTCAGCCGCCGACATTTCTTGCGCGGCCTCGGCGCGTGTGTCGCGCTGCCCGCGTTCGAGTCGTTGTTGCCGACGAAATTGCTCGCCGCCACTGCGACCGAGGGCGGTCTCGGCACAACCGCCACGGGCGTGCCGTTGCGCACGGCGTTCGTTTATTTTCCGAACGGCGCGATTCCCGCCGCGTGGTGGCCGACACAGGAAGGAAATAATTTCGACTTGAGCCGCACGCTCAAGCCGCTCGCGTCCGCGCAGAAAGAAATTCAAGTCGTCGGCGGCCTCGACCACATGAACGCCACGGCGGGCATGGACGGCGGCGGCGACCACGCCCGCGCCAACGGCACGTTTCTCACCGGCGTGCGCGTGAAAAAAAGCGCCACGGACATTCACGCCGGGATTTCCATTGACCAGGCCATTGCGCGGCAGGTCGGCCATCTCACGCGGTTTCCGTCGCTCGAACTTACCTGCGACAACGGCCACAACGCCGGCAACTGCGACTCCGGCTATTCCTGCGCCTATCTCTACAACCTCGCGTGGAGTTCGCCCAACACGCCGATGACGCCGGAGGGAAATCCGCGCCAGGTTTTCGAGCGGCTCTTCGGTGCGGGCGCGCCCGGCGAACGCGTGGACAACGCCCGCCGCCGCCGTCAGGAACAGCGTTCCATCCTTGATTTCGTCATGCAGGACGCGCGTTCCATGCAGCAACGGCTCGGCGCGCGCGATTCGGAAAAATTGGATCAATACCTCACCGGCATCCGCGAACTCGAGACGCGCATCCAGAAGGCCGAACATTTCGGCGACGTGAAAGACCCGATGGTGCCGACGCCCGCCGGGATTCCCGCCGAATACGGCCAGCACATTGCGCTCATGTATGACATCATGCTGCTCGCGTTTCAGACCGATTCCACACGCGTCGCCACGATGCTGCTCGCGCACGACGGCAGCAACCGTTCTTTCGCGGACATCGGCGTGCCGGAAGGTCATCACGACCTCTCGCATCATCAGGAAAATCCCGACAAGATCGAAAAAATCACCGAGATAGATTTGTGGTATGTGCAGCAGTTCGGAAAATTTCTCGAAAAAATGTCCGCGACCAAAGACGTGGACGGCAATTCGCTCCTGCACAATTCCATGATCGTCTATGGCGGCGGCAATGCGGACGGCAACCGCCACACGCACTCGAACCTGCCGATCCTGCTGGCGGGCGCGGGCGGCGGCACGGTGACGCCGGGCCGTTTCGTGAAGCACGGCGGCAAACCCGCGACGAATTTATTTTTAAGCATGGCCGACCGCATGGGCGTGAAAAATCTGGAACGGTTTGGGGATTCGACGGGAAGATTGGAAAATGTTTAACTGACTGTTAGGTTTTATGAACAGGTGGGCATCCATTTTACTGTCATTGGTTACTGTGCTGATTTGCTATCTCTGTTTTGCACATACGCATTTAGTCAGTCGCGGTATTTGTTTTCTCGTCGCCGCCTTTTGGTTGTTTATTTCTTGGTGGATGTTGTTTGACCGAATCAAACTTGGAAACGAGTGGTTTCAGTCACACACAGGCAAGGCAGGTTTCCCTGGCTCAGTTCGAGCCTGCATCGTTTCAGGTTTAGCCGCGTTGGGCTTTGCCTGCATTTTCATTCTTTGTGGATTTCGACTTTGATTTTACTATGACCGGCAAAGTTTTCAGCGTAGCCGAGCAAAGCGGCAGACGGCTGCCGCAGTCCAAGACGCTTCGCGCGGCACGAGGCGCATGAAACAACGCGCCGCGTCTTGGAGTGCTCCAGCCCTCTGGAGCTTTCCCGCGCTAATCCACATTTGCCAACGTCTAAATGAAACGCGACATCTTGAAAATAATGACGAAATATCAAATTCACATGAAACTAAAAAAAATATTCCTCGCTGCCCTCCTACTGCCAGTAACGTTGCTCGCCGCCGATGCGCCGCAAACCATTCCACTCTGGCCGAACGGCGCGCCCGGTTTTGAAGCGCGCAAGGACATTCCCGAACAGGCCGCGAGCTATTGGGTAAAGAATATCAACAATCCGTCGCTCACCGTTTTTCTGCCGCCGAAGGAAAAAGCCAACGGCGCGGCGGTCGTCATCTGTCCCGGCGGCGGTTTCCGTGAACTCGTCTTCGGCGCAGAAGGCGCGGAGCCGGCGAAGTATTTTAATAATCTCGGCGTTACTGCTTTCGTTCTAAAATACCGTTTGTTCCGCGAAACGAATTCCCCCTACAACTCGGAGAATGCGCGTGAAGACGGCTTGCGCGCAATGCGCGTCGTCCGCAGCCGCGCAGGCGAATGGGGTGTGGATACGAATCGCATCGGTCTCGTCGGCTATTCGGCGGGCGGCGAAATAGTTTCGCTTGCGGCCTTCACCGAAAACGCCGGCGTCACGAACGCGCTTGATGCGATTGACCATGCGAGCGCGCGGCCGGATTTCATCGTGGAGATTTATCCCGGCCCACTGGGCGTTCCCGCCGTGCTGCCCGCGAATGTGCCGCCTGCCTTTCTGCTCTGCGCGGACGACGACCGTTTTCATTCCGTCGTGACGACCGATTTGCTGGAA